>CAYFLC010000091.1:0-7194 GCA_964343885.1 uncultured Bifidobacterium sp.
GACGCTGACCGCGACACAGTTCGTGTACTCGACCTACGCGCTCACGAACTTCACGTTGCCCAGCGCACCGACCCTCGGCAAGTTGAACCTGCCGAAGAACGCTCCGGTTCTCGCGGCCGGGTTCTCGGTGCCGCAGTGGCTGCGCGACTTCCTGAAGCAGCCGACTCTCATGTCGGTTCCGGTCACGATCAACCTGAAGGACCTCGCCGGCGGCAAGTTGCCGACGATGCAAATCATGTTGCCGACACCGGACAACTGGTACATCATGAACACCAGCGCAGTGTCGATGCGCTTCACCGCACTCGGCTTCGAGATCTCCGGATCACCGTCGCCGGCGATGAGCCTCATCGGTAACTTCGAACTGAAGACGGGCTCGAACTCGACCCCGGTTCCGTTCGAAGTGCGCGGCACGGTGTCGACCACCAGCTTCACGCTGTCGGCAAGCCTCGGTAAGGATCCGACAACGGGCAATGCCTTCGCTTGGAACAACGCGTTTGGCATCCCGGGATTCACCCTCACCGAAGCAGCGGTGTCCATTGGGTTCACGTACACCTCGCCGATCGGTATTCCGTTGCCGATCATCGGCATCGCTGCGAATGCGCAGTTGCCAGCGGCATGGCGTACACCGCTCGGTATGGACGCCGGTGTCGCGGTTCGCCTCGTTGCGAACCTCGACGTCAGCAAGCCGTGCTTCTCGTTCCAGGCCGGAACGCTGGGCGCCGACAACAAGACCATTTCTGCCGGTACGGCCAAGGTGATCAGTGTCGGCGGCGGAGTTCTCACCTCGACCTACATGGACCTCACCATCGCACCGCTTGGTTGCACGGTCGGCAACGTCACCCTTGATCCGGGTGTGTCGGTCGGCTTCAGTGGAACAATCCTCGGTACGCCGGTCAACGTTCGCGCCAAGATCGGTACCGATCCGTTCTCACTCGAGGCGAGCCTCGCGGTTGGTGGATTCAAGGCCGGTTCGGTGCAACTCGACGACACGGTCATCGCCATCAAGGTGTCGCCAACCGACAACTACGTAGCGTTCGCCGGCGGAATCACCATTGGTGACACGAAAGTTTCGGTCTCGGGTAAGGCGGGTATCAACACCACCGATGGTCCGTACCTCGACATGACGGGAAGCATTTCCAACCTGGTGATCGTCCCGTCGTTCATCGAAATCCGTACCGCCTCGGTCAACATGAGCCTGAAGCCGGCGAAGGGATTCGCAAGCATCATCGCGAGTGGCGACTTCACCATGCTCGGTAGCCCGAGCAGGATCGACGTCAACGTGCAGATGGCGAACTATCAGTTCCAGTCCATCGCCGCCACGATCCAAACACGCCGAACGGTCGGCGTGGTCACGATCGACGGAACGTTCAACGTCGCCTACACGAAGGGCCAGGCGCCGAACATTGCGTTCGACGCCACGGGCTCGGTGGCCGGGTACCAGCTCGGTCGCGTGACCGGTTTCATCAACGCGAACCAACTCAACATCACCGGCACCGTGTCGGTTGGCGGAGTCTTCTCGGCTCAGGTCAGCGGCCAGGTCGTCTGGGCAACCGCCGCCGGAATCACCATTGGTGACCGCTACGGAAACCCCGTGGCCGCGCAGTCGGGTGACTTCCGTATCGCGGCAACCAACATCAGCCTGAACCTCGGCGGATTCTCTGCCGGTGGATCGATCGCGCTGGGCAAGGTCGGCAGTCTCTTCTATGCCGATTTCGCCGCATCGTTCGCCATCGGTTCCGGCGATGTCGGTGGCACGCTGAACGTCTCGGGCTCATTCGATTCGAACGGCAACTTCTCGTTCGCCGGTTCTGGCTGGCTCAATTTGGTGGCGTTCAACTCAACCGTCAACGTCAGCGGCAAGAAGGACGGCAGCAACTGGTCGTTCTCGATGTCGTCGACGATCAACGTGATGAGCGCCATCAACGTTGGCTTCGGTGGAAACTTCTACAAGTCCGGAACCACGACACGCTTCACAATGTGGGGCAGTGCCGACCTGCGCGCAGCAGGCATCGGTGGCGGGCGCGGCGACTTCCGCATCTCCAATGAACCGGGCCAGGCGGGCATGTACGCCTCGATTGGCATCGGCATTGCCGGAATCAGCGGTGGCGGTGCGATGTGGATCGGTGCTGATGGCACGTTCGAGACGTCGATCTGGGTTGGTCTCAACTTCCCGGGCTTCAGCACTGCGGGTTGGATCAAGATCGGAAACGTCTACTGGTCGGGTGCAAACCGTTGGCGTGGAGGTACCTACTTCACGCTCGACGCGTGGGCGAACCTCGCGGGTGTGTGGTTCCGCTTGTGGGGCAACGTCAATGGAGATGGCTCGTTCCAATTCATCGCAAGCGCTGGTCCGTGGTGGTGGGGTACCTGTATCAACTTCGGCATCGTCGAGATTTGTGCAGGAGCATCCTTTGCCTCAGCGGTCAGCGTCACCAGCTGGGCACCGTACGTGTCCGTGTGGGCGTGGGGTAATGCTTGGCTCGACGGCCACTGGTGGAGCTGCTGGTGGAGCGGTGGATGGCATCCGCGACTGCACTGCGGTTGGGGAGACTGGGATCGTTGGGTCAACGCCGGCATCGGGTTCAACACGAACCCGGGCAATCTGTGGCTCGACATGTGGGGAATCCACTTCAGTCTGAGGTAGCAGTTAGCGTCTCTCACCTATGACGACTCGTCTCGCACGGCTGTCGTCGCTGGCCCTCATCGGGCTCGCGACGACAGCCGTTGCATGTTCTGGCAGTAAAACTTATGAAGCAGGCGCGGTTGCGGACCCGCAACCGAAATTCGAAGAGATCGGTAAAACCCTCGGTTTCGTTGATGCACAGAGCACGCGGAAGAATCCGCCCGATTGTTTGTTCAATCCAGCCGCCATTACTGCGCGTTTCCCCAAGGTCGTTCCCTCGAAGTCGGCCGGTGAAACGACACGACAATGTGATCCTGAACGCTCGTCCGGAGGTGCAGCTGCGGTCGACGTGAATGGTGATGGGCTTGATGACATCGTGATGACGCGCCTCTATGCGACTCCGAAGCTCTACATCAACGAGAGCCAACCGGGTATGCCCAAATTTCGTGACGCGACAAAGGGGAGCGGCTTCGACAAGTTGAAGTGGTCGACCAACGGCGTTGGTTATGCCGACGTCGACCGTGACGGCGATCAAGACGTGATGCTCACCACGCTTGCGGGCGACCAGGCGTACCTCATGATGAACGACGGAACGGGTGTGTTCACCGAAGAAGCCGCGGCACGTGGCGTTGCGATGAACGATGGATTCCCGCATTCCGGATTCGGTGTCAGCTTCGGCGATTACGACAACGATGGCTGGGTCGACATTCATACCAACGAGTGGCAACCGATCGATGTTGCTCGCTACAACCAGCCGTCGCACTCGCGCCTTTTCCATAACCTCGGCGCTTCGGGGAAGCCCGGTGTTTTCGAGGACGTCACAGAGGCGTCGGGTGCCAAACTCGAGTCGAAAATCGACCTCGTGTATTCCTTTTCGTCGAGTTTCACCGACTTCGACGGCGACGGATGGCCCGACCTGTCGGTCGTTTCCGATTTCGACACGACGCGTTTCTTCTGGAACAACGGCGACGGCACCTTCGACCAAAAGACCTACGAATCAAACCTCGGTCTGGAAGAGAACGGCATGGGACTTGCTGTCGGATTCATCGGTCCCGAGCAAAAACTGTCGATGTTCGTCACCTCGATTCGCGCGAACCCGGGTTGTGACGACGAAGGTGAATCACTGCGGTCGGGCAACCGGCTGTACGTCTACGACAAAGATCGCAAGTTTGCCGACATCACCGATGCGGCCGGAGTACGCAACAGTCTCTGGGGTTGGGGAGCCACGTACCTCGACTCAACGAACGCGGGAAAGCGTGACATCGCCTCGGCATCGGGCATGGTGATCTCGTGGAATGCCGGCCAATACTGCTATGCGGATAATCCGTTCAAGTTCTGGACGTCAGACAACTCCGGGGTCTACACCGAGGTTGCCTCCACGGTCGGAATGAAAGAAACAAAACCCACGAAGGGTGTGCTCGCATTCGACGCCGACCGAGACGGCAAGACCGATCTGTTCGTCACTCGTGATGCCGAGACGCCGTTGTTCTTCCACAACGTCACACCAAATGTGGGTGCGTGGCTCGATGTGAAGGTCACCGGAACGAAGTCCGACATCGACGCGAACGGTGCGATCGTGACCGTGCGTGCGGTTGCCGAGGGGCCGATCCAGAAGGCATTCGTCGGTACAACTGGCTCGTTCCTCACCGCCGACTCGCGGCTTGTGCATTTTGGTCTTGGTCAACTTCACGAGCGCATCGCGGAAGTCACGGTCGATTTCCCCGCAACGAAAAAGAAAGTCGTGTTGAACGACGTCGACGCCAACCAAATACTGCAGGTGGTCGAACCATGAGGCTTCGCAAGGTCACGGTGTTGCTCATTGCCGGCCTCGTACTCGGTGCATGCGGTGGGGGCTCGGCCGATGAATCGACAACCACGTCGACGGTCGCGTGCACTCCCGCGCCCGACGCGCTTTGCCGAAATGCCGACCTGTCCGGCGCGAATCTCGCGGGCAAGAGCCTTGTGGGTATCGATCTGCGCGGGGCCAATCTGTCGGGTGCCGACCTGACGGGTGCCGACCTCACGCAGGCGGTTCTCATCGGCGCCGACCTGTCCAAGGCGAAACTCGATGGTGCCGTGCTGTCGCGGGCAACCGCAACCAGTGCCAAGTTCGACGGCGCGACGGCCGATCGAGCCTTGTTCTCGAATGCCAACGTGTCGGGTTCTTCGTTCCTCGGAGTGAATGCCACGACAACTGTTGCCACCGGCGCGAAAGTCGACGGGGCAATACCTACCGCGGTTGTGGCTGGTTTCCTCGACGATGACGTCGCAGCGCCGTCCGACGCGCCCGAAGCGCCAGCGAGTTCGGCAACGGCCAACGATGTCGCGCCGCTCTTGGAGGAACTGACGTTTCGAATCTCCCGCGACCGCGTCGCGCCAACGAAGGCGGCGCGTCGCTACGCATATGCGGCACTCGCATCGTTCGTTGCTTCTTCTTCTGCCGGAGATCCGTTTGTCACATCCCTGTCAGGTTTTCAGTTTCCCGGTGAACGGCCGAAGAACGTCGACCCCGTGATCAGCGGGGTCGTCGCTGCGAGCATCGTCGCACGTTCACTTTTCGTCATCAACGCCGATCGAACGACAATCGCAGAAGTCGCGGACGGAGTTGTTGCGAAGTCGTCGGTCGGTTTGACGGGTGGTCAACTCGCAGCGTCCTTCGCCTGGGGTCAGAAAGTCGCGAAGGCGATCATCGCGCGTTCGCAGAGTGATGGCTTCACCGAGTCGTTGAAGATCACCGCGCCCGACGTGAAGGGTCCCGGAATCTGGGTGCCGACACCGCCGAACTACCAGCCGGCAATTGATCCCGGTTGGGGGACCGTTGCCTCGTTCCTGGCTTCGAGCACGAAGTGTTCACTGCCTGCGCCTCCGAAGACCGGATCGGCAGAATCGCCGTACGGCGAACAGGCGAAGCAAGTTGCCGATACGGCTGCGACGTTGACGGACGACCAGAAGTCGATGGCACGGTTCTGGGATGACGGGCGAGGACGTACGGGAACTCCCGCCGGACATTGGCTTGTCATTGGACTCGAAGCCGCGAAGCTGAAGAAGCTCTCGGCAGTCGCAACGTTTCGAATGATCGCGCACGAGATGGTCACGGTGTCAGACGCGTTCATCGCGGTGTGGCGCGAGAAGTACAAGTGGATGGTCGAGCGTCCGGTCACTGTGCTGCAACGAACCGACCCCGCGTGGTCGTCATACTTGATGACTCCTGCGTTCCCCGAGTACCCCTCGGGTCACTCGGGCATTTCTCGTGCCGCTGCCGACGTTCTGACCGCCTACCTCGGTGACGTTGCATTCGATGATCCGGGATACGGCGTCACCGAGCAATCGCGTCGACAGTTCAACGTCGAGCCGCGGTCGTTCGCGTCATTTTCCGCTGCTGCCGACGAAGCGAGTGTTTCGCGCGTGTATGCGGGGATCCACTACCCGATGGGCACTACTGCGGGAAGTCGACTCGGCGCATGTGTCGCAGCCGGCGCATTGGCGTCGGCCCCCGCAAAATAAGGGTTTCGGCCCAAAAAAAGTGCCGTGGGCGCCGTGATTTAGTCACTGTAACTGACATAAAATTGCTCTGTGACGAATCGGTTGCGAACGCGCCTCTCTGGCCTTCTGCTCGGTGCGTCGCTCGTCGTCCTTGCTGCGTGTGGTGGGGGTGCGTCGTCTGGCGGTGGTGGTGCTGCTGCTGGGAAGGATGCGGCGCCGGCGCCTTCTGGTGCTGTTGCGTCGAAGATGTTGCCGCAGATGAATGGTTGGTCGTTTCCGAATTTTCCGTCGGCGACGTTTCCTGATGTGAATTTTGATTCTGCGGATCTTGTGTCGATGTTTGGTTCGGGTCCTGAGGTGTGTGTTGATGGTGTGGCTGAGCCGTGCACGTTGACGGCTGAGGCTGCGGCGTGGGCTCGTATGGTGAACCAGGCGCGTGCGACGGGTCATTGTGAGGGTCTTGTTGCTTTGGCGTCGGCGCGGTTCAATGCGGCGAAGTTGCCTGAGACGGTGAAGTTGCCGTCGGAAGGTGAAGAGATTCATGCGATCATGCGGACGTTCGCGACGCAGTTCGTGCCCGAGGTGCAGAAGGCGATTGAGGATTGGACGAAGGCGTCGTTGGCCGAGAAGGTTGACGAGTTGAAGAAGTCGTTCGGTAAGGACAAGTTGGAGTACACGCTGGGTGTGTATACCGAGGGTGGCGGTCATGCGATTTTGCCGTATGCGGTGGAGTATCCGTCGCCGGATGTGGCGCGGATCATGGTGTATGACTCGAACTGGCCGGGTCGTAATCGTTATGTCGATGTTGATCTAAAGACGGAGAAATGGACGTTTTCGTTTGCGGGTGAGGATCCGGCGAATGATCCGGGTGCGTGGCATGGTGGTGCGCAGGACATGGATCTCACACCGTTCGAGGCGCGTCAGGGTTCGTGTCCGTTTTGTGGTGATGGTACGAAGGTTGATTCGACGACGTTGTTGGTGCGCACAACGGATTTGAATTGGTCGGTTGAGACTGATGGTGGGACGGTGTCACCGACGTCGGCTGCGTCGGCTGATGGTGCAGCAGCCCGACCCGTCAAAGGCGGCGT
>CAYFLC010000092.1:0-6951 GCA_964343885.1 uncultured Bifidobacterium sp.
CGAAGTAGCTTCCGGCGTTGTTCACGAGTATGTCGACCGACTTCGGTGACGAGATCAACTTGTTCGCCGCCGCCTCGTCGGTGAGATCGGCAACGACGGCCTCGCCACCGATTTCTTTGGCGATGGCCGAGAGGCCGTTGTCACGTATGTCGGACACGGTGACGTGTGCCCCGGCGGCGGCGAGAACGCGCGCGATGCCCTCGCCGATGCTTCCGGTGCTGACACCGGTGACGATCGCACTGCGACCATCGAGGCTCCACAGGCGTGCAATGTCGTTGGGTTCGGTCATGTTTTCCCCCTCATTGAATGATTCGAAATTACTTGTTGTCACGGCCCATCTGCTCGCGCAGAAATTTTTCGACTTCCGCCGCGATTGCATCACCGCTCGCTGGCGTTTGACCATTCCGATTGTCCCGGGGATCGATTTGGCCCGACTTCAGGGCTTCGTCGAACATCACCTCGAGTTGATGGACCATCTGCAGATGTTCGGGGTTGGCCGACACCAACTGGTCGATCCTGTCGCGCTGAACGCGCGCCTCTTCCAAGAGTTCGTCGACGTTGATCGAAAGCCCGGCCACCATTTGCACCGCAGACAAGAGGGCCGCTGCCGCGGCGGGGTACGACAGCGCCGACACGTAGTGCGGAACCTGTGCCCACAGGCTGAGTGACGGAATGCCGCGTTCTGTGAGACCGTGCTCGAGTACCGCGGCAACGCCAGCGGGCACATCGGCGGAATTCTTCAAGAAGGGAACTTCGGCAAGTACGTGGGGCGACGGTGAATGGCACGACAGTTGCGGCGGGCGGGTGTGCGGGGTCGCGAACGGGTATGCGCCGATGGCAAAGGCGCGCCGCACGCCCTGTTGACTGCACAGATCGCACACGACTTCCGTGAAGAGCTCCCACGCCGTGTCGGGTTCGGGTCCGGACAGAAGGATGATGTCGCGGCCGTTTTCGTCTTTGCCCGCATGAAGTTCGGTGACTGACCAGCGCATGCGGGCATTCAGGCCCTCGCGCAGTTCCATGATCGGCCGACGTGCGCGGTAGTCGATGAACGTGTCGGCGTCGAAAGTTGCGAAGAGAGAAGCGTTCGTTGCTTTCTTTACTGCCTCCATTGCCGCATTGGCAGCGCCCGAAGCGTCGATCCAGCCCGTCAACATCGTCACCAAAACCGGTTTGTCGAGTGTCGGGACGTCGCCGACGATGCGCAGGGGAAGTTTCACGACAGCCTTTCGAGCGTCGCTTCCGCCTTCGCGGCGGCGGCAACCACCTGTTGGTTGAACGGCTCGAGTTCCTCTTGGCTTCGCTCACCGAGTGCGCCACCCAGATAACGGGCGTAAACGCCTTCGAGGATGCAAGCGAGTTTCCAGAATGCGAACGCGACGTAGAAGTCGATGTTCGAGATGTCGCGTCCGGACACCTGTGCGTAGCGCTCGGCAAGGTCGCGGCGGTTCATGAAACCTTCAACGGACGTCTGTGCGCCGGCCCACGCGCTTTCTTCGTCGCCCGGGCCGGTCCAGTACACCATCAGCAAACCGAGGTCGGCGAGTGGGTCGCCGAGCGTACAGATTTCCCAGTCGAGAACTGCAACGACGTTGCCGTTGTCGTCGACCATGCAATTGTCGAGGCGGTAGTCGCCGTGCACGATGGTTGCAGGGCCCTGGTCGGGGATGCGCTTCATCAGTTCGTCGTGCACGCGATCGACGCCGGGCAGTTCACGCGTCTTCTGTGCGTTCCACTGGCCGTACCAACGCTTCAACTGGCGTGCGATGTAGCCCTCGTGTTTGCCGAGTGTGTCGAGGCCGACCGCGGCCAGGTCGACCGCGTGAATGGCCGCCATCGTGTCGACGATCGATTCGCTGGCACGCCGGCGCGCCGGGACGGTGAGAAGGCGTGAGGCTGTTTCGGTGTCGCGAATGACGTGTCCATCGACGAACGACATCACGTAAAACGGCGCGTCGTTCACGGCCGGGTCATCGCAGAAACCGAGAGCCGGAGCAACGGGAACGTTCGACTTGCTGAGCGCGGCGATGATGCGGTGCTCGCGACCCATGTCGTGGGCACTTGCAAGAACGTGTCCGAGAGGTGGCCGACGCAGCACGTACTTGCGGCCGTTGCCATCGACCATGCCGAACGTGAGGTTCGAGTGGCCTCCGGCGATCATGGTGAAGTCGAAGGGGCCCTTGGCGCCCGCAATGTTCGCCTCGAGCCACGGGATGACTGCGGGGGAGAGACCGTGGGGCAGTTGGTTGCTCATGCGTCATGAAAACTAGCCACGATTCGCCGCCGATAGCGTCTCGGGCATGGGTACGAGCACGGTCATCGACGTCACCGACGCCACTTTCCAGGCCGAAGTCATCGAGCGTTCGCAGACCACGCCCGTCGTGGTCGATTTGTGGGCCGAATGGTGCGGGCCATGCAAGACGCTCGGGCCGATTCTCGAGAAAGTCATCGCTGCGACCAACGGGCAGGTCGTCCTCGCCAAGGTTGATGTCGACGCCAATCCACAGATTGCGGCGGCGTTCCGCGTGCAATCAATTCCTGCGGTGTATGCGCTCGTCAATGGTCAGGTGGCCGACGGTTTCATGGGTGCGCAACCCGAGCAAGCCATTGCCGAGTTCGTGGCCCGGTTGCTGCCATCGGAAGAGAGCCGCGTGGTACGTCAGCTCATCGACGCGGGCGACGAAGAGAGCCTCAAGGTCGCACTGTCAATGGAACCCGGCAACCACGACGCGGTTATCGCGATGGCGCAGTTGATGGTGAAAACCGACCGCAGTGACGAGGCCCTGAAGTTGCTCGCACGCATCCCCGAAACCGACGACGTCCGTCGCGTGGCGGCGGCCGCACGCCTCGCCGCCGAGCCCGTCGACGATTTCGACGCACAACTCACACTTCTTCTCGACCAGGTCAAGGCCGACGAGGTCGCGCGACAAAAGTTCCTCGACATCCTCGAAACGATGGGTCCCGACGACCCGCGCACCGCGAAATACCGCAAGCAGCTGACTGCACGCCTGTTCTGACGACGTGCACCGCACTGTCGCGCGTTGCCGAGGCATCGCACTTCACGCACACACGCGGACGTGCAGTTCTTCGCCCAACTCCGTGAACGTTTGAAGGCCGCCGTCGAGTGGTACGGCCCCGCACGGGCGTTTGCCACTGCCGGATCGATTCTCGTCGTCTGTATCGGAGCCTGGTGGTTGTTGCGAGCCCCGGCGCCGCCGCTCGAGAATTCGCTGCCATTCGCCTCTGCGTCGTCGGGGCCCTTGGCAACGTCATTCGTCAATACCACCGGTTCGGGAACTCTCGGCGGCTCTGTGATGTCGGGTCTTGACATCACCGTGCACGTCGTCGGTGCGGTCATAGCCCCGGGTGTGTACACGCTGCGTCCCGGCAGTCGAGTCGTCGACGCGGTCGATGCGGCCGGCGGCGTCACCGCCGACGCCGACACCGCCTCGGTCAACATGGCGCTTCCGCTTTCCGATGCCGATCAGGTGTTCATTCCGAACCGTGGGGCCGCGCGCGCCACGCGGCCAAGCGTCAAACCGATAGTGAGACACACCAACCCCACGCACCCAACGGTTCCCCAAGCCATTGCCGCCGCTACGACTCAGCCACAGACAGTCGGTTCCGCAGCAGGAAAGGGAATCGTCAACATCAACACGGCCGATGCTTCCGTGCTCGAATCGTTGCCGGGCGTGGGGCCATCAACGGCGAAGGCGATCATTGCTCACCGTCAGGCGAACGGACCGTTCGGGAAAATCGAAGGACTTCTCGACGTGAAGGGCATCGGCGACGGGAAGTTCGCCGAAATGAAGCCTTTCGTCACGGTGTCGTGACCAAAGTGCCCTTGCTAGATGGCGCCGAGCGACTTGGCAGCGAACACGAGACCGAGAACAACGCCGAGGCATACACCACCGGCGTACATCGCGAATTCGATGCCCCATTCGCGCCATCCCGCGACGACTTTTCTGCGCACGCGTGCGGCCGAGAAGTGTCCGATGGCGAACCACAGCGCGGCGCTGCCGGCAATGGCGACGAACCAGCGTGCGCCGCCCGATACGGCAGGGACTCCGACGACCGACAACAGAGGGATGCCGAACGCCACGAACACGTAGCCAATGGCACCGAGAAATGCACTGCCCGAGGCAGCAAGGATCAATGCGCCGAAGAGGGCGCTTGCTGCGCCGATGCCCAGGCCCGCGATTCCACCCCTCCGGGCCAGGACGCCCTTCAGATCAACGATGCCGCCCGGAACGATGCGTCGACGTCGTGCACGGTCGCTGGGTGCTGAGCTGACGGGGCGTTCGGTCGACACGTCCCGATCGTACGACACGGTGCCATCTGGTTCGTCGCACCGGGTATCCGTCCGTTCGGTGCTCTTGGTCACGGTTTGCGTGTTCGCGGTCATCGCCTGGCGCTCATCGACCGAATGGCGCAAGGTGTATCGCTCGCCAACGGGCGCGTACGCGGGGGCGGCGACTCTTGTTGGTGATCCGGAACTACGTGGATCAGGTGTTGCGGTCGTCTTTCGCATCGAGGGATGGCGGTACGAAGCGACGCTCTTTGGGGCGAATGCGTGGCGCGTACGTGACCACATGCAAGGAGAATCCATTCGCCTCTCGGCCAAACGTGAACGTTTCTCGGGAAGCCCGCCGCGTTACAAGCTCGTGAGGCATGTTGCGGGACGACTGTCGCGAGTCACTCTTGGCGGTGATTGGACACAAGGTTCCGCTCTCACGCGGGCAACCAACCGTCTGCGCCGACTCATTGCCCACGGCTCGTCGGTTCTGCCTGTTGCCGATGCCGCATTGCTTCTCGGCTTGGTGATCGGCGACGACCGAGCCCAGCCGCGCGAGATGCGAGACGCGTTCCGTTCCGCGGGGCTGTCGCACCTCACCGCGGTTTCGGGTCAGAACATCGCGTTCGTTCTCGCAGTCTTCGCACCCCTCCTGACGCGTTTGCGACCACGAGGGCGCCTTGTCGGAACCGTCGCGGTGCTCGGCGCATTCACATTGATGACGCGGGCCGAGCCGTCGGTGCTGCGCGCGGCCGCGATGGCCGGTCTATCGGCAGTGGTGTTTGCGGCAGGCGGTCGAATCACGGCCCGCCGTACCCTCTTCGTTTCGTCCACCGTGCTGGCGTTCTGCGATCCGTTTCTTCTGTGGTCGGTCGGCTTCTGGCTTTCCTTCGCTGCGACCCTTGGCCTCGTCACGCTTGCGAATCCGTGTGAACGGCTGCTGACGCGGCTGCGAGTCCCACCGATGCTTGCCACGCCATTGTCGACGTCGCTTGCTGCGCAGGTGGGAACTCTGCCGGTGATGATCGTGTCGTTCGGGCGTGTTGCGCCGTTCGGGTTATTGGCGAACTTGCTCGCGGTTCCTATCGCGGGCGCGGTGATGCTGGCCGGTCTTCCGTTGTGTGCGGTTGCGGGTCTGGTGGGTGGCCCGATCGCATCGATGGTCATGTCGCCCGTCTTGCTTGGCGTTCGCTACGTGTGGTGGGTTGCCGTGATTGTGGCGCGTATTTCATGATGCGCGGGGGAGTCGACCTGCACCCGTGTGCGACACTGGGGCGTGCCCATCATGCTCATCACGGGAAACGACGAGTCGCTCGTCGTCGACGAGCTGACAACACGCATTCACGAGGCAGTTGGCGGTGGCGACCGTTCGCTCATGCTTGATGATTTCGATGCCGATCAATCGACGATCGACGACACCGAAACGGCCATTCGGTCGGCTGTCGATGCTGCTTCCACGATGGCGTTGTTCAGCGAGCACCGCGTCGTTGTACTCAGGCACATCAACGAGCCAAAGGTCGACTCGCTGCAGCCGCTCGTGACCTACCTCTCCAACCCCGTTGACTCCACGCACCTTCTCCTCACCGCCACTGGCGCGGTTGCCAAGTCGGTTCTCGACGCCGTGAAGAAGTCCGGCGGCACAACGGTGTCAACCGCCGTGGCTGACAAGCCGCGCGAGCGCGAACTTTGGTTCCGCGAACAGCTCGAAGGTGCCGGACTGAAACTCGACCCAGGGGCGATCGCGGCCATCGTCGATCGGCTGGGCAACGACGCTGGCCGTTTCCCCGGAGTTGTCGAGGTACTGCTCGCCACCTTCGGTCGATCCACGAAACTGACGCGTGACGACGTGATGCCGTTCCTCGGCGAAGCCGGAATGGTTGCGCCATGGAAGCTGACCGATGCCATCGATTCGGGCGACGTGCCGCTGGCGCTCTCGACCTTGCACCGCATGCTCGGGGCGGGGGAGATGCACGCACTTCAGGTGATGGCTGTGCTGCACCGTCACTTCGAGCGTCTTGCACGACTCGATGGTGCCGATGTGGCGACTCCCGCCGACGCTATGGAACTGCTCGGTATCAAAAGCGAATATCCGGCAAAGAAGGCGATGGCGCAGTACGACCGACTCGGTGGTGATTCCGTGCGCGACGCGGTGCAGTTGCTGGCCGATGCCGACATTCATCTACGCGGCGGGCGCGATTGGGCACCGGAACTGGTGATGGAAGTGCTCGTTGCGCGCTTGGCGAAACTCTCAACACGTCGACGCTCTGCGCGTCGGTAAAAATCACGCCTTTGCGGCGTTGACTTTGTCTTTGATCACGCCTTGGCGGCGTTGATCTTCTTCATCAGGCGGCTCTTGCGACGGGCGGCCTGATTGGGGTGAATGATTCCCTTGGAGGCGGCCTTGTCGAGGCGCTTCATGGCAACACGGACATCGTCGCCGTTTGCATCGGTGCCGATGCTGGCCGTTGCGGTCTTCACGCGGGTACGCAGCTCGCTCTTGGCGGCCTTGTTGCGTGCTTCACGCTTGGCGTTGGTGAGGATGCGCTTCTTTTGGCTCTTGATGTTTGCCACGTCGAGCGAGGCTAACAGCGCGTTTTCACGGCCCCAACCCCGATCGACCCCTAGAATCGCGGTGCCCCCATGGAACTCTCCCGCAT
>CAYFLC010000093.1:0-6870 GCA_964343885.1 uncultured Bifidobacterium sp.
TACGGCCGCAACGTGTGGTGGAACAAGATGATGCGATTTCGTGCAGAAGGAAAGCTCGGGAAGACCATCTCACACGAACGGCGCGTGCTCACGGCCATTCTCGTCGTTGCGGCGTGCGGCGTGGGGTTCGCCGGTTGGCATTCAGTCGGTGGTGTTGGCGGTGTTGTATGGATGCTCGTCAAGGTGGCAGTCGTGCCGTGGATTCTCTTCACGTGGATGATCGGATTTGTCGTGTATGTGCAGCACGTGAACCCGGATATCCAGTGGCACCAGCGCCGCGAGTGGTCGAAATTCAAGGGGCAAATGGAGGGGACTACCAACCTCCGCGTGTCGCGACCCCTCAACTTTTTCGTGCACAACATCTTCACGCATGTTCCTCACCACGTTGACATGCGTATTCCCTTCTACAAGTTGCCCGAAGCGATGCGGGCGATCGAGCGGTCGTTCCCACGTGTGTCGATTACGAAGAAACTGCGGATTCGCGAATACTTCTCGGCCACAAGATTGTGCAAGGTGTACGACTTCACCACCGGTGAGTGGTCTCGTTATCCCGCGAAGCGCGCCGCCTAGGCGGTTCAGTCGTCACGCGCCAGATGGCGCTTCAACAACGGTGAGGGCTGATAGATGGAGTGGTCGCCGCTGGCCAGCACCGCAATCAAACACACGATCACGTAGGCCGGAACTCCGTGCCAGCCGAACAGTTCGATGCCGATGACCATGCAGGTGAGAGGTGTGTTCGATGCGGCAGCAAACACCGCGATCAATCCCAAAGCTGCAAACAACGGAACTGATGTGTCGGTGATGCGCGCGAACTGGGCGCCGGCCAGTGAACCCATGACGAACAGCGGAAACATTTCCCCGCCGACAAAGCCGCTGCCGAGCGATACGGCAGTGAAGACGAGCTTCCAAACAAAGGCGATTGCAGCAACACCGACGGCCCCGGTGAGTGCGATATTGATGAGGTTGGACGAAATGCCGAGGTATGAGCGCGTTCCGGAAGCGGCCAGCAAAGCAAGCACGAGGACGCCGCCGATGAACGGACGCAGTGGCGGCCACTTCACCACGCGGGCGAAGAGGTGCTTCACGCGATGCTCAACCTGGATGTAGGCCACGGCGATCAGACCGAAGCACGCCGCGGCGACGACGTATCGCCACAGATATGACCAACCACAAGGCAGGTGTTCAACATGGAACGGACGTTCGTGTTCGGTGCCGATTGCGCCTGCCACGGCGTTTGCGATGATGCTCGACGCCAAAGCGAAGGGGAAGACGCTGAAGTGACGCCGTGTTTCACGTTGTGCCTCCAAGGCGAACAATGCACCGGCAATCGGCACGCCGAACAATCCGCCGAAGGCAGCGGCAACAGCACACACGAGCAATGAACGGCGCGACGCGTACGAGAGCCCCAGGCGCCGTGCGACATCGTCGGTGATGCCGGCAACTATCTGCACCGCCGCACCTTCGCGACCGACACTCGCCCCAACGAGATGCGACGCGACACTTCCCGAAAAAATCATCGGTGCCATGCGGGTGGGTACTTCACCGTCGGGAACGTGTGCCGCATCGAGTACGAGGCTTGTTCCTCCGGCGATCGGCTGACCGAAGTGGTGGTACATGAAACCGACCGCAAGACCACCGAGTGGCAACAGGAAGATGAGCCACGAATGTTCAATGCGTGTCGTTGTCGCCCAGTTGAGCGAGCCCATGAAGAGGGCTGACAGCAGACCGCCGGCCACACCGACGCACGCGGCGCCGCCGACCAGAACTGCGAGTCGTTTAGAGCGAGCGGACAATGATCGCGTCGCCCTGGCCGCCACCGCCGCACAGTGCAGCCGCACCCATTCCGCCACCACGACGACGGAGTTCGTGAAGCAGATGCAGTGTGATGCGGTTGCCGCTCATGCCGATCGGATGACCCAGTGCGATGGCACCGCCGTTGACGTTTGTGATCGCATCGGTGATTCCGAGCTCGGCCATCGAAGCAATTCCAACCGCCGCGAAAGCCTCGTTCAATTCGAAGAGGTCGAGGTCGGACACCTTCTTGCCGACCTTCGCGAGCGCCTTTTGGATCGCGCGGCTCGGCTGGTGAAGCAGCGAGATGTTGTCGGGCCCGGCGACGAGGCCATAGGAAACGATTTCACCTAGCGGCTGGACACCACATGCTTCGGCGGCCTTCTTGCTCATCACCACGACCGCGCTACCGCCGTCGCTGATCTGCGATGCGTTGCCGGCGGTGATTGATCCTTCCTTGACGAAAGCAGGCTTCAGTCCGCCGAGAGATTCGGTGGTTGTTCCTGGGCGCACACCTTCGTCGCTGTCGAACATGAGCGGGTCGCCCTTGCGCTGCGGAATGGCAACCGGAACGATTTCGTCGGTGAAGCGGCCTTCCTTCATCGCATTCGCGGCGCGCTCGTGGCTCTTCGCCGCGAACTCGTCTTGCGCCGTGCGACCGATGCCACCCGCGTTGTATTTCTCGGTGCCTTCGCCCATCAGGCACGCATCGAATGCGCACCACAGACCATCTTTGATGATCGCGTCCGCGAGTTCGGTGTTGCCGTAGCGGAAACCACCACGCGCACCGCTGGCGATGTAGGGAGCGCCGGTCATCGACTCCATTCCGCCTGCGATCACGATGTCGGCATCGCCGGCCTGAATCATTTGGTCGGCAAGGTAAATGGTGTTGATACCCGACAGACACACTTTGTTGATGTTCACTGCGGGCACGTGCAGCGGAATTCCTGCCTTCACCGCGGCCTGACGTGCGGGCACCTGGCCCTGACCGGCCATCAACACCTGACCCATCATCACGTGGTCGATCTGTTCTGGCTTGACGTTCGCCCGTTTCATCGCCTCGGCGATTGCAAACGCACCCAGTTCGGCGGCGCTGAAGCCGGCGAGGGCCCCGCTCATCTTTCCGATCGGCGTACGGGCTCCGGCAACGATGTATGAACCTGGCATGTCGCCAAGCGTAGGCGGTCGGGGTTGGGCGTCGGGTACCCGTCGGTAACCTCTCCGAATGGCTGACTCAACCATGTCCGAAATCCGCGACGCGATCCTCGCCGGAGCCGATTCCGCCACTATCGCGAAGCTCCCGATTCCGTCGGCATACCGCGCTGCGCACGTGTTGAAGTCGGAAACCGAAATGTTTGCTGGCGTCGCATCGAACGACAAAGACCCGCGCAAGAGCCTTCATGTCGGCGACGTGCCCACTCCCGAGCTCGCACCCGACGAGGTGTACGTCGCGGTGATGGCGTCGTCGATCAACTTCAACACGGTGTGGAGCAGCATCTTCGAACCGGTGTCGACGTTCGGCCCCATGGCGCGTCTCGGTCGCGAAAGCGAATGGGCGAAGCGGCACGACCGCGATTACCAAGTCGTCGGAAGCGATGCGTCAGGCGTTGTGTTGCGCGTCGGTGCAGCGGTGCGGAACTGGAAGCCGGGCGATCGCGTCACCGTGCACTGCAATCACGTCGACGATCAAGATCAGTCGGCCCACAACGACTCGATGCTCGCCGCCAACCAGCGCATCTGGGGTTACGAAACCAACTTTGGTGGCCTGGCCGAATTGTCGGTTGTCAAAGCCAACCAGTTGATGCCGAAGCCCGCGCACCTGTCGTGGGAAGAAGCCGCTGTCAACGCCCTGTGCAACAGCACCAGCTACCGCATGTTGGTGTCGAAGAACGGTGCGCAGATGAAGCAGGGCGACGTCGTGCTCATCTGGGGAGCTACGGGTGGAATCGGGGCGTACGCCGTGCAGTACGTGCTGAACGGAGGCGGCATTCCTGTCGGCGTTGTCAGCTCGCCCGACAAGGCGAAGATCCTCCGCGACATGGGTTGCGAAGCCGTCATCGACCGTAAGACCGCGAACTACAAATTCTTCGACGAAGACGGGAACCACAACGAGAAGGAATGGCGCCGCCTGGGCGGCGACATCCGCGATCTCGTTGGCGAAGACCCGGACATCGTGTTCGAACACCCCGGCCGTTCCACATTTGCCGCATCGATGTACGTCGCCAAGCGCGGCGGCACCGTGGTCACGTGCGCAGCCACCAGTGGCTACATGATGGAGTTCGACAATCGGCACTTTTGGATGCGCTTGAAGCGTCTGGTCGGCAGTCACTTCGCCAACTACCGCGAGGCGTGGGAGGCCAACCGCCTGATCTCGAAGGGCATGATTCAGCCCGTCATGTCGCAGGTGTTCGACCTCTCGCAGGTGGGCGAGGCCGCTTATCAGGTGCACCACAACATGCACGAGGGCAAGTTGGGAATCCTCTGCCTTGCCCCCGGTGCGGGTCTCGGAATAGAAGACCCTGCGCTGCGCGCCAAGGTTGGCGAGGCAAAGATCAACATGTTTCGTCGCTAGACGAACAAGAATGGAACGATAGAGCCATGTTGCTGACTGAAATCGACCACGTTGCCATCGCCGTCAAAGACCTCGAAGCGGCCATCGACTACTACCACCGTGCATTCGGTGCCGAAGTCGAGCACCGCGAAGTCGTCGAAAGTGACGGAGTCGAAGAGGCACTGTTGAAAGTCGCCGAGAGCTACGTACAACTGCTCACGCCGACCCGTCCAGACTCACCGGTTGCCAAGGCAATCGAAAAGCGCGGCGAGGGTCTTCATCACATCGGCTACCGCGTCGCTGATTGTGGCAAGGCACTCGAGTCGATGATCGCCGCGGGTGCACAGCCCATCGACAAGGCGCCGCGTCCCGGCAGCCGCGGAACAACAGTGGCGTTCATCCACCCCAAGGGTTCCTTCGGCACGCTCATCGAATTGGTGCAGGAGTAGCCACGGCTTATATCGCCGCGCTCCTCGGCCTTGTCGGCGGATTCTGGGTGGTCGAAACCGCCCAGAAAAATCTCCGACGGATCCGACACCAACAGTTGAATCTCGGCCCCGCCCAAACCGCGGCCATTTGCGCGTGGACCGGAGTCGGTGCGTTGATGCTGCACCGTGAATCGACACGTGGTTTTCTCACCCTCGCGGCGATCGCTGTGTTCCTCGGCTTGCTCGCGCTGTCGATCATCGACGCGTACACGCACCGCGTGCCGCGTTATGTCACCGGCTTGATGATCGTCAGCGGCGTTCCGCTCATCGTCATCGATGCGCTGTGGCATTGGGACCCCACGAACCTCTTGCGCGGATTCGCCGGAGCGGTTGGGTTGTTCGTGCTCTACACCGTGATCTCGGCGGCATCGCGCGGCGGATTCGGTCGTGGTGACGTGATGCTCGCACCATCCATCGGGTTGTTGCTGGCCTACCGCGGTTGGGACGTTCTCATTCGGGGCACCGTGTACACATTCGTGCTTGCGGGTGTCGTGAGTGCGGTGCTGGTTGCAATGCGCGCACTCGACCGTCGCGATCACATCGCCTTCGTGCCGTACATCGCAGTCGGCGCATTCCTTGCCTTCCTGGTCTAGCGAACTTCCGCCTGCCGACGGCCGCGACGCCCCCGTCTAGGCTCGGCTCATGAGCAACATCGAAGACCGCCTGGCCGTTGGCGACATCATCATTCGTTACGCCGATTCGATTGACCAGTGCGACTACGACCGCTATTGCACGTGTTTCACCGACGACGTGGTTGTCACGGGCTTCGGCCCGGAACCGATCAAGGGACTCGACGCCTACCGTCCGTGGGTGACCGCGGCGCGCAACAAGTACGGCCGCACGCAGCACATGATCGGCAACATTCAAGTGAGCGTTGACGGCGACCGTGCGCACATGCGCAGCTACGTGCAGGCCACTCACGAACTGCCTGCCGACCCCGATCACCTCATCGTTCTCTGGGCTGCCTATGTCGACGAACTCGTTCGCACAAAAGATGGCTGGAAGATTTCGCACCACGACCTCGAACGTTTGATCAACGTGAAGAAGGTCCACATCACCGCTCTGTAGTGAGCGTCGGTGTCGTGAGCGTGTCGCAATGAGAGTTCATTTGGTCGACGGAACGTACGAGCTGTACCGACAGCACTACGGACAGGCAGTACGGCACAGCGAACCACCACCGCTTGCCGCAACGATCGGTGTTCTGTCGTCGACGCTGCAGTTGATCGCAGATGGGGCAACGCACATTGGTGTGGCCACCGACCATGTGATCGAGAGTTTCCGCAACGACCTCTACGACGGCTACAAGACGAGCGAGGGCATGGAGCCGGTGTTGTTGCACCAGATCCCGTTGCTCGAAGATGCTTTGCGTGCGCTCGGCGTCACGGTGTGGGCAATGGAAGAGTACGAAGCCGACGACGCACTCGGTAGCGCAGCAAAGGTTGCGGCTGCCGACAAGCGCGTGAAGCAGGTGCTCATGTTGACCCCCGACAAGGATCTCGGTCAGTGCGTCACGGGTAAGCGCGTCGTTCAGTTCGACCGTCGAAACAACGCGATCATCGATGAAGATGCGGTGCGCGAGAAGTTTGGTGTCGGTCCGGAATCGATTGCCGACTATCTGGGCCTTGTCGGCGACACATCCGACGGCTTTCCCGGTTTGCCCGGTTGGGGAGCCAAGAGCGCCGCAACTGTGCTGGCGAAGTGGAAGACAATCGACGGTATTCCCGACGACGAAGCGAAGTGGGACGTGCAGGTTCGCGGTGCCGCCAAGTTGGCAGCCACCCTGCGCGAGAACCGCGAACTCGCCCACCTTTTTCGTCGTGTCGCGACCATCGTCACCGACGTTCCGGTGGGAAACGTCGATGATTGGAAGTGGAGCGGGCCGACCGCCGACTTCACCGAGTTGGTCAATGAAATGGGCCAGCCGAATTTGGCGAAGAAGGCCGCAGCGCTTGCCACCAGGTGAATATCAACGACCGGCAACGAACAACAACTGAGGTGACGGCCAGGCGATCTGCGGCACACGCCTGATCCGGTGGAGGC
>CAYFLC010000094.1:0-1688 GCA_964343885.1 uncultured Bifidobacterium sp.
TGGCACGGGCTCGCCGACACCGACACGCGCTACCGCCAGCGGTACGCCGACCTCATCTCGAACGACGATGCTCGCCGCGCCTTTGCCGTGCGCCATGCGATCATCGCGTCGTTTCGCAAGACCCTCGCGGCGAAGGGTTTCATCGAGGTTGAAACGCCCGTGCTGCATGTCGAGGCCGGTGGTGCACACGCCCGTCCGTTCACCACGCACCACAACGCGCTCGACATGGACCTGTTCCTGCGCATCGCGCTCGAGTTGCACCTCAAGCGACTGATCGTGGGCGGCATGGAACGCGTCTACGAAATCGGCCGTGTGTTCCGCAACGAGGGAATCTCCACGCGCCACAACCCCGAGTTCACCATGATGGAGCTCTACCAGGCCTTCGGCGACTACAGCGATGTCATGGCCATCACCGAAGAGCTGTTCGCCGCCTCAGCGCGCGACTCCATCGGTACCACGGTTGTCGATGTGAACGGTCTCTCGGTCGACCTTGCTCAGCCTTTCCGTCGCGTTCGCATGATCGACCTGGTTCACGAGAAGACGGGCGTAGCGGTACATCCTTCGCAGCCGGTCGATGATCTCCGTGCGCTCGCAGCCAAGCACAACGTGCGCACCGAGCCCCAGTGGGGTTCCGGGAAAATCATCGAGGAATTGTTCGAGGCACTTGCTGAACACGAGTTGATCGCACCGACGTTCGTCACCGGTCACCCCGTGGAAATCAGCCCGCTCGCGCGCGTCGACCGCAACGATCCGCATCTGACCGAACGCTTCGAGTTGTTCGTCGGTGGGCGCGAATTGGCCAACGGCTACAGCGAGCTGAACGACCCCGTCGAGCAACGTTTGCGCTTCGAAGACGAAAAGGCTGCGAAGGAAGCCGGTAACGCCGAGGCCGGAACCGTCGACGAGGATTATCTCCGCGCGATGGAGTTCGGCATGCCACCAACCGGTGGCCTCGGTATCGGCATGGATCGACTCACGATGTTGATTGCCGGTGTTCCCACCATTCGCGACGTCATTCTCTTCCCCACCCTCCGACCCGAAGTTCTCTGAGACCCCGCACGCCAAGAAGGAGATTGCAGATGAGCAAGCACGCATGGGGCGTCGGCCTCGCCACAGTCGCAACCGATGGCACCGTTCTCGACACCCGATTCCGCGCTCTCGGCTGGGGCGATTCGGTTCCCGCCGACGCGCCGCACAGCAGCATCAATCTGGCCCATTCCGGCGATGCCGAGCGCGGTGTTTCGTTCCAGCCGGTCACGTTGACGATCGACACCGAGGCAGCGCCGGCCAGCGCAAGCGACGTGTACCTTCGCCTGCACCTGCTGTCGCATCGCCTTGCCCAACCGCGCACGCTGAATCTCGACGGCGCCTTCGGTCTGTTGGCCAACGTCGCGTGGACCAGTCGCGGCCCGGTGGCGCTCGACCAACTCGAGAGCGTCACGTGGAACTTTGCCCAGCGCGGTGAGTACCTCGTGGTGAATGGCGTCGACAAGTTTCCGCGCATGACCGACTACGTGGTTCCTTCGGGCGTGCGAATCGCCGATGCGAGCCGCGTGCGCTTAGGCGCGCACTTGTCGGCCGGCACCACCGTGATGCACGAGGGCTTCTGCAACTTCAACGCCGGAACCCTCGGTGCATCGATGGTCGAAGGTCGCATCTCGGCGGGTGTCGTCGTCGGCGACGGCTCC
>CAYFLC010000094.1:1698-6868 GCA_964343885.1 uncultured Bifidobacterium sp.
CTCCGACATCGGTGGCGGCGCTAGCATCATGGGAACCCTCTCGGGTGGTGGCAAGGAAATGGTCACCATCGGACAGCGATGCCTGCTTGGCGCCAACTCGGGCCTCGGCATTTCGCTCGGTGACGATTGCGTCATCGAAGCGGGCCTGTACGTCACGGCGGGCACCGTTGTTCGTCTTCCCGATGGCAGCGTCGTGAAGGCACGCGAAGTTTCTGGCGCGAACAACCTTCTCTTCCGTCGCAACAGCACCACGGGCGCCGTCGAGGTCGTGCAACGCACCGGGTCGTGGGGCGGCCTGAACGCGGCACTTCACAAGAACTGACATGACACCCGAAGATCTGTCGTCGTTGGTTCGTTCGCGGCGCAGCAGTCTGCTCATCGACCGCGACCGCGATGTTCCCCGCGAACTCGTGACAGAGCTTCTCGAGCTGGTCACCTGGGCGCCGAACCACAAACGAACATGGCCGTGGCGCCTCGCGGTGATCTCAGGCGACACACGTCGCGTTCTCGGCGAACGCATCGCCGACGTGATGGCGGCACAGGGCGACGATGCACCCAAGGTCGAAAAGACCCGCACGAAATACCTACGCTCACCGATCGTCGTGGCGGCGGGTGCAGCCCCCGGCGAAAGCCCCGAGCGCACCGCCGAGAACCGCTACGCGGTTGCTGCGGGGATACAGAACTTCTTGCTGGGCGCGCACGCGCACGGCCTCGCTGCGCTGTGGGGTTCGCCGATGCGCGGAGCCAATGCCGCGATCAACGACGTGTGTGGCTTTGCCGACGACACCGAGGTTCTCGGTCTCATCTACCTCGGCTGGCCCACCGGGAACGTGGAGGTTCCCGAGCGGCCCGCGCCGAACGTCAACTGGCTGTAACCGCCCTTACGGCTGGTACACGCCGAACACCGCGCGCAGCGCGTCGCTGACCTCGCCCAACGTTGCGTTGGCGCGCAGTGCTTCCTTCATCGGATACAGAAGGTTCTGCGTGCCGCGTGCCGCCGCCGTGACCTCGTCGAGCTTCGCCTGCACCAAGGCCATGTCGCGGTTCGCCTTGAACTGCTTCAAGCTGGCGACTTGGTTGACCTGCAGCTGCGGGTCGATGGGGAATGCCTTCGGCTCGGGTTCGACGTCGCCCTTGAACTTGTTGACGCCAACGATGACGCGCTCGTCGTCGTCGATCGACTTTGTGTACTCGTACGCGGCCTGTTCGATTTCGTCCATCTGGAAGCCCTGTTCGATGGCCGCAACGGCACCACCCATGTCGTCGATACGTGCGATGTACTCCCACGCGAGCGCTTCGACTTCATCCGTCAGCTTTTCGACGAAGTACGAGCCCGCCAACGGGTCGGGCGTGTCGGCAACGCCGCTTTCGTAGCCGATGATCTGCTGCGTGCGCAGCGCGATACGAGCGGCTTCTTCCGTGGGAAGGCTGATGGCCTCGTCGTAACCGTTGGTGTGGAGACTCTGTGTACCACCGAGCACTGCGGCCATCGACTGGATTGCCACGCGCACGACGTTGTTCAACGGCTGTTGGGCGGTCAGCGTGCTTCCGCCCGTTTGGGTGTGGAAGCGGAGCAACTTGCTCGACTCCTTCTTGGCACCGAAACGTTCGCTCATGATGCGGTACCACATGCGTCGTGCGGCACGGAACTTGGCGACCTCTTCGAAGAAGTTGTTGTGGCCGTTCCAGAAGAAGCTGAGACGCGGAGCAAAGTCGTCGACATTCATGCCGGCGTCGACCGCCGCCTGCACGTAGGCGATGGCGTTTGCAATCGTGAACGCGATTTCCTGAACAGCGGTGCTGCCGGCTTCGCGAATGTGGTAACCCGAGATCGAGATGGTGTTCCACTTCGGAACGTGCTTCGAGCAGTACTCGAAGATGTCGGTGATGACCCGCATCGACGGGCGCGGCGGATAGATGTACGTGCCGCGCGCGATGTACTCCTTCAGAAGGTCGTTCTGAATGGTGCCGCTGATAGCACTTGCCGGAACGCCCTGCTCTTCGGCGACCAATTCGTACATCAACAGCAGAATCGCGCCGGTCGAGTTGATGGTCATCGAGGTCGACACCTTGTCGAGTGGCAGGTCGCTGAGGAGGATGCGCATGTCGGCGATCGAGTCGATGGCCACGCCGACCTTGCCCACTTCACCTTCGGCGCGCGGATGGTCGGAGTCGTAGCCCATCTGCGTCGGCAAGTCGAATGCGCACGACAGACCCGTCTGGCCGGCCTGGAGAAGGAACTTGAACCGCTCGTTGGTCGATGCCGCCGTGCCGAATCCGGCGTACTGGCGCATCGTCCACAACTTGCCCCGGTACATCGTCGGATACACGCCGCGCGTGTAGGGCGGCTTGCCGGGCTCGCCCAGCCTGTCGGCCGCACTCCAGCCGTTCAGGTCGGCCGCTGTGTAGAGCGGAGCGATCGGGATTCCCGAGTCGGTCTTCGGCCAGGTGGACATGTCTGCGGTGGGGTCAGCCATAGACCCCAAATCGTAGGGTTTTCGGCGCGGTGCGGTGCATTTCCTGCTCGTATTCGCGCCGAGAATCCCACGTAGTCTTGACTCATGGCACTCACCGAAACGTCAGCCCCATCGATCGACGGCATCCCGCTCACCCCGAAGCCACTCGACTTCTACTCGATGCCGAAGTTCGACAATTTTGAAGATGAGCGTCGCCACCGCAAGGAACGTCTCGCCGGTGCGTTGCGCATTTTCGGCAAGTTCGGTTTTTCTGAAGGTGTTGCCGGACACATCACGGTGCGCGACCCCGAATTCACCGACCACTTCTGGGTCAACCCTTTCGCGATGTCATTCCGACAAATCAAGGTGAGCGACCTCATCCTCGTCAACCACGACGGCGACGTCGTTTACGGTTCACGCCCGGTCAACCGCGCTGCATTCGTGTTGCATGCCGCCGTGCACAAGGCCCGCCCCGACATCAACGCCGCTGCACACGCGCACTCGGTGTACGGAAAATCGTGGTCGTCGCTTGGTCGCACGCTCGATCCCATCACGCAAGACGCGTGCGCGTTCTACAACGACCACGTCGTCATCTCCGAAGTCGGCGGCAAAGTTGTGTTCGAGATCGAAGACGGCGAACGCTTCGCTGAACTCTTCGGAAACTACAAAGCAGCCATTCACCAGAACCACGGCCTTTTCACCACGGGCGAAACCGTCGATGCCGCTGCGTACGCGTTCATCACGATGGAACGCACGTGCCAGGCACAGCTGATGGCCGAGGCCGCGGGCAAGCCAAAACTGATTCCGCACGAGTGGGCCGAATACACGCGCGAGAACACCGCGCACAAGGCCGCCATGTGGCTGAACTTCCAGCCGCTGTGGGAAGACATCGTGAAGTCCGACCCCGACCTCTTCGACTAACCCCACAAGGGTTCTCGGTGTGAATTGACTCGGATTTTGCAACAACATGCACCGAGAAAACTGAACTACGAGGCAGAGTTTCTCTTCATCGTTTCAGCTTTCGCGCTCAACGCGGGAAACTCAATCGCCAAGTCGTACTTCGACACAGCGAATCCGGCAACCCTTGCGTGGCTGCGCATGTTCGGCGCGATGATCGTCGCCGGTATCATTGCCGGACCGTCGAAGCTTCGCCCTTCACGCTGGAGTCGCAACGAACTGAAGGCGGCGGCCGTCTTCGGACTCTCGACGGGACTCACGAGCAGCTTCTTCTATCTTGCGGTCGACCGCCTCCCCCTCGGCAAGGGAGTTGCGATCGAATTCATCGGCCCCATCACGGTTGCTGCAGTGTTTACCCGCAGTCGGCGTAATGCACTTGCACTCGTGCTCGCAGTTGCCGGAGTCGCCATCCTCAGCGGCGTGGAATTGGGCAACGAACCGCTTGGGGTCTTGTTCATCTTGCTCGCTGCAACATCGTGGGCCTTCCACATCGTGTACGGCTCACGCGTCGCAAACGCCCATTCAGGACTCGACGGCCTCGCCATGGCCTTCGTGTTCGGAGCCGTGCTCACTCTTCCGCTCGGCGCAATCGATGCCGCGGCGGTTGTGCGTCATCCGTGGTTGATTGCAATCGGGTTGATCGTCGGCACGATGGCCAGCGTCACCAGCTACGGAATCGACCAACGAATTCTGCGCACGATTACCGTGCGGCACTATTCGGTGCTGCTCGCGATGCTCCCCATCGTGTCGAGCCTCTTCGGGTTCGTCGTCTTCGATCAGTCGCCGACCGGGTGGGACTTCGTCGGCGGCGCACTCATCATCACGGGTATCGCGATTCAGGAACGCTGACGCAGCGCTTCTCGGTGCACAGCGGTGCAAAATCCGAGTCATTTCACACCGAGAAGCCTTAATCAGGAGCCGGTGAGGGCGCGCCACGAACTGGGCATCGCGTTCTTCGCAGCCTCGGGCGTCATGCGGAGAGTCGCCTCGGGAACGAGGTCGGCGATGTGGCGACCTTCGCTGTAGTGCGCCGTCACGTGCGATACACCCTCGAACAGCTTGCGCCGCGCCGCAACCAGATCGGCCGGAGGAGTCGCGTCGAGCCATCCCCAGATGGTGAGCGCCAAGCGCAGATCGTGCACCACCGGTGCGCGGCCGTACAGCGATGCGCGCTTCAGCGCGATGTTGATGCTTCCACGAATCGCATCGTCGACCGACTCACTCGGTTGCACGCGAACCTCGCCACGCAGAGCCGCGGCGATCTTCAGCACGAATCCCTGGTCGGGGCCCTGGTAACCGAGGCGCTGGCCCGACGGCTGACGCCCTGCGATTTCACCCTTGCGTCCCGGTTCCCACGACGCCGGCACGTACTGGGGCGAGGCGTAGGCGGGTGTTTGTCCGGCGGTGTACTCGGGGGCGTATCGCGGTGCTGCCATGCCCCCGAGAGTAGCCGTCAACTGTGGAGAAGTCCGTAAACGAGCGACTCTTCCAGTGCCTGCCACGACGCCTGGATGATGTTCGGCGACACGCCGATCGTGGTCCACGACTTCTCGCCGTTCGTCGCGTCGATGAGGACGCGCGTCACCGCACCGGTGGCGGTTGCACCATCGAGGATGCGCACCTTGTAATCGGTGAGATGAATCTTGGCGAGGTTCGGGAAACGCGGAGCGAGGGCCGCACGCAACGCCGAGTCGATTGCGTTGACGGGTCCGTTTCCTTCGGCTGTGTGCACGAAGCGCTCGTCGCCGACCCACACC
>CAYFLC010000095.1:0-6737 GCA_964343885.1 uncultured Bifidobacterium sp.
TGCCGGCACGCTGGCTCAGTTCGGCCGTGAAGCGGTCCATCTCGCCCGGCTTGTCGACCCGGAAGAAATGCGTGTAACGAACGTGATCGTCTCGTACTGAGGTCCACTGTGCGGTGAAGTGGTCGTCGACGAAAAAGAGGTCGGGTCTCCCCCGCATTGCATGAACGAAGCGGCGGAACGTTGCTGCGATGTCGATGTTGCCGTCGATCCGATCGTCGGAGCAGAACTCCCACACCTCGTCTTTCAGCACGCTCGGGGCCTGCATGAGAATCCGGTTCTCAAAAGCCGAATACGTGCGTGCGTACGGGTGCCGAAGGGCTCCAACGCGCCACCAATCGGGTGACTCCCAGATCTCGTCCTGCTGCTTGGGTTCGAGGTAACGGAACAGGTCGAGGCCGCTGACTTCAACCTGGTGGATCGTCTGAGGGATCGAGATGTTCGGACTGTGCAGGAATCGAGCGTTGTCGGGACGATACGAACCGTTCGCTTCGGCGAGCATCATCTTGATCGAGCTGCAAGCCGACTTCGTGGTTGGCATGTACGCCACCTTGACGCGCGGGGCTACGAGTGTGTGGCCGACGAAATGGGCTCGCTCGGTGTACTTGTAGGGTCGCGGTTGCTTCATCAGGGCTGCGTCTTCCACAGGTGACGAAGTGCCGAGATGAGTTCCTCGGCGCAGTCGTTCACACTGCGGTTTGACGTTACCAAGACCAGTTCGGGCGATTCGGGAGCCTCGTACGGGGCATCGACACCCGTGAGACCGGTCAATTCGCCAGCCCTTTGTTTGGCGTACAGACCCTTCGTGTCGCGCTCGGCGCATTCGGCAACGGAAGTCGCCACATACACCTCGGCAAAAGGAAGACCCACGTTGTGGTGGCGGAGGCGTACCGCGTTGCGTCCCGCGGCAAAGGGGCTGATGACGGGAACAAGAACAACATGACCGGCATCCGCCAAGGTCAACGCCACTTCGCCGACGCGCCTGACATTTTCGGCACGATCGGCATCGCTGAACCCGAGATCAGAATTCAGTCCGTGGCGAAGATTGTCGCCGTCGAGCACGTAGGCGTCGACACCGTTCGCAAAGAGGCTTTCAGCGACCGCGTTGGCGATTGTCGACTTCCCCGAACCCGACAAGCCCGTCAACCAAACGGTTGCACCTGCATGACCGAATCGCTTGCGACGGTCGTTACGACCGACGGCCTGTTCGTGCCAGCGGATGTCGCTCACTCGCGCGGGGGCAGCAACATTCCGGCTGCAGCGGTTGCGCCGGTCGAGTCGTCGACCAGGATGAACGAACCGGTGACGCGATTGTGCTCGTAGTCATCGCGCAGCAACGGCTCGGCCGTATGCAGCGTGACACGGGCGATGTCGTTCATCGACAAAGGCCCTTCGGGCTCTTTGCGATGAAGTTCGCTGATGTCGAGCACATAACGCACTTCCCCAATCTTTGCACGGGTCGAGCGGGTGGTGTGCTTGAGCGTGTACAGCTTGGTCGGATTCAACTGTGCGTTGGAATCGAGCCAGCAGATCATGGCGTCGTGATCTTGTAGTACACGAGGCCGGTTGTTCGGGCGGCAGATCATGTCGCCGCGGGTGACCGACAGATCGTCGGCCAACAGAACCGTCACGGCCGATCCGGGCACGGCTTCCCCAAGAGGACCATCGGCCGAATCGATACCTGTGATCGTTGACTTCAAGCCGCTTGGCAGGACGACGATTTCGTCGCCGACACGCAGGACTCCGCCCGCCACGGTGCCGGCGTAACCGCGGTAGTCGTGGTGTTCTGCGGTGCGCGGCCGGATGACGTACTGCACAGGGAATCGCACGTCGATCTTGTTGTCGTCGCTGGCCGTGTACACGTTCTCGAGATGGTGCAAGAGGGTCGGCCCTTCGAACCACTTCAGATTGTCCGACCGCTCGACGACATTGTCACCCTTGAGCGCACTGATCGGCAGGAACGTGACGTCGCGCAACTGCAGACGCGAGGCAAACGTTTCGAATGCTTCGCGAATTTCTTTGAAACGGGCCTCGCTGTAGTCGACGAGGTCCATTTTGTTGACGCAGACCACCAGGTGCGGCACGCCGAGGAGCGACGACAGGATGCTGTGTCGACGCGTTTGTTCGACCACGCCGTGTCGTGCATCGATGAGAATGATGGCGAGGTCGGCCGTCGAGGTGCCTGTAACCATGTTGCGCGTGTACTGAACGTGGCCCGGGCAGTCCATGATGACGAACGAACGGTTCGGCGTTGCGAAGTAGCGGTGGGCAACGTCGATCGTGATGCCCTGCTCGCGTTCGGCACGCAGGCCATCGGTGAGCAGAGAGAGATCGACGTAGTCGTCGCCACGACGCTTGCTGACAGCCTCGACGTGTTCTAGCTGGTCTTCGAAGATGCTCTTCGAGTCGTACAGCAATCGACCAATGAGAGTTGACTTTCCGTCGTCGACGGAACCAACGGTGGCAAATCGCAGCTGGCGCATCAGAAATACCCCTGTCGCTTGCGATCTTCCATACCAGCCTCGGAGATTTTGTCGTCGGCTCGCGTGGCACCACGTTCGGTGACACGGGCGACCGCGGTTTCGGCGAGGACGTCGTCGATTGACACCGCGTGCGAGTCAACAGCAGCCGTGCACGTGGCGTCTCCGACCGTGCGGAAGCGCACCATTTGCTCGAACACTTCTTCGTTGGGCTCGGCACGCAGGAACTCGGTGTCGGCCATCAACATGCCACCACGACGGAACACCCGTCGGTTGTGCGCAAAGTAGATGCTGGGAAGCTCGATGTTGTGTTCCTTGATGAACGTCCAGATGTCGAGCTCGGTCCAGTTCGACAACGGGAACACGCGGAAGTGCTCACCCTGCTTGTGGCTGGTGTTGTAGATGTTCCACAGCTCGGGGCGCTGGTTCTTCGGGTCCCACTGACCGAACGTGTCGCGGTGCGAAAACACGCGTTCTTTGGCGCGGGCGCGCTCTTCATCGCGACGTGCGCCGCCCAGGACGGCGTCGAACTTGTTCTCGGCGATGGCGTCGAGAAGGGCGACGGTCTGGAGCGGATTACGCGACGGTGCGTCGGCCACCTTTCCGGCGTCGATAGCCGCCTGAACAGATGCGACGGTGAGATTCAGGCCGAACTGGGCCAGGCAGCGGTCGCGGAAATCGATGACTTCGGGGAAGTTGTGTCCCGTGTCGACATGCATGACGGCGAAGGGCAAGCGGGCCGGGGCGAACGCGCGAACCGCCACATGAAGCATCACAACCGAGTCTTTTCCGCCTGAAAAGAGGATCACGGGACGTTCGAAGCATGCGGCAACCTCGCGGATGATCGTGATGGCCTCGTCTTCGAGGCCGGTGATGCCGGGGCGCATGAGTGACGAGCCTACCGTAATTCCTACCTAATCAGTCGGGTTTAGGTCGGTAGAGTGTGCAGGTGACGAACAACCGTGAACACCTCGACACGACCGCGATCACTGCGGGTCGCGGCGACGCTCGCGGCTTGTCGGGCGACATTTCCACATCCACCGTGTGGTCAAGTGGTGGACTCGACCAGACCCACAACGAAATCGTGCGTGGCCGTCGTGGCAGCGCTTACAGCCGCTATACGAACCCCACTGTTCGAGCGTTCGAAGAAGCGATTGCCGAACTCGAAGGCTCGGAAGATGCTCTCGCATTCGGCTCGGGAATGGGCGCAATCGCGAGCGTTGTGTTCGCGCTCTGCTCCCCCGGCGATCACATCGTCGCACAGCGCCAGCTGTATGGCGGCACACTCGCGTTTCTTGCTGGGCCGGTTCAACGGATGGGAATCAAGGTCACCTTCATCGATGCAACGAAACCCGGAGCATTTGCAGAGGCCGCAACGACACCGCGCACGATGCTCGTCATCGCGGAAACTCCCGCGAACCCATCTCTTGCACTGGCCGACCTCGATGAAGTCGGTTCCATCGGCGCGCCGTTCACGTTGGTCGACTCAACTTTCGCGACGCCGATGTGTCAACAGCCGCTCACGCACGGCGTGAACATCTCGTTGCATTCGGCCACCAAGGCAATCGGCGGCCACAACGATGCACTGATCGGCGTGATCGCAGCTGAAACCGAACTTGTCGATGCGATCTGGGCCTACTCGGTGCTACACGGGGCGGCCGCCTCGCCGTACGACGCACACAACGCGCTGCGAGGAGTGCGAACACTCGCGGTTCGCCAGGAACGACAGTGCTCCAGCGCGCTCGCGGTAGCTGAATGGTTCAGTTCGTCCGCCGGCGTGTCTGCGGTGCACTACCCCGGCCTCTCGAGCCATCCGCAACACGGTCTCGCCATCAAGCAGATGAACGCCTTCGGCTCGGTGCTCGCGGTCGAACTTGCCGGCGGAAGCGCCGCCTGCCGATCGTTCCTTGATTCACTCACGCTCGCCCGTCCGGCCACGTCGCTTGGTGGCCCCGAGACGCTTGTTTGCCATCCAGCGTCGAGCACGCACTTCGGTCTCGACCCCGAGGCTCTCGCTTCGTCTGCCGCCGCCGACGGCTTGTTGCGAATCTCGATTGGGCTAGAGAATCCACAAGACCTCATTGCCGATTTTGGTCGCGCGCTGTCGGCCGCGTCTCGATGAACATCGGAATACTCACAGGCGGCGGCGACTGCCCCGGACTCAACGCGGTCTTGCGTGCCGTTGTGCGTCGGGCCGAGGTCAGCGGTCATCGCGTCGTCGGGTTTCGTGACGCGTGGAAGGGTTTGTTGGACGGCGACTACGAGGAACTCACGGTTGCCAACGTTCGTGGGCTTCTGCCGAAGGGCGGAACAATCCTCGGAACCACACGGGGCAGCCCGTTCGATTTCGCCGATGGGGTCGAGCGCACGGCCAAAAGGTTCCGTGACATGAACCTCGATGCCTTGATCGTCGTTGGTGGTAATGGCTCGCTCACAGTTGGTTCATTGCTTCACAAACAAGCCGGTCTGCCAATCGTCGGAGTGCCAAAGACCATCGACAACGACATCGTTGGAACCGACGTGTCGTTCGGCTTTCACACTGCGGTTCAAGTGGCCACCGACGCAATCGATCGCCTGCACACCACAGCCGAGAGCCACGATCGCGTGATGGTGGTCGAAGTAATGGGCCGCGATGCCGGCTGGATTGCGCTGACCGCGGGTGTGGCGGGCGGCGCAACGGTCATCCTCGTACCGGAACGCCCCTTCGACATCGACCGCGTGTGCGATCTCGTGTCACGACGCCACGCACGTGGTCGCTACGCATCGATCGTCGTTGTTGCAGAAGGAGCGCGACCCGTCGATGGCAAGCCCCCCGTCATCTCCTATGAAACCGATCAATTCGGCCGCCCCCGCCTCGGCGGCATCAGCAACGCGATCGCGCCGCTGATCGAAGAGCGCACCGGATTCGACGTCCGTGTCGTGCAAATCGGCCACGTGCAACGCGGCGGAACGCCCACCGCCTTCGATCGAATGCTCGCGACACGTTTCGGCGTTGCTGCCGTCGACGCAATCGACGACGGAGACTTCGGGAAGATGGTTGTTGCTCGTGGCGACCAGATCGTGCGTGAGAGCCTCGCCGTCACAGAAGGCAACACGCGCCACATCGACCTGTCGCTGTACGAACAGGTCGAAGCGACGTTCTTCGGCTGAGCGAGTTCGTCAGGGCTTCGGCGGACGCGGGATGAAGGCGCTCGTGCGCCTGATGTAGTCCTCGTACTCGGGCTTGCGCTTCTTCAGACTCTTCTCGAGAAGCGCGACGCCGGATACGCGAACCAGGAGGAAAGTCATGACGGCCGCGCCGATGAGGCCGAACACTCCGACCCCAGCCTCGGCCGCAACGATTGCGATACCCCACCACACCACGGCATCGCCGAAGTAGTTCGGGTGACGCGAGAGTCGCCAGAGCCCGGTGTTCAACACCTTTCCTTGATTGGCAGGATCGGCCTTGAACTTCCGCAGCTGTTGGTCGCCGGTCGCTTCGAACGCAAGACCGACAGCCCACACGAAGACGCCCATCGTGCCGATCGGACCGAAACCGGGCGAAGATTCAACCTGTCCGAGCTGAAGCGCCAGCGAGACGATCCACATGAGAACGCCCTGCAACAAGAACACGGTGAACAAGCTGATGATCGGGAACTTGCTCCCCCAGTGCTTGCGCATGGCGCGGTAGCGGTAGTCCTCGCCGTGCCCGATGTTGCGCACTGCCAAATGTGTGGCGAGTCGCAGCCCCCATACCGTTGCCATCAGCGCGAGCACAAGACGGCGGGTGTCATCTCCGTTACCCACCGCGAAAGATGTCCACGCCACCGCGACGAAACCCAGTCCCCACACGATGTCGACGATCGACGCGTTTTTCACTGCAACGCTGAGTAGCCAGGTGACGAACATGATCGTTCCGATCACCACCGCACTCGCTGCCATCACTTCGCCGCTCATACGACACCTCCGTTCGGGTTCGTTCTGGTTGCAACCTCGACATCGAGATCCAACCACGTTTTGTCGAGCCATTCGACGATGCCGTCGGCGGGCACTTCGGCGCGCGGGATTCGCCGAAACCACATTCGGCCGTCTCCTGCACCCGATTCGAGCCTGCGCAGGATTCCGCCGAAGGTGTCGAGTCCATCGAACCCAGTGTGACCCGCGATTACCACGTCGGCGTCAGGAGCGGCTTCGAGCAATGAAAGCGCCCCGGCCGGCTTGGGAGGAAGCAGATGTGCGAGCGACGCCAAGCGCCGTGCGCGTTCGGGGCTGCGTTCGACC
>CAYFLC010000096.1:0-6581 GCA_964343885.1 uncultured Bifidobacterium sp.
ACGAAGCAGTTTGTCGTTTGCCGGTGGAACCCTCATCGACCACCATTGGTCGTACGGAACCGTGATGTTGGTTTTCGCGTCTCTGACCGTCGTCGTCGCGCTGTTGGTGTGGTTCCGCTATCCGGAAACTGCACATCGAGAACTCGAGGAACTGAACCCGCAGGACGCGGGCTAAAGCGCGGCCATCCAGTCAGCCACGGTGTCGGCGATCATGGCATCACAACCCTTCAGGTCGTGACCCTTGCCGTCGATGAAGACGTGCGCGACCGGTCCCCTGACCTTCTTCGCATGCTTGCGCAATTGCGAGGGATCACCGAACGGGTCTTTGGTGCCGTGAATGAAGAGTGTCGGCACCGTGATGCCCGACAGGTGCTCGATGCGCAGTTTCTCGGGCTTCGCGGGTGGATGGAGCGGATAGGAAATCAAAACGAGACCCTTCACGGGCAGGCCCGCGGCAGCCGCCATCGAACACATGCGACCGCCCATCGAACGACCACCGATCACGAGCGACGTCGTTCGCGAACGATGACGTGCAGCAAAAGCATTCACCTCGTCGTTCACGCAGTCGATAAGCACGGGCGCGCGATCGGGCGCGCGCCGACCGGCACGCCGATAGGGAAAATCGACGCGTTCGACGGGCATCGGCGCGACACGCTGCTCGATCGCAATGAGCGACGAGTGATTGCGATCACTTCCCGATCCGGGAAAGAGAACGAGGCCCTTCGGTTTCGTCATTGCTGCGACTCGATCATCGTCACAGCTTGGTGAGAACGCGGCGCGCTTCGGCCAGATCGGCGATTTCCCGGCTTGCCTTGTCGTACGCGCCACCGTGGTCGGGGTGCACCGTGCGCAGTCGCTCGCGGAAGCGCTGCGTCACTTCACGCTTCGACGGCTTCACCGTGCCGGCGGGGAACCCGAGCACCTCGAGCGCCCACGCGCGCGGGTCAGCGAGCGCCGCAACCGAACTGTTGGTGTTGCCCGCAAGGTAAGCGATGAATGACGCACCGAGCGGCCCGCGCCACGCCATCGATTTGACGAGAACGGGACCGAGCGCGCGCCGTGAAGTTTGGTCGAGGCGTTCGAGCGCGTAGACCGCGCCGAGTACTTGCTGCAAGGGGTTCCCGTGACTTCCGAACTCGAACGATGCCGAGTCGTCTTCGCCGATGAGGCGGTGGACACTGCGCGACAAACCGTGACGGTCGACCTGGAAACGGTGACGCAATCGAGGCTGCACGACGCGGTCGCCGCGTTGCACTTCAAGAATCAAACGTTGGATGTCGGGATGCAGGTCTTCGTCGACCTCGAACAAGTGCCGCGCAACGACGGCACCGAGAAGGACCCCGCCGAATCCGGGCGCGGGATCGGCCGGCAAGATGAGATGCCCGAGAGCAACACGCCGCGTTGGCGTGATGGGCCGTGAGTGCCAAATCTCGAGTTCAGCCAGCAGCATCGCGAGGCGACGCTAGTGCCGTTTCAGACGTGTGGCCTCAGCGTGACGAACAATCGCTTGGCGATTTCCATCGCGGCGATTTCGTCGGGAAAGTTGCTCCCCGCAAGCGCGTCGGCCAACTGATCGGCGAGCTCGGTGGCCTGGCGCCAAGCCGGCAACGGAACGCCGAACGGTGCGCCGCCGTCTTCGATGTCGTCGATGACGCGCACGAGCATGGAAAGGCCGTCGGCGTCGAGCGGGTCGCGCTGCAGCCGTTCGGCGGCGAGGAACATCTGCGTCAGTGTTTCGCCCGACACGCTGGAGTCGCCGGCCGACACGGTTCCGCGGCCCGTGCCCGTGGCATCGACGATGGTCACATCGCCCGCTTCGACAGCATCGAGCAGTTCGTCAACGGTGTCTTCGTAATCGGTCAAGGTGACGAGAAGCGCACCCTCCCACCGGTACGGAATTCCCGACGAAGAAAGAAGACTGCCGAGACGAGAACGTTCGGCGTCGGACCACTCTTCAAGTTCGTATTCGGTGATCTCGTCGTCGGCGGCGGAATCGAGTGCAGTGGCGGCCGAGCCCGCGCCGACGGTGCCGCCCTCGATGTCGAACTCTTGCTCGAGACGATCGAGCAATTGATCGGCGACTTCCTCGAGTTCCGCGGGAACTATGACTTCATCACCGACCCACGCGTGCGGCAATTCGGCCTCGGCGAAGACTTCGGCGACTGCGGCACGCTGGTCGACGTTCCATTCGGCGAGGTCGTAATGAACGCTCTCGGCGTCGGGGTCGAGCGGATTCCAGTCGGACATGAAGGGGAACGCTACAAGGTGCGGAGAAACTCACCAATCAGGGCGTACTCGCGTTCTTGATTGTCGCGCAGACGAAAACCATGACCTTCACCCTCGAACACGTGCAGTGCAACGGTTCCACCGCGACGTCGCAGTTGTTCGGCGATCAACACGCTGTGATCGAGCGGCACCGCGTCGTCGAGATCACCGTGCATCAACAGCACCTTCATCTTCGACAACCCGTCGAGTTTCGACAACGGCGACCGACGGTGATACAGGTCGGTGTTCGCAGCGGAATCGCCCACCAGTACCGGCACGGAGTGCTTCTCGAAATCCCACGAACGTTCGGTGAGATCAGCAAGATCGACGACGGGATACAGCGCAACGACTCCCGCGAACAGATCGGGCCGAGCACCTGCGGCATTCAACGCGACGAATCCGCCCGCGGAACCGCCCATGATGATCGTGTTGCCCGGCGAACCCCAACCGGCGGCGTGAGCATGCGACGTCGCGGCGACGACATCGAGGGTGTCGAGTTCCCCCCAATGACCGTTGAGCGCCTGCTGGAACGATCTGCCATGACCAGTGGTTCCGCGATGATCGACGACCAACACGCGACACCCCTGCCCCACCCAGTAGGTGATGCGCGGCATGAACGTGACCTGCCATTGGTCGGTCGGCCCGCCGTGGATCCACACGATGAGATGATTCGCCCCACCGTCGGCCGGTTCGTACAGGCGGTACGGAACGCCATCGATGGCACCGATCGTCGGTTCCACGAGCGAAAAGTCGGCCCAGTCACCGTCGTCGCACGGCAACGCCGACGTTGCAAGCACGCGTCGTTCAAAGTTTTCGGGCGAATAGTGAACGATCTGCGTCGGCGTCACCGCACCGCTTCGCACGGCCACGATGCCGTGCTCGCTCCACGAGACTGCGCCGTGCACCGCGCGACCGATACTGCGAGCCTCGCCCGATTGACGATCGACGATCGCCAGGTCGCCGAAGCCAGCGAGATTGCGAGCGACTGCAAACGACAAACCATCGGGTGAGAAGCACCACGACCGCAGACCACCACCCCACTGCGGGCCACCGCAGTCGCAATCGTCCCCCTGCAACGGAAACGGCCTCACTGCATCGTCGTCGACGATGCAGGGCCGTAACCAACCGTCGGCGTCAGACAGAACGCCGAGGTCTCCCTGTGGGGAGAATGCGACCTGCTGCAGGTTCGTGTTGCCACGGGCGACGACTCGTTCGGCCTGAAACTGAGGGGCCGACGCACGCCAGATCTCGGATTCATCCCACGGCATGTGCGGCTGCGACCAGCACTGCCAGTAGACGGTGTGACCGTTCCACACGGGGTCGAGAGTGAACGCATGCGGATGCGCCAGACGAATCGTCTCACCCGTCGACCGTTCGATCACGACGAGCGAGGTCAGTGAATCGACCGCCGCAACGAACCGTGCGTCGTGCGACAATGCCACACCTTGCAACGGCCCGATGCCGTCGGGTCGTTGTGTGTCGACCCTGCATGGAACGTGATCCGATTCGCCACCGGGCAACGAGGCCTCCCAAATACCTCCGTCGCGGGCGGCGTACAGGACGCCCGACCCATCGGGCAACCAGCGAAAGCAGCCCCCACCGAAGCCACGCCCAAGTGCCGGTGCCGGATCAAGTGGCCAGACCGTTTCGGTTCCCGCCGCCAGGTCAACCACACATAGCGTTCCTTTGCCGTTGTGTGACGCACCGAACGCGACCCATGCGCCCGTTGGATCGATTCGTGGCTCGGTGAGTTCCCGCTGGGCAAGACACCGCGAAACCGTGGGACCAGGCACGGTGCCGAGGGTACCCGTGGAACTACGGTGGGGGCATGCCAGAGAGCCGCGCGCAAAAGCCCGATCGCAATCTCGCCCTCGAATTGGTTCGTGTCACCGAATCCGCGGCACTCGCCGCCTCGCGGTGGGTGGGCCGAGGCGATAAGAACGGCGCCGATGGCGCCGCGGTCGAGGCGATGCGAACCGTCCTCGCCACAGTGCCCATGGACGGACTCGTCGTCATCGGCGAGGGTGAAAAGGACGACGCGCCGATGCTCTACAACGGCGAGGCCGTTGGCGATGGAAGCAACCCGAAGACCGACGTGGCGGTCGACCCAATCGACGGAACCACTCTCACTTCGCTCGGCCTCGGCAACGCGATCTCGGTCATCGCCGTTTCCGAACGCGACACGATGTTCGACCCGGGCCCGTGCATGTACATGGAGAAAATCGCCGTCGGCCCCGACGCCGTAGGTGCAATCGACATCACGGCCAGCGCAACGCAGAACCTCCGCTGGGTCGCCCGCGCGAAGAACGAATCGGTGCGCGACCTCACCGTGATGATCCTCGACCGTGATCGTCACAAGGAACTCATCGAGGAAGTGCGCAGCACCGGCGCGCGCATCAAGTTGATCAAGGACGGCGACATCTTCGGCGCCATCGCCACGGCGTGGCCGTCTGCCGGCGTCGACATTCTGTTCGGCATCGGCGGAACTCCCGAAGGTGTCGTGTCGGCCGCCGCACTGAAGTGCATGGGCGGCGAAATCCAGGGCCGCCTCTGGCCGCGCAACGAAAGCGAGCGCAACGCCGCCGTTGCCGCGGGCTACGACATCTCGCGCGTGCTCACCACCGACGACCTGGTGCGTGGCGACAACTGCTTCTTCGCTGCCACCGGTGTCACCGACGGCGAGCTGTTGCGCGGCGTGCGCTTCGACTCAAAGGGCGCCCACACGCAGAGCCTCGTCATGCGCTCGCTGTCGGGCACGGTCCGCCTCATCGATGCGCACCACCGCCTCGACAAGCTCGGCACGTACGCATCGGTCGACTACGCCTGATTCACCTCAACCACACCGGCAAGTTGCGGTGATCAAACGAGCATCGCTGCAACGCGACGCAAAACTTTTCGCGGAATCAATTTTGCGATCAACGGCATCGATGCGTATTGCCAACCGGGAACGATCACGGCGCGATTTTTCACCACACCGTCGAGTCCCGCACGCGCAACACTGTCGGCCTTCAACCACAAGAATCGTGGCGTCTGCGTGAAGCGGTCGGCACCGCCGGACACCGCCTGGAATTCCGTTTTCACGAAGCCCGGACACAGCGCGGCGACGCGCACGTTGTGTTTGCGATTTTCCTCGTGCACCGCCTCGGTGAAGCTGGTGACGAAGCTCTTCGTTGCCGCATACACGGCCATGTTCGGGCTGGCCTGAAAACTGGCCACGCTCGAAACGTTCAGCACCCATCCCCCACCACGGGTGCGCATCACCGAAACCGATGCGTGGGTCAATTCCACGAGTGCTCGGATATTGAGATCAACCTGGCCGGTTGCTCGTTCGACTTCAGTCTCGTGGAAGGCTCCCGAGGAACCAAAGCCCGCGTTGTTGACGACGAGATCAACCGGGTCTGTGTTCGTCGCGATGCGGGCGGCGACTGCTGCCACTCCCCCCTGCGACTGCAAATCGGCTTCGAGAACTTCGAACCCCGCGTAACGGTTGGCGAGTTCCTGTAGACGATCGCCACGACGTGCAACAAGGACGCACGGAACACCTGCGTTTCCGAGAATGTTCGCAAACTGTTCGCCAATTCCGGCCGATGCACCCGTGATGAGCGCCCGATGGAACGGGTAGGTGGACATTTAGTGTCCGGCTGCGGTACCCGTCAGACCACCGGCGGCCGACAGGCGTGCGTGTGCACGGCGCAGTGCGGCTTCGGTTTCCGCATCGTGCTCGGTGCGCAGATGTTCTTCAGCGCGTTCCTTCGCACGACGAGCACGGTCGATGTCGATTTCGCTCGCGAGTTCCGCACCGTCGGACAGGATGGTGACCACGTTCTGTGACACTTCGACGAATCCGCCGAGCACCGCGACGTCGAGCACCTTGCCGTCGGTTTCATACACGCGGGTGTGATTCTCGACGAGGGCGCCGAGGAACGCCACGTGACCCGGGAGGAAGGCGATCTCGCCGCCACCCAAAGTGCGCGTGATGACCTGAGTGGCCTCGCCCGAGTACAGAACGCGCTCGGGCGAGACAACCTCGACACGGAAGCCTGAGGCTTCAGACGACATCAGGCGTTCTCCTGCAGAGCCTTCGCCTTGGCGAGCACCTGCTCGACACCACCGACGTTGAGGAATGCCTGTTCGGGCACTTCGTCGAGTTCACCATTGATGAGGGCTTCGAAGCTCTCGACGGTTTCAGCGACGGGAACGTATTCGCCCGACACACCGGTGAAGACTTCGGCCACGTAGAACGGCTGCGAGAGGAAGCGCTGCACCTTGCGCGCACGCGCAACGGTGAGGCGGTCTTCTTCCGACAGTTCGTCGAG
>CAYFLC010000097.1:0-6389 GCA_964343885.1 uncultured Bifidobacterium sp.
CGACTCGATACCCGCTGATGTCGCTCATGGCCAGACACTCGGCAACGACACCTTGTCCGGCGAACGCCGCGTCGCCGTGAATGAGCAACGGAAGCGCACTGAACGACAACGGCGGCGTGATGCCGTCTTGAGCCGCGCGCACCATGCCGAGAACGATGGGGTCGACCGTTTCGAGGTGACTGGGGTTCGCAGCCAGCTCGACGTCGATGACGTCGCCGTCGACCGAGGTGAACTTGCCGTGCGCACCGAGGTGGTACTTCACGTCACCCGAACCCTGAACCGAGCTGGGGTTGATGTGACCCTCGAACTCTTTGAAGATCTGGTCGTAGCTCTTGCCGACGATGTTCGCGAGAACATTGAGGCGGCCGCGGTGCGCCATGCCGATGACTGCACCGTCAAGGTGCTCGGCTGCCGCTGCGGAAAGAATCGTGTCGATGATCGGAATCGCCGATTCGGAACCATCGAGGCCGAATCGCTTGGTGCCGACGTACTTTGTGGCGAGGAACTTTTCGAACGCCTCGGCCGCATTGAGGCGCTCCATGAGGCGGTTCTTCTGCGCCATCGTGGGCTTGAAGGTGACGCCTTCGATGCGCGCCTGGATCCACTTCTGCTCTTCGGTGTTCTGAATGTGCATGTACTCGACACCGATCGTGCCGCAGTACGCATCGCGCAGAACGGCGAGAATGTCGCCGAGATCTTGCTTGTCGCGGCCACCAAGGCCACCGGTGAGGAACTCACGTTCGAGGTCCCAGATCGACAAACCGTAGGTCTCGGGGTCGAGTTCCTTCGGAAGAGTCGGTTCCTTCCAACGCAATGGATCGAGGTCGGCCATGAGGTGTCCGCGCACACGGTGAGCGCGGATGAGGTTGGCGACCTGCAACTGCTTGTGCAGGCGCTGCTCTTCGTCTTCGGTGACATTGCTGTCGTGGCGCCAACGTTCGGCCTTGTACGGCACGCCGAGGCTCGCGAAGATTTCGTCGTAGAAACCGTGCTCACCAACGAGCAACTCGTGCACACGCTTCAGGAACATTCCGCTTTCGGCACCCTGAATGATGCGGTGGTCGTACGTGCTGGTGACCGTCACGACTTTCGAGACGCCGAGCTTCGCGAGCGCACGTTCATCGGCGCCCTGGAATTCGGCAGGGAAATCGATCGACCCCACGCCGACGATTACGCCCTGGCCCGGCATGAGGCGCGGTACCGACTGAACGGTGCCGATGGTGCCCGGGTTGGTGAGGGTGATCGTCGCACCCTGGAAGTCGGTGACCGCCAACTTGTTGGTCTTCACCTTGCGGATCAGTTCTTCGTAGGCGTTCAGGAATTCTGCGAATGACATACCGCCCGCACCGCGGAGCACCGGCACGACGAGCGTGCGCGAGCCGTCTGCCTTGGCAACGTCGACAGCAAGACCCATGTTCAGCGAGTCGTTGCGCACGATCTGCGGGCTACCCGCTTCATCGGTGACGAACGAGTTGTTCATCGCCGGCACCGCGTCGGCGATCGCGCGCACGATTGCGTAACCGATGAGGTGCGTGAACGAGACCTTGCCCATTCCCCCGCGGGTCATGTACGAGTTGATGGCCTTGCGGTTGACTTCGAGCAGGCGAGCCGGCACGTTGCGGAAGCTCGTCGCGGTGGGAACGGTGAGACTGCGCTCCATATTTGCGACGATTGCCGCACCCGCGCCGCGGATCGGTTCGCCGGCAACGGTCGCCGCGGCCGGTGCGGTTTTGGGCGCGGGAGCCGCCGCTGGTGCGGTTCCATTCGTTGCGCCGTTCGTCGTAACGGCGGGCGTAGACGGAGCCGCTACACCCGGCACGGTGCCCGCATGACCCGGCGTGTAGTCACTGAAGAATTCACGCCACGTGTCGGACACAGCAGAGGGGTCGATGCGGTACTGCTCGTACATTTCGTCGACGAGCCATGAGTTCGTACCGAAGGCGTCAGACGTGGAGGGGGAAGAAGTCGTCATCGAGAGAAATCGTACTCTGTGACGGGTTTTCGGAGCACCAATCAGCCTCGACCGAGCACCCAAAAGATGCCACTTGTACGCTCTTGCCATGACCCCCGCAACAGTTCTGCGCCGTTGCATCGGCGCTCTTGCACTCACCGCCTCGATCGCAGCCTGTGGAGGAGGCGATTCCGGCCCCGCGCCCACCCTTCCCGCAAATGTGGGTCTCACCATCAAGGCAGTTCCGTCGTTGCGCTTCGATGCTTCCGAGTACACAGCGAAGGCCGGCGACGTGCTGGTGGGCTACGTCAATTCTGACTCCGTGCGACACACACTGATCATCGCGAAAGACGGAACCAAAGTTCCAAATTTCAAACTTGTTGCACCCAGGAAGAACACCGTTGATTCAGCAACGGTCAAACTTGAAGCCGGCGAGTACACGCTCTTGTGCGATGTGCCTGGTCACCAAAACATGAAGGCGACTCTGACCGTCAAATAGTCAGCCCGCGGCTCGCACCGCCACAGGAATTGCGCTCATCACCGGAATGCCGGTGATCTCGTCGTAACCACTTGTCAGGTCGATCAGGGCACCCGTTGTCGAGCCGAAGGTCGCGAGGTCGCTCGGTGTATCGGGCAGGCCACCCCAAGCATGAGCCATCGAAACGGTGCCGCGACGAACGTCGTCGGCAGCTTTGGCAATCGTGCGAATCGCCCCGCGTGGCGACGAAACTTCAATCGTCCCACCATCGGCAATTCCGAGTTCGGCAAGGTCGGCCGGGTTCATGTGGGCAAAGTTCATTCCTTCACGCGCGCGCAGCTTTTCGACTTCCCTGCCCGACGAATTGAACACGCTCTTCAAACGACGCGTGCTCATACGGAACGTGTGAACGGCCGGGTCGAAGCCCGAGATGACGACGGCTGCGGTCGATTCGTTGGCGACAATGCGCATTTCTTCGGCGATGCCATCGGGCACCATCTCAAACCGCGCCGAATGACCGTCGTCGGCGGGCAGAACGGTCGTTACATACTCTGGGAAAATAGTGCCACCGCGGTGCTCACGCAGTTTCGACAACGGCAACTTCGTGTTCGCGTAGATGAGGTCGAGCACGTCGTCGCCCGTGATCTTCATTCCCGGCGTGATGTCGCCGCCGGCCATCTTGATGGTGACGCCGAGACGCCCTGCTACCTCGGTATAGACCTGCCACTCCTGACGAATGTCGCCACGCATCTCGAGAACGGCCGGCGTGTAGTGCTGATAGGGCTCGTCGAACCAACGGTCGATGGTGGTCGGAACGTCGGGACGTTCGAGACTCAGCGTGCTTGCAATCACGTAATGCGCCAATTCAGCCGACGGTGACATGTGAACGTCCATCAACACATGCAGGTCGAGGTTCGACAGTGCCTCGACGCTCGTGCGCTGGTCGGGCCACGACACCACGGGATTTCCACCGAGTGTGAACAGCGCACGAATCTGCCCTTCGCCTTCGAGAAGGATTTCTTCAGCAAGTGTCGAAGTTGCGGCCTGGCCACGCTGATGGTGGATGTCGCGGATACGCGCCTTTGGGCCCTTTGTCAGCATCTCGGGCTTCGGTGGAATGACCTGCGCGCGCAACGGGCCGGGGGGCGTGAGCAAACCGCCAGGGTTGCGCAACACTTCGCCCGCGCGGTTGTAACGGCCACACAGGGTGTTGACCACGAGCACGAGGTGTTCGGTCAACGACGAGTGCGGGGCCATGTCGGGACCCGTGCCCGTGGTGAGCGCGCCACGCTTGCCCGTCGCGAATCGACGCGCAGCCTCGGCAATCAGACCCTTGTCTACCCCGGTTCGTTGTGACGCGTAGTCAAGCGTGAACGGATCGACCGCAATACGCAATTCATCGAGGCCGTTCACGTACTGTGCGACGAAGTCGCGGTCGTACATTTCGTGCTCGAGAATTTCGCGGACGAAGGCCGACAACAGCGTCGGGTCTTCGCCCGGTCGCACGGGCAGATACAGATCGGCGTAGTGGGCGACTTCGGTGTAGCGCGGGTCGACAACGATGAGGAACAGCCCATTGTCCTTCAGGCGCTTCAGACGCATCAGTGGGTTGAACCCCGGTAGGCCGCCTGGATATCCGAAGCTGCTGACAATCGTGTTGCATCCGACGATGCAGGCGACGTCTGCCGTATCAAGCGCGTGAACGCCGGCTCCCCATGCACCGTGACGCAACGGAGCAATCGCCTTGCCGGGCTGATCAATGGACGACGACGTGTAAAAACTCGGCGAACCAATCGACGCATGGAACGCTGCTGCGACGGGAAGACCCGTTGCGTTCTGGTAAGCCGCGGTTCCGCAGTACGAAGCGACCGAACGCGGTCCATGCTTGGCGAGAATTCCCGCCAGCTTGTCGGCGATCTCGTCGAAGGCCAGATCGGTAGCGATCGGAACATGACCGTCGCCGACCTTCTTCATGCTCGCGCGCAAACGACCGTCGTGTTCGTGTTGGTCACCGAGGTGACGACCCTTCACGCACGTGTAGCCCTCGTACACCGGGTCGTCCTGCACCCCGCGAACAGACAGGACGCGGTTCGATACGACATCGACGTCGACATCGATCGCGCACCCCGCATGACAGAACCGACAAAATGAACGACGCGTCTCAGTAGCCATTAGTCATCCTTCCCCCAAGACGAAAATTACACCAGCCCCGAAATACAGGAAGACCCCGGCTCGCGCCGGGGTCTTCCTTGAGAATTGTTCGTTGAGGGAATCAGCCGAGGAAGATGATCGACAACACGAGGTTGACCACCAGCAGGGCGACGCCCGTGATGATCGCGTTCTTGTGTGATTCGTACGGCCACAGCATCTTGTTGCCGCTCTTGATGCCGCCGAAGATGCCGACTGCATTCAGCTCGAACAGGGCTGCGATCAGGACTGTCACCACCACGAAACCGACCGCGGATCCAGAGGACGCACTGGTGACCGACTCGTAGAAGTGAGCTGCACCAACCATCATGAACAACATCGAGATCGAGAAAATCATGTTCTGGCGCGATGCGAGCAAAGCCTTGCGTCCAGCGGTTGCGGCATCGGGGTTGGCTTCGGAACCGCCGAGAACCGCCACTGCGTTGGCGATGACAACTTTCTGGTTCTTCCAGATAATCATCCACACATTCGCCGCCATCGTGATACCAAGAATCATGCCGAGGGCGATGGCAGCATTGCCACCGTTCAGACCGAGATCGTCGCCGGTGTGATTGAGGAAGTCCTTCATGTAGCTCGACGGCACACCCGCAAGCAGAAGACCGGTTCCGAGGGTCGCAACCGCCGCCCAGCGGAACCACCACAAGGCGCGCTTGGCGATGTTCGAAATCGTGACGTTGCGCGACTTTCCATCGTCGCCATACGCCGCCAGGCCGGGCACCTGAACGAGGTTGAAGTAGTAGAGAAGTCCGATCCAGCAGATTCCCGCGAGGATGTGCAGGTAGCGGAACCAAAACTCGTGGAGCAGATCTGCGTTTACCCAGCTCGTTGCGTTCATTGTTGGCCTTTCATAGAACGCGCCGTTTCGGCGCACATTCCCCAAATTAGTCGGATGCGGGCCAAGAGGTGGGAACCCTGACCGCGCGACTAGCGTGACCGTCGCGATGGCCCACGAATTCATCTACACCTGTTACAAACTCGGTCGTTTTTACCCGCCGGACCGCACGATTCTCGAGAACATCAGCCTTTCGTTCTACCCCGGGGCCAAAATCGGCGTCATTGGTTCGAATGGCAGCGGCAAGTCCAGCCTCCTGCGCATCATGGCGGGTCTCGACGACGGCTACAGCGGTGAAGCCCGTCTGACCCCCGGCTTCACCGTCGGCTTACTCGAACAAGAGCCACAGCTCGACCCCGCCAAAGACGTCCTTGGCAACGTCATGGACGGCGTCGCGCCGATCCGTGACCTCCTCGCTCGTTATGAAGAAGTCATGGCCATGTGGGGCGATCCGGACGCCGATTACGAAAAGGTTGGCGCGCTGCAGGCCGATCTCGAGAACAAGATCGCCGCGGCCGACGCCTGGAGCCTTGACCGCAACGTGGAAATCGCGATGGACGCTTTGCGTTGCCCCGCCAACGATGCCGACGTCACGAAGTTGTCGGGTGGCGAACGTCGCCGCGTGGCTCTGTGTCGTCTGCTGCTCAGCCGACCCGACCTCCTTCTCCTCGACGAACCCACCAACCACCTCGACGCCGAGAGCGTGTTGTGGCTCGAACGTTTCCTCCAGGAGTACCCAGGCACCGTGGTTGCGATCACTCACGACCGCTACTTCCTCGACAACGTCGCGAAATGGATTCTCGAACTCGACCGTGGTCGCGGCTTCCCGTTCGAGGGCAACTACTCGAGTTGGCTCGAGCAGAAGGAGGCCCGTCTCGCGCAGGAAGAAAAGTCGAACGAAGCACGTTCGCGAACACTGC
>CAYFLC010000098.1:0-3315 GCA_964343885.1 uncultured Bifidobacterium sp.
CGGTGCGAAGAGCGAGAAGGCACGTGTGCACCTGCAGGGAAATGTCTTCGCGTGCACCGAAGGCGCCGCCGACCCCACCGAGGGTGAGGCGCACTTTGTCGGGAGCAAGCGACAGACAGTCGGCTATTTGTTTGCGATCTTCATGTAGCCATTGAGTCGCAACGACTAGTTCTACGCCGGCGCCACCCGGGTCGGGGTAGGCGAGTGCGGATTCAAGACCCAGGAAGGCCTGGTCTTGCATGCCGATGTCGTAGGTGCCCTCGACGATGATCTCACCCGTGACGGTCGGGTCGCCACAGACGATGCGCTGGTGGCGAAAGACGTTTCCGTCGGGATGGATGGGCGGCGTCGTTGGATCGATGGCTCGGTCCATGTCGGAAAGCGGCTCGAGCACTTCGTAGACGACTTTGATCGCCGCCAATGCTCGGCGACAGGTCTCTGGGTGATCGGCGGCGACGGCGGCGATTGGCTCGCCCATGTAGCGGACATAGTCGGAGGCGAACACGGGTTGGTCGGAGGATATGAGCCCGTACGTTGGTTTGCCCGGAACGTCGGATGCGAAGAGGATCGTCTCGACGCCAGCGATCTGCCACGCCTCGGTGGGATCGATGGAGATGATCCGCGCGTACGGATGCGGCGAGCGCAAGGTTGCGCCCCACAGCATGTTCTCGGCTTGGTAGTCGGACGAGAACGCAAAATTGCCCTGTGTCTTGGCTATTCCGTCCGGTCGACGCGCGGAAGTGCCCAGCACGTCACGAGTGCTCGCAGAAGTGTTGGTCGCTGTCTTCATTTGGATCCTCCGTTGCGATCGGCGACGACACGGTCGACGGCGGCGAAAATTCGCCCGTATCCGGTACAACGACAAATGTTTCCCGACAGCGCTTCTTTGACCTCGAGAGCTGTGGGATTCGGGTTGTGCTCGAGAAGGTGGTGTACGGCAACGATGAGTCCGGGTGTACAAAATCCGCATTGCACCGCGCCTTCTTCGACGAAGGCCCGCTGAACATCACTTGGATTGTCGGCGTTGGCTAGTCCTTCGACTGTGGTGATGGAACAGTCGGTCGCCGAGGCTCCGAGCACAAGGCACGAACACACGGCCGCATCGTCGAGTAGGACCGTGCAACTGCCACATTCGCCCTGTTCGCAGGCGCCCTTGCTGCCCATCAAGCCGAGCCGTTCGCGCAGGACGTACAGCAGACTTTCGCCAACCCACGCATCGCGAACCTCGCGCACTTGGCCGTTCACTTTGAGCTGGTAGGTCTCGTTCATCGGGTGCCCCTCATGTACAGACGACGTGCGAGCGTTTGCACGGCGTGGGTGCGGTATTGCGCTGTTGAGCGGTGGTCGCTGATAGGTCGTGCGGCGGCCCCGACAAGGCGGGCGAATTCAGACGCGATGTCTTCATCGGCAACGAGCCTCTCGCACAGGTTCATCTGTGAGGCGAGCCACGTTTCGGCTTCGGTAGCGCGAATAATCGTCGGACCAACCGAGCCCAGCGCAACACGCACCGACGACGTGAGTTGGTCGTGGACAAAACACACGCCGGCAACCGAGATAACCATGGCATTTCTCGTGCCGACCTTCGCGTAGTCCTGGAAACCCTTCGGTCGTGTTATCGAGACGGTCGAAATGATCTCATCGGCTTCGCGGGAATTGCGCTTGACACCCGTCATGAAGTCAGCGAAACGGACAACACGCTCGCCGCGAGATGACACGAGGTGAATGTCTGCCTCGAGGGCGGAAAGCACGGGAAGTCCGTCACCGGCAGGTGAACACGTGCCGAGATTTCCTCCGATCGTGCCCGCAGCGCGGATCTGGGGCGAACCAACGGTCCTCGCGGCTGCTGCAAGCGCAGGAAGCGCCGCTGCGATATCGCCGCGTTCGATGACGGCCCACGGCACGCCGGCACCAATGGTCACTCGATCGGAATCGACTTTGTAATCGCGAAGTTCGCCGATGCGACGAAGACCGATGACATCGGTTGGCTTGAATCGATTGAAGTTCACTTCGACCATCGTGTCGGTGCCTCCGGCCAACAGGCGGGCTCCGGGATTGCGTGACAGCGTGTCGACGGCTTCGGCGAGTGTGGTGGGCATCAAGACGCTCATGCCGGGCTCCAGCCAGAAAAGGCATCGATCATGGCCTTCACATCGCCAAGTGGGTAGAGGATCGGACACGTGCAACCGTTGGCCATGTAGTGCGCGACCTGACGGCGCGCGTCGTCAGGCGTTCCACTAGCGGTGAGCATCTGAACGATTTCGTCTGGGACAAGCTTCGAGGCCGCGACGACTTGTTCGTGTGTCGCAGGCCAGGTGAGAACTTCGCCAACCTTGTCGAGTAGAGACTGCGGAACCCCCGAGGCCTTCATGATGTGTGGCTGCTGCCCGAGATACTGGGTGACCATCAAACGAGCCATGTCAAGCGCGGTTTGCCTGTCCTCGTGAACGCTGCAAACAACCAGCTGGGGTCGATCGATGTCGTCGAGGGACCTTCCGGTCTTGCTGGCGCCACGTTCGAGTGCTTCGAGTGCCTGCTGGTTGTAGTCGGGAGACACGAGGTAGTTGAGCACCGCGCCGTCGGCGATTTCACCGGTCAGTTCCATCATCTGCAGTCCGGTTGCACCGATATAGATCGGGACATCTTTGGGACGACGCTCTTGATAGACGTAATCGAGTTCGACTCCGTCGAGATGCACGAACTCACCATGGAACGTGACGTTTTCATTCGCGAGCAGGCTGCGAACCGTCGTGACGATCTCACGCATTGCGCGCAGGGGCTTTGCGCGCGTGATGCCGACCTTCTGCGCGAGCGGATCCCACCATGCGCCAATGCCGAGAATCACGCGTCCGGGTGCCAGGTCGTCGAGGGTGGAAAATGTCGCCGCCAATCGCGCGGGATTACGGCTCCAGCAATCGACGACACCGCTACCAACTTTGATCCGTTCGGTTACCGACGCGAAGGCGGCCATCGGCACAGTTGCTTCGCGTACCAGCCGACTCTCGGCCTGCCAGACGGCTTCGAAGCCTTTCGATTCGGCGTACTTGACGAAGTCCATGCCTTCCCTGATGCGGTGCGCATCTTGGAGGTACAACGCGACGGGTGCACTCATATGTTTTTTTCCTTTGTTCATGGACAGACGACTCACGCGGCGAGTTTCTTGTGAAGACGAACGGCCTGTTCGGCGGCCTTTGATCGGATCTCGTCGAGATCGAACGACACTGCCTGTCCGTCGTTGATGATCTTGGTGCCAGCGATCGTGACGTCCACCGCGCGTGTTCCAGGTGTGAAGGCGACGTGCCACGGGCTGTCCATGCG
>CAYFLC010000098.1:3325-6386 GCA_964343885.1 uncultured Bifidobacterium sp.
TGACAGCGTCGGCTGCGGCCTCGGGTACGAGACGGGACGAAGTGCTGAGCCACGACCAAGCCGTCTCGGGGGAGAAACCGATGTCGTCGGCTCGGCCGGCGACGTATGCGAGACGGAATTCCTCGAACATGTCGGCGCCGATGCCGTCGGTACCCAGAACGACTGCATTCTTGAAGCGCTTCGGCCGGGCGTAACCGACCGAGTTGTTCATGTTTGACCGCGGATTATGGACGATGGTCCCTTCGAGTTCATCCTCGAGCTCGACGCAGTGAACGAGCATCCATTGAGGGTTGGATCGGCCGATGAGACGTTTCGCGCTCTCCTTGTCGTCTGGCCCTTCGGCAACGTGCACGTGGACCCCGACTCCGAAACGGAGCGCGAGATCGGTTGCCGCGGACAGTGTCTCGTCGGTGCATGTGAACGAAGCGTGCAGGCCGACCATGCCCTTGCGTCCCGTTTTCAGGTAGCGCTCGCACTCTTCGAGTCCGCGTTTGGCAGCATCTGTCATTGGGTCGGATGGATTGACCTCAGTCAATTTGTTCCGGTTGGACCACCGATCAGTGACCCCGTACGCGGGGATAACGCGCACTCCCACCATGTCGCAGCCTTCAGCTATCGCGTCGAGGGAACCTTCGATGGCAGCGGGGGACTCGTGGTGATCGATGATCGCGGTGGTGCCGCACAGAACAGCCTCGGCGGCACCAAGCGCAGCCGACCATTTGATCATCTCCAAATCAAGGGCGTAGTCGAGTCTCCACCAAATCTGTTCGAGAGTGCTGATGAAGTTGTGAGGTTGTTGGGGAGGCGCCGGCATGCCCCTCGCAAGCGTGCTGTACAGATGATGGTGCGCGCACACAAGACCGGTGGTTGTGTCAGTCATCGTTGTCGGCACCGCCGCGCATGGGGAGCGTGTTGCGCCACGTTCCGTCGAACTCGTGCATTGCGGCGGCGACAGCGCCGGCGGTTGGTACCAAGCCGATCTCACCCACGCCCTTGATGCCGTAGGGCGCATTGGGTTGAGGCGACTCGACCAAGATGACATCGATCTTCGGCACGTCTTTGGCGCGGATGATTCCGAGCGAGCGCAATGTCATGTTCGTCGGGAAGCCGGTGTCGGGATCTGATGGGAACTCTTCGGTCAGCGCATAGCCGAGTCCCATGTGAACGCTTCCCTCGATCTGGCCTTCGCAGAGGAGGGGATTGACCGCCCGGCCGACATCGTGAGCCGCGATGACGCGTTCGATGCGGCCGTCGGACGGGCTGGCGATCACGAGTTGGGCGGCGTACCCGAAGGTGGAGTGGATGATCGGATTCTCGACGCCCGGCTCGCCGAGTTTGGTGGTCCAATCGACACGGTATTCACCCACGTGGTCGACGTCTTTCGTGCATCCGGCCGAACGTGCTGCCTCGCATGCGGCCTTTACTGCACCGGCGCCCATGAGTGTTCCTCGGGATCCGGTGGTTTGGCCGAGGCCGAGTTCACGCGTCGTATCGACGATCACGCGCACCTTTGCCGGGTCGACACCGAGTTCCTCCACGGCGACTTGTAATGCAACGGTGTTGATTCCTTGGCCCATTTCGGTCCAGCCGTGACGCACTTCGATGCTGCCGTCGGTGTTGAAACGCACAACGGCTCGAGTGATTTCCTTGAATCCATTGCCGAGGCCAGAGTTCTTCAGTCCGAGTCCGATACCCACGGCCTTGCCGTCAGCGCGTGCGGTGTCGTAGGAATCCTTCAACGTGTCGAGGCACTTCTCGGCACCAAGACAACCGTCGTCCATGATTTGGCCGGGTCCCCACACGACTCCGGGCTTGATGACATTGCGCTTGCGGATCTCCCAGCCCGAAATGCCCACGAGTTCTGCGAGGCGATCGAGAACGCCTTCCATCGCGAATTGGGCCTGGTTGGCTCCGAATCCGCGGAAGGCTCCGCAGACGGGGTTGTTGGTTCGCGCCGCAATTGCTTCGACATCGATTGAGGGCACGTGATACGGACCGCTGGCGTGACCGGCCATGCGTTCGAGCACCTTCATACCGACGCTTGCGTACGGACCGCTGTCACCGAGGGCACGCACACGCAAGGCGAGCAATTTGCCGTTTTCGTCGCAGGCTGCTTCGTAGTCCATCGTGATGGGATGGCGCTTGGCGTGCATGAGAAGACTCTCTTCTCTGGAGAGGGTGCACTTGACGGGACGGTCAAGAAGCCACGCAGCCAAAGAAGCGTGGGCTTGATTGCTCATGTCTTCTTTGCCGCCGAACGCGCCGCCGTTCGTAACCAGCTCGACCGTGACGGAATCGTTGTCGACGCCCAAAACCTTTGCAATGTCGTTGCGGTCATCCCACACACCTTGACCACCCGAATAAACGTGTAAATGGCGACGCCCGTCGGTGGATGACGGAACCGCCAGGGTTGATTCGGGCTCGAGGAAAGCGTGTTCGATCCGCTGAGTGGTGAAAGTCTCGCGAACAACGTGGCGGGCACCCGCAATCGCTTCGTCAGCGTTGCCGCGCACATACGAGCTCGTCGACAACACGTTCGAGTCGGTGCCCCACACGGCCGGTTCGGAGCTGACGATGGCGGTTCGCGGATCGGTGAATGGCTTGAGAGGCTGGTAGTCGACGTCAATCAGTGCGGCGGCTTCGCGCGCTGCGATGCGATCGACGGCGACGACAATCGCCAGGACATCTCCGGCATAAGAGGTGCGACCCCCGACGGGAATCATCACCGGCCAGTCCTTGTAGATGATTCCTACGTAGGTTTCGCCGGGAATGTCATCTGCTGTGTACACCGCGACGACGCCCGGGTGGGCAGCCGCACGGGACGTGTCGATCTTCTGCACGTCGGCACGCGCATGCTTGGTGAGATGTAGGGCGGCGTGCAGCATTCCCGGTACACGAATGTCGTCGACGTACCCGCGGTCACCGAGCGCCAGCTGTTCAGCTTCGTACTTGACTCCGCGGCTTCCGATTCCTCCGGTGGGGCATACGGGTGGAATTGAATCTGTGGCGACGGCTTCGATGGCGTCGAGGACCTTCACGTAACCAGTGCAGCGACAAAGAT
>CAYFLC010000099.1:0-6273 GCA_964343885.1 uncultured Bifidobacterium sp.
GTTGTGGACCCCCGAGCCGGTGCAGACCACCGTTTTTATTGCATAGTGCAAGCACCACTTGCGGGGCTTTGTAACAGCCCGTAACCTTGCGGTCACCTACAACCAACCCGGATGTCCCGATGGGGCACCGACAAAGGGGAAAACAATGAAGAAGACCCGTGTTGTGCGCGTTGCCGCACTTGCGGCGACCCTCGCCTTCGTTGTGGCCGCTTGCGGCGACAAGAAGAACGACGAGAGCTCGACCGCTGACACGACTGCAACTGCAGACACCACTGCAACTGCAGACACCTCAATGACGGCTGACACCACTGCTGCAGCAACTCCGGTTGCCTGTGACAACCCGGCTGTCAAGCTCGGCCTGCAGTTCCCCGAGACCGGCGATGCCGCCGCCCTCGGTGCACCGATGCTCAAGGGCGCCCAGCTTGCAATTGATCAGTACAACGCCACTCACGCAGACGCTTGTGTTGCCATCATGAAGCTCGACACCCAGGGCGACCCGGCAAAGGCTCCGGCAGTTGCTCAGGCTGCGATCGACGACAAGCTCGTCCTCGGCATCATGGGACCCGGTTTCTCGGGCGAGTCGAAGGCGGCACACCCGCTGTACTCCGAGGCTGGTCTTGCAGCGATCACCGGTTCGGCAACCAATGCTGAACTGCAGAACAACAAGTGGTCGTCGTTCCACCGTATTCTCGCAAACGACGGTCTCCAGGGCCCGGCCATCGCGAAGTACATCAAGGACACGCTTGCTCCGAAGTCGGTCGGCGTCATCGACGACGCGTCGGACTACGGCAAGGGCATCGCTGACACCGTGAAGTCGACGCTCGGCGCAGCCGTCGTCGCTTCCGACACCATCGACCCGAAGGCCGCCGACTTCTCCGCAGCCGTCACCAAGATGAAGGACGCCGCTCCGGACGTCATCTTCTACGGTGGCTACTACGCAGAAGCTGCAAAGCTTTCGACCCAGCTCCGCGACGCAGGTGTGACTTCACAGCTCGTCTTCGGTGACGGCGTCAAGGACCAGGGTGGCTACGCAGACGCTGCCGGCCCCGCTGCTGAGGGTGCGCTCATCGCTTGCCCGTGCAAGGACGGCCCGGCTGACTTCATTGCCGCTTGGCAGAAGGCATACAACGAGGTCCCCGGCACCTACGGCGCCGAGTACTACGACGTTGCAAACATCTTCCTGAAGGTCATCGGCGACGGTGCAAAGGACCGCGCAGCGGTTCTCGCGGCAGTCAACGCCATCGACTTCCCGGGTATCACCAAGCAGATCAAGTTCACGGAGAACGGCGAGGCCACCGAGGCTTCGACGATCTACATGTACAAGGTCGACGGTGGAAAGATCACCTACGTCTCTGACATCAAGTAATTAACTGATTCACGTTCGGTTTCACCGAACGAAGATCTGGCCGTGGCGGCTGGGAGTTCGCTCCCAGCCGCCATTGCATTATTCTGAACCGATCATCACTGACGGGGCTGGGAATGCGTGATTGGCTGATCTATAGAACCTTCTGGGAACTGACCGTGTCGGGTCTTGTTCTCGGTCTGATTTATTCGCTCGTGGCCCTCGGCTACACGATGGTGTACGGCGTTCTCCGACTCATCAACTTCGCCCACTCCGAAATCTTCATGGTTGGCACCTTCGGCGCGATCATCTCGCTCATGAAGATCTTCGGTCTGAAGATTTTTGAAAAGGGCGACTACCCGTACCGCACCGGTTTCGTCCTCATCGGCATGCTGGTGCTCACGCTTGTCGTCGCGATGATCTTCTCGGGAACCGCTGCCGTGATTCTCGAACGAGCCGCTTACCGCCCATTGCGGGGAAGTGGTGACGTCTACGGGGCCGTGATCCTTGCGTTCCTCACGGGACTCGTCGCATCGTTCTTCTTCGGCTCCGACACCGTCACCGACGTCATTGTCGCCCTGCTCGTCACCGGGCCGTTGAGCGTCATCTACCTGCGCATTTTCAAGCGCGGTCGCCAGGCGCCGCGCCTCGCTTTTCTCATTTCCGCCATTGGCGCATCGCTGGCCATCGCCGAAGCAGTGGCCATTTGGGGTCCGGGTGAGCGCACCGTTTACAAGTCGCCGCGCATTCTCGAGAAGAAGGTGTTGTTCAACTTCCTCGGTGCTGACATCCGTATCGATTACGTACTCGTTGCTCTCGGCGCCGTGCTGATGATGACGTCGCTGCTGTTGTTCGTGAATCGCACACGCCTCGGTCGTGGAATTCGCGCAGTTGCACAAGACGTCGAAACCTCTCGCATCCTGGGCGTCGATGTCAACGCCGTCATCCTGGTGACCTTCCTCTTGGGCGGGGCAATGGCCGGTGGTGCGGCCATGATGTTCACGCTCGTCTACGACCAGTCGCGTTTCAACATCGGCTTCCTTCTCGGCGTGAAGAGCTTCACCGCGGCCGTTTTGGGTGGCATCGGAAACATCAGGGGTGCTCTGCTCGGCGGCATCGTGCTCGGTCTTGCCGAGAACTACGGTTCGACAATCTTTGGTGGCCAGTGGAAGGACGTGATCGCCTTCGTCGTCTTGTTGGTCGTGCTCATGTTCCGACCCACCGGAATCCTCGGTGAGTCGTTGGGGAAGGCTCGAGTATGAACCTGACCGAACTTTTTCGCGCCCGAACCCGGGTTACCTCGGCCGCCCGTGCGTGGTACGACGCCCTGCCGCAGCCGGTTCGCCTGTTGTCGGTTGCCCTGCTGATCGCTGCGTTCTATATGGCGCCGCACTGGCCCGACGTGCCGGTGCTCGGCTGGATTGTCGACACGCCGGGTGCAAGTTTTGCCAACGTTCTGACAGATCAGATCATGATCTTCATCCTCGTGGCCTGCGGGTTGAACGTGGTCGTTGGTCTCGCTGGCTTGCTCGACCTCGGGTACGTCGGCTTCTACGCGGTCGGTGCGTACACCTGCGCGATCATGACATCGGGTCACTGGAGCCTTCCGTGGCTTGTTTCGCTGCCCGTTGCTGCTTTGGTCGCGATGGCAGCCGGCGTGATCCTCGGTACACCGACGTTGCGTTTGCGTGGTGACTACCTCGCCATCGTCACCTTGGGATTCGGTGAGATCATCCGCATCACGGCGAACAACAGCGAATGGTTGGGTGGTCCGCGCGGTATCAACGCCATCAAGCACCCGCCAAAGATCGGTCCGTTGAAGTTCGGCGTGCTCGATGCCAAGCCCTACTGGTACCTCGGCTTCACCGTCATTCTTTTGATCGTTTTCTGTCTGCGTCGGTTGATGAGCAGCCGCGTTGGGCGCGCGTGGGACGCCATCCGTGAAGATGAAGATGCGGCAGAACTCATGGGCGTGCCGACCTTCAAGTTCAAGCTGTGGGCCTTCGCCATCGGCGCTGGCATCGGCGGAATCGCAGGTGTTCTGTACGCCGGCAAGGTTGGTTTCGTGAACCCCGACAACTTCCAGTTGCAGTTGTCGATTCTGTTCCTCGCTGCAGTGGTGCTTGGAGGTACAGGCAGCCTGTACGGCGCGATGTTCGGCGGAATCATCGTCGCGTGGTTGCCCGAACGTTTCCGCGATCTGTCGACCCGTCGCTACTTCGTGTTCGGTGTCGTGCTGGTTCTCGTGATGGTGTTCCGTCCGCAGGGTCTTCTCCCGCGCCGCATGCGAAGAGAGCGCTGGTTGGAAGAGAGGCAGGCCGCCAATGGCTGAGAAACTGCTTGAACTCGACCACGTCACGATGCGCTTCGGCGGTGTTGTTGCTCTCGACGATGTGAACTTCCACATCGACAAGGGCGAAATCCTCGGATTGATCGGTCCGAACGGCGCGGGGAAGACCACGTGCTTCAACGTGATGACCGGCGTGTACACGGCCACCAGTGGATCCGTCATGTTCGACGGACAGTCCCTCGCCGGCCTGAAGCGCTTCCAGATCACAAAACGCGGTATCGCACGCACGTTCCAGAACATTCGCTTGTTCCCCGACATGACGGCAATCGAGAACGTCATGGTTGGCGCCGACGCGAACCACAAAACCAGCGTGGGCGGTGCGATTCTGCACACCCCGCGCCACCGTCGCGAAGAGTCCGAGGGGCGCGAGCGTGCCTACGAACTGCTGAAGTTCATGGGCATCGCCGACCGTGCGGGTCACGCCGCGCGCAACCTGCCGTACGGCTACCAGCGCCGCTTGGAAATTGCGCGTGCGTTGGCCACCAATCCGAAGCTCGTGTGCCTCGACGAACCCGCCGCCGGATTCAACCCGGCCGAAAAGCAAGAATTGATGGAACTCATCCGTCAGATTCGTGGGCAGGGCTACACCGTGCTGTTGATCGAACACGACATGGGTCTTGTCATGGGAGTCACCGACCGCATCGTCGTGCTCGACTTCGGAAAGATCATCGCAACCGGCACGCCCGCCGAGGTACAGAACAACCCCGACGTGATTGCCGCCTACCTGGGAGTGCCTGACGATGCTGCTTGAGGTAACCGATCTCCGCGTGGCCTACGGCAAGATCGAGGCACTGAAGGGCGTTTCGTTCACTGTCGACGAGGGTGAAATCGTCACGCTCGTCGGCGCCAACGGTGCCGGCAAGACCACCACGATGCGCACCATTTCGGGTTTGCGCACTGTGGTCGGTGGTTCGATCAAGTTCGACGGTCAAGACATCACGTCGATGCCATCACATCAACGTGTTCGCCTGGGTATCTGTCAGTCGCCCGAAGGTCGTGGAATCTTCCCCGGAATGACCGTTCGTGAAAACCTCGACATGGGCACGTACACGCGCAGTGACCACAAGTCGGCGGCGAAGAACGACGACATGGAACGTGTGATGCACCTGTTCCCGCGTCTTCGCGAGCGCATCACGCAGTTGGGCGGAACGCTGTCGGGCGGCGAACAGCAAATGCTCGCGATCGGTCGTGCACTCATGAGCCGTCCGCGACTTTTGTTGCTCGACGAGCCGTCAATGGGCCTGGCACCGAAACTGATCGCGCAGATCTTCTCGATCATCACCGAGATCAACCAGCAGGGAACCACCGTCTTGCTGGTCGAACAGAACGCGTCACAGGCGCTACGTCGTGCGCACCGGGCATACGTGCTTGAAACCGGCAACGTGGTGAAGACCGGCCGTGGCGCCGATCTTCTCGACGACCCCGCCGTGCGCGCTGCGTACCTCGGCGGCCACTAGGAAATGCCGGTTCCGCCGGACCTCGACATCGCGCGGGCGGCGAGGCTTGAACCGATCACCAACGTCGCGGCAACTCTCGGTCTTGATAGCGGCCACCTCGAGCACTACGGCCCACATGTTGCCAAGGTGCGTCTCGAGGCTCTCGACGAGATGTCAGCGCGTCCCAAGGGCAAATACGTGGTCGTCACGGCGATCACGCCGACGCCTTTGGGAGAAGGAAAGACCACCACGGTGGTGGGTTTGGGCCAGGCGATGCGACGCATCGGACGCAATGCGGTGATTTCACTCCGCCAGCCGTCGATGGGTCCGACATTCGGTATCAAGGGTGGCGCAGCGGGCGGTGGCTACAGCCAGGTCGTGCCGATGGAAAATCTGAACCTTCACCTCACGGGTGACTTTCATGCAGTGACCGCCGCACACAACCTCTTGGCTGCAATGGTCGACAATCACCTGTTCCGAGGGAACCAACTTGGACTCGACAACGTCACGTGGCGACGTGTCCTCGACGTCAACGACCGTGCCCTGCGGACTGTCGAAATCGGTCGTGGGGGAGACAAGGACGGAGTCCGCCGGATAACCGGCTTTGACATCACGGCGGCATCCGAGGTGATGGCACTTCTCGGTTTGTCGACATCACTCAGCGACATGCGCGCACGCCTGGGTCGCATCATCGTGGGTTATCGAGCGGATGGTTCTCCGGTGTTCGCCGAAGACATCCGGGCGGCCGGAGCGATGGCGGTGATCCTGAAAGATGCAATCAAGCCGAACATCATGCAGACACTCGAGAACACTCCTGTCATCGTGCACACCGGACCGTTCGGAAACATTGCCACTGGTAACTCTTCGGTGATCGGTGATCTGCTGGGAATTCGATGCGCTGATTATCTGATCACCGAGGCTGGCTTCGGTGCCGACATGGGTGCCGAACGGTTCTTCAACATCAAGTGCCGGGTGTCCGGTCTCGTTCCCGATGCGGCGGTGCTGGTGGCAACCGTGCGCGCACTGAAGGCCCACACCGACAAATACAGGGTCGTGGCGGGCAAGCCCCTGCCGGCCGACTTGCTTGTCGAGAACCCCGACGACGTGAGAGAGGGTGCGGCAAACCTTCGCAAACAGATCGAGAA
>CAYFLC010000100.1:0-6214 GCA_964343885.1 uncultured Bifidobacterium sp.
CCGAGGAAGTCGGTGCCGAACACCGATTTGTAGAAAGTGAATGCTTCCTCGGTGTTGCCCTGGAAATTGAGGTACGTAGAAACTGAAGCCACGGGGTGACGCTACAGGTGCATCTCTGCGGTCAGTTCGCAGTCAACAATTCGGCCAGCCAATCGGCAATTTCGCTGAGATGCCGAGCGTCCGACGCAACCGCCGCGACGTAGCGGTCGGGGCGGACGACTACGGCGTGGGCATCGCCGACGGCTTGCGGTGCGACGACATTGATCGCCTGAAGTTGTCGAAGTTCTTTCGGTAACTCGATTGGTTCGGCCGAGACAACGGCAAACGACGCGCCGTTTTGCCTGACCGCATTCGATACTTCAGCGTTGAACCAGAACTGATGGCCGACTCGCGTGTCGTCACCGAAGACGACCCCGTCGACGAGGTGTGGGGCGGGGCGCGTTCCACCGTAGCCACTTTCGATATCGACGCCGTGGCTGACTCGACCGGCCAGTTGGTCGATGAGACGCCCCATGTCGACGGCATGAGCAACGGTGCTTCTGACATGTGGTTCGCGTTCGGGCGTGTAGGTGTCGAGGAGTTCGGCTGATGCAAGGCCTCGCGTGATGAACGACATCTTCCATGCGAGGTTGATTGCGTCGCGCATGCCCGAGTTCAATCCTTGACCAGCGAAGGGCGGCGTTTGGTGGGCCGAGTCACCCGCGAGAAAGACATTGCCCGCCTGCATCTGAGGCGCCACGACGGCGTGAAAGCGATAGACGGCCGAACGCACGAGTCGCGCCTCCGTTGGGGTCACCCATTCCGCAAGCAGGCCCCACAGCCCTTGGTCGGTGTTCAACACATTGGCGTCTTCGTGCGGTTGGATCTGAAATTCCCAACGACGGAAGCGACGCACACCTTGCACGTAGGTGCACGGACGTTCAGTTCGGCAGTACTGCCGCACACCACGGGGCAATTCGACGTTTGCGTCTTCGTTCAGTTCGATGTCAACGACGAGCCAGTCTTGATCGAAGCGCAGATCCTCGAGTGTGAGTCCGACATGACGACGTGTCCAACTTGATGCGCCGTCGCATCCGACGACCCATCTCGACTCGATTGATTCCCCGGTGTCGAGAGTGGTGACACAGCGGTCGCCGTGATCGACGAGATCGGTGACCGTGTGGCCCCAGTGAGCCCTGGTGCCGCGCGCGACGCATTGCTCGCGCAGCATCTCATCGAGATCGGGTTGGTAGTGCACCACCACGGGCGGCACGCCCTGCAAGCCGATGGGCGGGATGTCGGCGCCGATGGCTACCGAGCCGTCGGGAGCCAGAAAGTCGCCGCGTTCGAGTGGCGATGTATTTGCGTGCAGCCAAGGCCCCAGGCCGTGGTCGTGTGCGGCACGCTGGATTTCGTCGTCCATCACGATGGCGCGAGGCAAGGTGTAGGGCTTCTCGTCGCGCTCGACGACGACGTTCGACACGCCCATGTCGTTCAAGAGGAGCGCGAGGAAGCAGCCGACGGGTCCCCCACCGATGATGACAACGTCAGTCACGACTTCCCGCCAAACCATTTGCGAGCAAAGGTGTTCCGAACGGCGATCGCTTCGTTTCGCACGGTCTCCTCATCGCCGGCGCTGACGCCCGCGACCGCGAAGATGAACGGCTCGAGAGCCGCCCAACCCATTTCCATTGCCATTCCGATGCCAAGTGCCGCCTGCACTTTGGGATCAGGTTCATTGAGACCGCGCTCGGCAATCAGTTCATCGAGCGCGCGCCGAGGCACCGACACGCCGGCCTTCAATTCCGTGGTTGCGAGCTCCATTTCACCGTCGAGTACGCAGCGCATCACAGCGTGCAAATACGACTGGTCACGAAGGAGAGCGAGAGGTGCGGGCATGGGGCCGCCTTTGGACATCTCTTTCGCAAAGGTCGCGTGGTTTTCGACGAGACGTACCATCGCCGCGCGAAGAAGCGAATCTTTGCTGCCGAAATAATGGTGAACGAGACCGTGATTCACGCCGGCGCGCGTGGCAATAGCCCGCACAGACGCGGCGCGTGGGCCGACCTCGGCGAGCAATTCCGCTGCAGCGCCGATGAGTTTTTCTTCAGCGGCCGTACGACCGGTCGCTACCTCGGTCATTTACTTTCCCGCTGTGGCATAGTCGGTGAGTTCTGCAATCGATGCGCCGGCACGTCGGCGAGCGATGAGCTGATCGAAATCCACATTGATGCCGATGGGGTTCGCCGCAAACAACGGTCCGTGCATGAAGTCGTCGGCTTCGTTCAAGGACAGTGTGTCGATCTGAGTTTCGACCTGGTTGCCCTCAGGGTCGCGGTAGTACGCCGACAAGGTGAAGCCATGGTTGATTGTCCAGTACGGCTTTTCTCCCTTTGCCGCCATCTTCTCGTACTGAGCGAAGAGGTCGTCGATGTTGGCGAACGTAAAAGCGAAGTGCTCGATACCGGCGGCCTTCGGATTGGGTTCCTCGAGTCCCGGTATCGCCGCGATGGCAAGACGGTGATGTTCATCGTCGTACGAGATGAACGAGATGAAATCGTCGCCGTGACGCACGCTGCCGCCGAGGAAGTCGCACCACCATGCGACCATTTCTTGGTACTTGCGGGTCTTCAGAACGACGTGGGCGAACTTGATCGGAGACGGCACTGTCACTCCTGTCTTAGACAACTGACTAAATCACACTATAGTCAGGCCCATGAGCTTCAAATTCGCGTGCAAGAACGGCCGTTCGCAGTTGGTCGTCGGTCCGAACAACAACGTCGTCGACCTGGAACAGGCCAGCGGTGGGCGCTTCTCGTCCGACCCCATCGATGCCTTCCGTCGCTGGAACGAAGTGCGCGACTTCGCAGCCACATGCAGCGAAGCGGGCGAACCGTGCACGGTTGCAGATTTGAACGCACCGTCGCCGTGGCCACTGCAGGTGTTCGGCATCGGCTTGAACTACCGCAAGCACGCCGAAGAGACCGGCGCCGAGATTCCGAAGAGTCCTCTCACGTTCACCAAGTTCTCGTCATCGGTTGGCGATCCGAACGCCGACGTTCCGATCGTCGGTGGCGCCGTTGACTGGGAAGTCGAACTGGTGGTCGTCATCGCTGGTGGTGGGCGCGACATTTCCGAGGCCGACGCGTGGAACCACGTCGCGGGTGTGTGCATCGGCCAAGACATCAGCGATCGCGCACTTCAAATGGCAACGAAGCCGCCGCAGTTCAACCTTGGCAAGAGCCGCCGGAACTACTCGCCGTTCGGGCCGTGGTTGGTCGACGCCAAGGAACTTGCGAACCGCGATCGTCTTGAAGTTGTGTGCACGTTGAACGGCAATGAAGTACAACGCGAGTTCACCGACGACCTCATCTTCAACGTTCCGCAGATCATCTCGTACCTCAGCGGCATCGTGCAGCTGTTGCCCGGAGATGTGATCTTCACGGGTACTCCTGGCGGAGTCGGTGCGGCCCGCAAACCACCCGTTTTCCTGAAGCCCGGCGACGTGCTTGAGTCACACCTCACGGGGCTTTCGCACACCGTCAATCGCTGCGTGTAGGTCGGCTCTTTCCTATTTTGCGCCGTCGAGAACCGACGTGAATCCACTCGGTTCATGCGGTCCGATGACGAGGTGTTCGAGAACGCCGGTTCCCACCATGCCGTTTCCTTCGACGCGGCACAGATTTTGCAGGTGAATCATCGACGGGTCGGCTGGGTTCGCTTCGGCGTGAACGAACTGATCACGCGTTTCGTCGAACTCACCGTGCCATTCACCATGGCCCCACGTGGGGTGCGTGTAGCCGATCCCTTGCATGAAGAAACGGCTAAGCGGCGTGTACTTCAGCACCAATGGCTCTGCTCGCCAACGCTCGAGTGTCACAGTGGCCGACTCGACCCAGCGCGTTCCCTTTTGCCACACAGGGTCGATTCGAACGGTGGAGCAGCGATCGACAGTCGACTCATCAAGAACTGAATCAGTGGTGGTTGCACCGTGCGCGACACGCGCCGTCACCGCACCGCTACGGTGCCACGAGCGCCCGGTCGCATATTCGTTCACGGCAGCGTGCGTGTACATGTCGTCGAACGTTGTCGGAGCCCAGAACCAACAGAACTGCGGGGGCTTTTTCGGTCCGACAAATTGCTTAGACGAATTACGAATGCCCCACGAACGATCGCGGCAGCCCGTGACGCGTCCGGCATCACCGAGTTCGATGCGATTGCCGTCGACTTCGATCCAGCCCGTCCACGCACCGAATTGCGTCATGCGCGTGTAGTCCATTTGTGGTCGCCCATTTTCGAAGTGTTTGAAGGTCGGCTCTTCCAGCAACGCCGATGTCGCACGCCATGTGATGTCGGCAGACACACCGAAGCGATTGTCAACGACGACGCGATGTTCGAGCAATGGACGAACAACGTGAATCGAAATTGCACCAACTTCGAGTCGCGTGCGGTCGCGATCGGCCTGGCGACTGGCGCGCACACTGTGCTGAATACCCCCGAACGAAACACAGAACGTCGCGTCCATCACCTGCTTGTTTGGGTACACACCGAAAGCGACCGCGAAGAACAGCTCGCCTTTGTCGTCGTGGCCGTTGTAGAAGTAGCGGTCGTAGACGCCCGGGGCATCGCTCGCCAGGTGCATCAATGGCGCCGAGCTTTGGTGGACGGGAAAGTCGTCGAAGGGGTGAAGCATTTCTTCACCTTAGGTCGGCGGCAAACGGCCAAATTCCGGGGCTCTTCGGCAACTCTTACCTTTTTCCGAACGAATTCTTCATTCCGACTGTGACGGTCGTCCCAACGACCCCCAAAGGAGAAACATGAAGACCCGAATCACACTCGCCACCGCGGTGGCCCTATCTATTGCAACTCCGGCACTCGCTTCGTCACCGCCCGGCTCGACTGCGACGAAGTGCCCGACGCCGGGAAACGGATACGGCCGGATGTTTGCATCTGCACCTTCCGCCACGTTCACGCGTGCGGAAATCGATGCCTTGTCGGCCGCGATGATTGCCCCCGCCGAAACCAACCCTACACCCGAGGGGCAGGTTGACACCGAAGACAACCCCACGCTGACCGCGGGGTACACATACTTCGGCCAGTTCATCGACCACGACATCACTTTCGATGATCGCGGCAATGACCTGACAACGCCGACTCCCCCGTCGTCGCTGGTCAACGGGCGCACACCCCAACTCGACCTCGACTCGCTGTACGGAAGCGGACCGGCGTCGTCACCACAGTTGTATCAATCGGATGCGTTGCATCTGCTTGAAGGTTCACCGTTGACCGGCAGCTCCGACACCAAGGCGCGTGACTTGCCACGTGACGCGAAGGGACAGGCACTGATCGGCGACCCACGCAACGACGAGAACCGCATCGTTGCCGGAATCCATGCATTGTTCATTCGCTTTCACAATCAGACGGTCGACGCCGTACGACGTGAGAATCCCCGCCTCACCAACGCACAGGTGTTCACCGAAGCCAGGCGGCGCGTCGTGCAGCAGTACCAACAGTTGGTTCTGTTCGACTATCTGCCGCGAATCGTCGACGGACAGACCTTCAATGATGTCGTTCGTATGCGTGGTGGGCGCATTTCACCGAACCTACGCTTCTACGACGCTTGTCAGCAGATGCCCGTCGAGTTTTCCGTCGCGGCTTATCGATTCGGACACTCGCAAGTGCGTGGTCTCTACCGCATCAACGACACCACGAATCGACTCCCCGTCTTCACCGGTACGTTCGGCACGCCGGGCGTCGACCTTGTGGGTTTCAGCCCGTCGCCATCGACCTTCGGCATCGATTGGTCGTACTTCTTCGGACGGGGCTTGGGTGACTCGCGAGTGCAAGCGGGCTACAAGTTCGACACTTCGCTGACGAACTCGCTCAGCCTGTTGCCGTTGCCCGTTTCTTCCGAAGGCCCGGCGAACCTGGCGCAACGAAACCTGTTGCGCGCGGTGCAGATCGGCCTGCCAACGGGTCAAGATGTCGCCCGCGCGATTGGTGTGCGACCGCTCGCCGATGGACAGTTGTTGATCGGCAAGGCGACGGGCGATGCAGCCGATGCGAAGGCAATCACCGAGGTCGCGCCCAGCCTGGCCGGACGCTCACCGTTGTGGACCTACATCTTGTCGGAGGCCGTCAACACCGCGTATCGGGTGGTCAACGGCAAGATCGTGGGCGGCCAGCGCGCTCCGATGCGGCTTGGCCCGGTCGGATCACGCATCGTCACGGAAAC
>CAYFLC010000101.1:0-6004 GCA_964343885.1 uncultured Bifidobacterium sp.
ATGCGGATGTTCGCCTGGTGCGGAACAACTAGCGCCAGGTCGTCGGCGGTGATGCCGGCGATCGCCATCGACTTCTTGGCCGAGTCGACCATGATCCGTACCGCGCGACGGAAAACTTCCTTGCCGTCCATGTGAATGGTGCCACCTATTTCACAGAACAGAAGTTCTTCCGCCGAACCGTCGGAGTCGATGTCCCAACCCAACAGTTGGCCTGGTCCGTCGGTCGCTTCGAGTACCGCCGCGCCGCTGCCGTCGCCGAAAAGAATGGCAGTGTTGCGATCTTCCCAGTTTGTGATGCGAGCAAGCGTGTCGGTGCCGATGAGGAGAACTTTGCGCGCACCCATGGCGATCATGCCGTGCGCAACGACGGTTGCGTAAACGAAGCCGCTGCAAGCCGCGTTGACGTCGAAGGCCCCGCATTTCAAGCCGAGTCCGTGCTGAACGGTGGCCGACGTGGCGGGCACGGTGCGATCGGGTGTCGTCGTGGACAGAACGAGTGCATCGATTTCCGACGGATCGATCCCGGCCATTTGCAGCGCGAGGCGGCCGCTTTCGATCGACAGACCGGAAGTCGTACCGCCAACGTGGCGCCGTTCGATTCCGGTGCGTTCACGGATCCACTCATCGGATGTCTCGACCATGCCTTCGAGATCGTGATTCGTGAGCACCTTCGGAGGTAGCGCGCGACCCCAGCCGATGAACTTCGCACCGATCGTCGTGGCCGGAATGCGCGGCATGTTCAGTGCGTCCGCAACCAAGCGATGGGCTGACGATGCGTCACACGTTCTCCATCGACGGCGATATAACTCTGCAAGATTCCTGCAAAGGGACTACGAACTTCCGTATCTCCGACGCGGCCGAGCAAATCGCCCACAGATATGGGAGTTCCCGCTGGATGCCCGTTGTCGGGGTTGAACACTCCTGCACAGGGGCTGACCACCAAACGTTCCGTTGCGAACAGGTGCTCGCCTTCGAGCGGCGCGGGACCGGTTGGCGCCGCTTTGTTGACCCAGTCGATGAGTTTGTCGAGTTCGTCAGGTGTGGCGACGCTGATGGTGCGCGCAGTATCGACCGATCTCTTCGCCATACCGGTGAGAACTCCGCCGGGTCCGAGTTCGACGAAGCCGGTGACCCCGGCCTCGGCCATCGTGAGGAGCGAGTGCTTCCAGCGCACCGGGCTCGACAATTGCGCGGAAAGGAGCGACGACCACTCCTCGGCGGAATCGTGGGCAAGGGCGTCGACGTTCGAGACAACTGCAACTTCGGCGTCGCGGATGTTCGCCGACGCGATCGCCTGTCGCAGGCGGTCGCGCGCCGCGGTCATGAACGGTGTGTGAAAGGCGCCCGACACCTGCAAGGGCATCACCTTCTTCGCGCCGAGTTCCTTCGCGTGAACGGTGGCCGCTTCAACACCCGCAGGAGACCCGGCGATGACAACCTGCCCGGGTGCGTTGAAGTTGGCAACCCACACATCGGCGTCGGCGCGGCGACAGGCAACTTCGACGTCGTCGTCGTCGAGGCCGAGTACTGCAGCCATCGTGCCGGGCGATGCGATTCCGGCATCGTGCATCGCAGAGGCGCGTTCGGCCACGAGTGCGACGCCCTCCTCGAAGGAAAGGGCACCCGTCGCAGTGAGCGCGGTGTACTCGCCGAGGGAGTGGCCGGCACAGAAGCTTGGTTCGATGCCCAGCCGCTCGACTGCATCAAGGACCATGAGTGACGACACGTAGGTCGTGAGTTGGGCGTTTCGCGTGTCCTTCAGTTCCTCTGCGTCGGCATCGAGGAGCAATCGACCGATGTCGCGACCCGCAATCTCGGAGGCCTCGGAGACGAGTTCCCAGCTCTCGTGGTCGACCCACGGCCGACCCATGCCCGGACGCTGGGACCCTTGGCCGGGAAAGGTGAAAGCGAGCACGGGTTCGAGGTTAGACGTTCGCATCCTCGGGACACCGTTTTCGCCTTCTGCCAGTAGCCTTTCCAGTCCATTCATTCATGCCCGAGTGGCGGAACGGCAGACGCGGCGGACTCAAAATCCGCTGTCCGAAAGGGCGTGTGGGTTCGAATCCCACCTTGGGCACGCGGCTTTTTGCATACAAGTGTTTGGGATTCAGAATTTTGTTTGGTGCAGAAACTCGCACTCACCAGCGGAACGGAAATTCGATGTGGCGCGAAAACCCAAGAAAGACTCTGCCGGAAATTCGACGAACGTCGGAGGTTGGTTCGTGAACAGGCGTCTCGAACAGACGTCGGCGCGTCTGCGTGCCGCGCGCGCCAAGTTGGCCGTGGCCGACGAACAGCTCGGCGCACTCGAAGACGAGGCGTCCAGCCATGAGCTGCGTGCAATGGTTTCGGAAACGCCCGATGCGGCATACGAATTTCGTCAGGCGGCTGCGCACGTTGCGGCGATGCGCCGACATCGCGACGATCTCGGGCCGAAGTGGCAGAACTCGAAACACGGCAGGACGAACTCCTCGATCGGTTGTCCGCATCACGTGGAAACAGCCAGGGTTGATGGTCACGCGCGTCGTCATCGCAGAAGACGAAGCCATCATCCGGCTCGATCTTCGTGAGACCCTCGAAGAAGAGGGATACCACGTCGTTGCCGAGACGGGTCGGGGCGACAAGGTCCTTGACCTCGTTCGTGAGCATCGTCCCGATCTTGCAATTCTCGATATCAAAATGCCCGGCATCGACGGGCTCGCAGCATCGCGTCTGATCACGGCCGAAAAGCTCTGTCCGGTCGTGCTCCTGACGGCGTTCAGTCAGCGAGAGATCGTCGAACAGGCGCGTGACGCCGGTGCACTTGCTTACATCGTCAAACCGTTCCAGAAATCCGATCTCATACCGGCTATCGAGGTCGCGATCGGTCGTTTTCGCGAACTCCAAGTTCTGGCCAGCGAAGTCGGCGCACTCGAAGAGCAACTCGAAACGCGCAAGATCATCGACCGGGCCAAGGGTGTGCTCATCGACAAGGCAGGTCTGTCCGAGTCCGATTCGTACGCCTTCATCCAAAGAGCCGCTATGTCCGAGCGATCAAAAATGCGCGACATCGCCGAGAGAATTCTCGACGGCACCCTCATGCCGTAGTTTGCACGCATGAAGTGCCTTGCCCTCGACGGCAATTCCCTGGCATACCGCGCCTTCTTTGCGTTGCCGGCCGACATGGCAACGTCGGGCGGGCAGGTCACCAACGCCGTCGTCGGGTTCACGTCGATGCTGGTCAACCTGCTGAAGGACCAGCAGCCCGACACCTTGTTGGTCGTGTTCGACCGCCCCGAGCCGACCTTTCGTCATGTCGCGGTTCCGGAATACAAGGCCCAACGCGAGTCTGCTCCGGATGTGTTGCGCCAGCAGATGGGAATCATTCGCGAGTTGCTCGATGCTCTCGGTGTCACCGTTCTCGACATGGCCGGTTACGAGGGTGATGACATCATTGCGACGATCGCGCGTCGTTGTGAGATGGCGGGTAATGACATCGTCATCGTGACAGGAGACCGCGACAGTTACCAATTGGTCAGCGACCCGCACATCCGGGTTCTGTACAACAAGCGTGGCGTCAGCGACTATGCGCTTTACGACGAAGCCGGAATCCGCGAGAAGACAGGAGTCGACCCCGCGCGTTACGTCGACTACGCGGCTCTGCGCGGCGACCCGAGCGACAACCTTGTCGGAGCAAACGGGGTGGGCGAGAAGACCGCCGCAAAGCTGGTCAATGAGTATCCAACGCTCGAGGCGATTCTCGGTGCCGCCGACAAGCAGACACCCAAAATTCGCGCCTCGTTGGAAGAGGCGCGTGAACGAGTCTTGCGCAACGCGTCGATCATGGTTCTCCGCGACGACCTCGAACTCTCTGTTGATCCTGCCCAGTGTGTCCCGCATCCCGACTGGGCGGCAACGCAACGGTTGCTCGAGTTTCTCGAGATGAAGACCATGTCGAAACGCTTGACCGATGCTTTCGCAAGGTGGTCAGCCGGTGTCGGCGAAACCGACACGAGATCTGCTCCCTCTTCCGAAGAATTGTCAGTCGACTACGAGACATTCTCGGCTGCGTCTGTCGATACATACGTGAGTCGGGTCACCGCGTCGTCGTCGGTCGCCATCGTTCCGGCAAGCGACGGATCGGTTGTTGTGGCCGTCGGCGACATCGTGGTGGTGTTCGATTCCTCTGATAGCGGACCTCTTCAATTGTTGCTTGCGGCCGCCAACGAGCGATCGGTGCGCGTGGTCGGCCATGACATCAAACAAGTTCTGCGACGGTTCGCCGAGCGTGGTCTGCCACTTCCGATCATCGCATTCGATACGGCGGTTGCGGGTTACCTTCTCGAACCGGTCGACGGAAGCCACGCAATCGACCGCCTTGTCGACAAGTACCTCTCCGTGTCGCTCCCCGACAGCGGAGCGGCCGTCTCGGGACAACTCGATTTCGGCGGCGATGAAACCTCTCACGGCGGCGACGCCGCGCGAGCACGAGCAATCGGACTCTTGGTCGAACCGATGACGGCAGCACTCAAGTCTTCGGGCATGTTGTCGCTGTTCGTCGAAGTGGAAATTCCACTGATCGGTGTTCTTGCGCGGATGGAGGCGCGCGGTATCGCGGTCGATCGCACGGGGCTGTCTGCAATTCGTGACGAACTTGCGTCACGTGTGAACGAATTAACCGGGGTACTCCATTCTCTTGCAGGCCACGACTTCAACATCAATTCACCCACGCAGTTGCAAAAGATCCTGTTCGAAGAGCGCGGTCTCACGAAGGGAAAGAAGACGAAGACGGGTTACAGCACCGATGCAGCGACGTTGGAGAAGCTGCAGCCCGAGTGGCCCGAGTTCATCGATTCCCTTCTCGAATACCGCGAAGTCGAGAAGCTGCGCGGAACCTACGGCGAGGGTCTGCTCGCCGTTGTGGGATCCGACGATCGGATCCACGCAACGTTCAATCAAATGGTCGCGCGAACGGGTCGTCTCAGCAGCGAGAACCCGAATCTTCACAACATTCCCGTACGCAGTGATCTCGGCAAGGTCTTCCGTACTGCCTTCGTCGCACCGCCGGGTTCGGAACTTCTCGTCGCTGACTACAACCAAATAGAACTCCGCTGCATCGCGCACCTGGCTGCCGATCCGGGTCTCATTGCGGCGTTCACCGCGGGCGTTGACATTCACAGCGCAACGGCGGCTCGCGTCTTCGGTGTCGAGTCCGAAAGGGTCACCTCCGATCAAAGATCGAAAGCGAAGATGGTGTCCTACGGCCTCGCGTACGGCATGGAAGCGTTTGGTTTGGCGCAGCGACTCGCGATCGACGTGTCCGAGGCGAGCGAGATTCTCGATTCTTATTTCGGGGCATTCCCGGCCGTGCGCGCCTACATGGACCGCACGGTCACCGAGGCGAGGAACCGTGGATACACAGAAACGCTGTTCGGCCGACGTCGTCCGATTCCGGAACTCACGAGCGACAACTTCCGCATCAGGCAGGCGGGTGAACGGCAGGCGATGAATGCTGGCATCCAGGGTTTGGCGGCGGACATCTTCAAGATCGCTCTTGTCAGAATCGACCGCGATCTCGAGGCCGCCGGTCTGTCGGCACGGCTCGTTCTGCAGGTACACGACGAGGTCATCGTCGAGGCGCCGGTGAAAGAAAAGCAGCAGACCGAAGACATCGTTCTCGGCATCATGCGCGGAGCCGCCGACCTTTCGGTGCCGCTCGAGGTGAATTCGGCGTGGGGTGCCACATGGGCAGCTGCGAAGTAGGGCGGTGAGCCGTGCGCGGCGAGGTGGGCGAGAGCGGGCATTGGTTCGAAGCAATGGCAGATCACATGGGCGAGGCATACCTCAGGTACTCGTTCACAAAGGGCACAGATCAAGAGGTTGACTTCCTCATCGAGGCTCTCGAGCTCGATTCCGAGTCACGACTACTCGACGTCGGGTGCGGCCCGGGGCGGCACGCTGTGGCGTTCGGTCGCAGGGGTCTTCGGGTTCACGGCGTTGATATCTCCGAAACCTTCATCGATCT
>CAYFLC010000102.1:0-4753 GCA_964343885.1 uncultured Bifidobacterium sp.
TCACCTTGATCTGCATGTCGTAACCCATCCACCCGAAGATGTCGATGTTGTCCCAACCCTCTTTGTTGTCACCACGGGGCGGGTAGTAGTTGATCTGCACCTTGTGGAACACGTCGCCGTAGAGGTCGGGGTACTTCGCCGGCTGCAGGATGTCCTCGAGCACGCCGAGCTTCGACTCTTCCTTGGTCTTGAAGTTCTCGGGCGCGTCGAGCACTTCGCCGTCGCGGTTGCCGAGAATGTTCGTGCTGTACCAACCCGAGAGGCCGAGCTGACGAGCCTTGACCATGGGCGCCAGAACGGTCTTCATCAGGGTCTGGCCCGTCTTGAAGTCTTTACCCGAGATGGGGATGTTGCGGTCGGTGGCGAACTGGCGCAGGCACGGCATGTCGACGGCGAGGTTCGGCGAACCGTTGGCGAAGGGCACGCCTTCGAGGAGCGCGGCGTAGGCGTACAGCATCGACGGGGCGATGCGCTCGTCGTTCGCATCGATGGCCTTCTCGAACGCCTCGATGGTGGCGTGAACTTCAGACGGCTCGATGTACACCTCGGTGCTGGCACACCAGATCATGACCAGGCGGCTGACGCCCTTCTCGTCGCGGAAGCGGTTGATGTCTTCGCGAATGGCGTTCAACATGGCGCGCTTGCCGATGTCGCCCTTGGTGTGCTCGCCGGTGAGGTTTCGTGCGTACTTGCGCTCGAAGGCAGCCTTCATCGGACGAATGTCGCGCAGGACGTCGGAGATCGCCTCGATGTGCTTGCCCTGTTCGAGAACTCCAGCGCGCGATGCGGCGACATAGGCGTCGTCGGGGAAGACGTCCCAGGCGCCCCACACGATGTCGTCGAGCTTGGCCAGGGGAACGAAGTCCTTGACCAGCGGCGAACGGCCGTCGGTGCGCTTGCCCAGGCGGATGGTGCCCATCTGGGTCATCGATCCGATGGGAAGACCCTGGCCGCGCTTGGCGAGTTCAACGCCGGCGATGAGAGTTGTGGTGACGGCTCCGAGGCCGATGACGAGAACGCCCAGCTTTCCGTCGGCGGGAGCGATGGCGGCGGGCGAAGGGGTGTTGGTTGACATGAAACAGGCCTCCTGGGGCTCGGCTCTTCAGGCTACGGCACGCGGTCGGGACCGCAAGACTTCTCGAGCCGTATCGTGTGGCGGATGCCCGACGTCACCCCCTCGCCGCTGATCCTCGACGGAATCGCCCTGCGCGACCTCATGGTTGGTCGCATCGCAGAGCGTGTCGCGGCCGCCGGCAATCCCAGCGTGTGTCTGGCCACGGTGCTCGTCGGGGACGATGGCCCCAGCCAGACCTACGTTCGCAACAAGCACAAGTTCGCCGCGGCTGCTGGTCTGCAGAGCCGCAACGAAACCCTGCCGTCAACCGCCAGCCAGGCGGAAGTCGAAGACCTCGTCGGACATCTCGCGGCTGATCCGAACGTCCACGGAATACTCGTTCAACAACCGTTGCCCGATCACCTCGACAACGACGCGGTGCTGCGCCTTCTTCCGGCCACGAAAGACGTCGATGGCCTGACGGCCGAATCGCTGGGTCGACTCGTCCGCGGTGAGGCCGGCCTCGTGCCGTGCACGCCGCTCGGCGTTCTGCGCCTCCTCGAGCACTACAAGATTCCGACGACAGGGAAGCACGCCGTCATCGTTGGCCGATCAACTCTCGTCGGCACACCGCTCGCAATCCTTCTCTCGCGCAAGGGCGTCGATGCAACGGCGACGATCGCGCACAGCAGAACGTCAAATCTCGCCGAGCTATGTCGTAGTGCCGACATCGTGATCGGTGCCAGTGGTCAGGCGCGGATGATCGGCGCGCAACATTGCAAGCCCGGCGCCACGCTGATCGACGTCGGCATCTCGCGTACCGAAAAGGGACTCGTCGGCGACATCGACTTCGACATCGTCAAGAACATTGCGGGCGCGATCACCCCGATGCCGGGTGGCACCGGTCCAATGACCATCGCGTGCTTGCTTGAGAACACGCTCACCGCTGCCGCGCTACAGGGTGTGAAGGTGTGACAACTCGTTGATTCGCTGACACCTCGTCAGCGGGCAAGAACCGACTGCAGCAAACTCTGCAGGTGGCCCCGTGTGGCCGCACGTGACAGACCATGCTGCGACGTGAATTGTTCCCACGTTTCGAATGACAGCCACACGTCAACCTGAAGCAGAAGACGCTCGTCGTCTCCGATTTCCGCTGGGAACGTAGCTTGGACCTGGTCGCGTTGTGCTCGGTGCAAGCGCAGGAGATTCGCGCGAATCGACGGTGATGTTCGCGTCGATCGATGGCGGTTGACGGCGCCACGAACAGGTGCGATGGCAGCGAACATTTCGTCGCGAGCAATCACGATTCGCTCGATGCGTTCCGACAACGGCAGGCGAGTATCAAACGCCTCGAGGTGCGGTCGAATGACTTCGGTCTGACGCGCGGCAAGCTCCACGTACACCGATTCCATGTCGGAAAAGTGCTGAAACACCGATCGCATGGAAACATCTGCACGCTCGGCAACTGATCGTGCGCTGACGTCGTCGCCACCTTCACGCAAAAGCGAATGCAATGCATCGATGATCGAATTACGTGTGCGCTCGCCGCGCGCTGCACGGCCGTCGACTCGGGTCTCAGGCTGTGCGGGCGATGAAGTCATTCGTGATCGCAGCGAGTTCCTCGCCCTTGTCTTCCTGAATGAAGTGTCCACCGCCGACGATCGTGGTGTGCGGCTGTCCTGTGGTGCCGGGAACCAGCTTCTGGAAATTGCGGTCGCCACCCGCGGTGATCGGATCGTTGTCGCCGAACGCGGTGAGGAAGGGCTTGGTCCACTTCATCAAGACCTCCCACGCTTTGCGGTTCGGGTCTGCGGACGGATCGTCAGGTACGGCAGGAACGAGCGTCGGAAAAATGCGAGCACCCGCCTTGTACGAATTGTCGGGGAACGGTGCGTCATACGCGGCCACGTTGTGCGCGCCGATCGGACGCGAGGCGCATCCGCCTTGGATGATGTTTCCGACATTGAAGTCGGGTGTGGTTTGGCTGTACTCACGCCATGCACGAAACGCCGCGCCGGGATCGCGATCACCAGTCGGCAGGAAAGTGTTCGCGGTGACGATGCGGGCGAATCGATCTGGGAATGCAGTAGCCAAGCGGAGGCCGATGAGACCGCCCCAGTCTTGGCACACGAGTGTGAGGTTCGACAGGTCGTTCGCGACGAGCCACTGCGACATCCAATCGACGTGTCGCTCGTAGGTGTAGTCCGACATGGCCGCCGGCTTGTCGCTGCGTCCGAAGCCCACGAGGTCGGGTGCGATCACGCGGTGGCCCGCAGCAACGAAGATGGGAATCATCTTGCGGTAGAGGTATGCCCATGATGGTTCGCCGTGCATGCACAGCACCGTCTCGCGGGCATCGCGCCGACCCTCATCCACATGATGCACGCGAATCGTTGCCCCGTCACCGGACGAGACTTCGGTGTAGTGCGGGGCGTACGGCCATTCGGCCAATCCCTGGAATCGTTCGTCGGGTGTGCGCAGCAGTTTCATAGGTGAACCGTAAGGAATTTGCATTCAGTGTGCAACTTCATGCCACCAGCTCGTCCGAATCGGGACTGCGATGTGGGGGTTGCGCGAGTCGCTTCAAGGTGGCAGACTCTCGGCCGTGACCTACGCAATCGCTTCCACCACTGAGGTAGTAGTAGTTCCGTAGGCGCGCGTCCCATATCACGTCCGCCTGGCTCCCTTCGGGGGGCCTTTTTTGTTGCCAAAAATCGACGTTTTTTGCGAGAAATTTCGCCGAAAACCGAGAAAACCCGTTCTTACCCAATTGAATTGACCAAATCCGCAAGGAGGACCCCATGAAAATCACCGGTGCCGAGGCGCTCATCAAGGCGCTCGAAATGGAGAAAGTCGACGTCATGTTCGGCTACCCGGGCGGCTGCATCCTCCCCGCGTACGACCCGCTGTTGCAGTCGTCGATCCGTCACATCCTTGTCCGCCACGAACAGGGTGCCGGCCACATGGCCGAGGGTTATGCCCACGTCACGGGCCGACCCGGCGTTGCCATGGTCACCAGCGGCCCGGCCGCCACGAACCTCGTCACCCCGCTGTGCGACGCCTACATGGACTCGATCCCGATGGTCGCCATCACCGGGCAGGTGTCCACCACCGCCATCGGAACCGATGCGTTCCAGGAATGCGACACCGTCGGCATCACGCGCAGCATCACCAAGCACAACGAACTCGTCATGTCGTCCGACGACATTCCGCTCGCGGTTCGTCAGGCCTTCCACATTGCAACCACGGGTCGCCCCGGCCCGGTGCTCCTCGACCTTCCGAAAGACGTGTTGCAGAACACGATGACCTGGCACTGGCCGTCCGACGACGAAGTCGCCGACAGCCTTCCCGGCTACAAGCCGAATACCAAGGGCCACCCACGCATGATCAAGGAAGCTGCAAAGTTGATCCTTTCATCGCAGCGCCCGGTTCTGTATCTCGGCGGCGGCGTGTTGAAGGCGCGTGCGGCCGAGTACGTGAAGCAGATCGCCGAGCTGTTGAACATCCCCGTCGTCACCACGTTGATGGCGCGCGGCGCGTTCCCCGACAGCCACCCGCTGAACCTCGGCATGCCTGGCATGCACGGAACCGCGGCGGCCATCACCGCAATGCAGAAGAGCGATCTTCTCATCGCACTCGGCGCACGTTTCGACGACCGCGTCACCGGCAAGGTCGCGACGTTCGCGCCCGATGCGAAGA
>CAYFLC010000102.1:4763-5996 GCA_964343885.1 uncultured Bifidobacterium sp.
GGTGTCGGGTTGGCGTGAACAGTTCCCCGTCACGTACGAGCCGTCCGAGCCCGGCGAAGCGTTGAAGCCGCAGTACTGCCTCGAGCAGTTGCGCGACAACGCGCCGGAAGACACGATCCTCGTTTCGGGCGTCGGCCAGCACCAAATGTGGTCGAGCCAGTACTGGAAGTTCGAAAAGCCGTACACATGGGTCAACTCTGGCGGTCTCGGCACGATGGGCTTCTCGGTTCCCGCCGCAATCGGCGCAAAGGTTGGCTGCCCGGACAAGACCGTGTGGGCAATCGACGGCGACGGTTGTTTCCAGATGACCGCTCAGGAACTCATCACCGCGTCGCTCAGCAAGATTCCGATCAAGGTCGGAATTCTGAACAACTCGTACCTCGGCATGGTGCGCCAGTGGCAGGAAATGTTCTACGGCGAGCGTTACAGCGAGGTCGACCTCGGTGGTGGCGTTCCCGACTTCGTGAAGTGGGCCGAAGCAATGGGATGCGTCGGCATCCGCGTTGAATCGCCCGAGGAAGTCGAGCCGGCAATCGCCAAGGCCAACGGCATCAACGACAAGCCGGTCGTCGTCGAGTTCCGCGTCGCCGAGATGGAGAAGGTGTTCCCGATGGTTCCCGCTGGTGCCAGCAACGACGACGTGCTGTTGCCGCCGTCGCAGGCCGGAAAGAAAGAGTTCCTGCGCTGAGCGGGGGCGGGACACAAGGAGCAATCACATGAGCAAGCCCCGTCATCACATTCTTTCCGTTCTCGTTCAGAACAAGTCCGGCGTGCTCGCGCGCGTCTCCAGCTTGTTCGCTCGTCGTGGATACAACATCTTCTCGTTGGCTGTTGCGCCGACCGAAGACCCCGATCTCAGCCGCATCACCATCGTCGTCGACGTCGAAGACACGCCGCTCGAACAGATCGTGAAGCAGTTGTTCAAACTCATCGAAGTCGTTCGCATTTCCGAACTCGACCCGTCAAAGTCGGTCGAGCGTGAACTCCTCATCGCAACGGTTCGCGCCGGTGCCGAGGTGCGCGGACAACTCGTCGAGCTCGCCAACATTTTCGACGCCAAGGTTCTGGCCGTCGGTGTTGATGCGCTCACACTTTCTCTCGAAGGCTCGCCAGACAAGTTGGACGACTTCGAAGAGCTAATGCGTGGATACGGCATCGTTGAACTTCAACGAACCGGCCGTATCGCGCTTCCCAAACTCGATCGCGAAGCACGCGTGCGTGCAGTGAAAGGAA
>CAYFLC010000103.1:0-5927 GCA_964343885.1 uncultured Bifidobacterium sp.
CGGTTCGCGTAGCCCCATTCGTTGTCGTACCAACCGAGAACCTTCACCATGGTGCCCATGGACATCGTGAGATCACTGTCGAAGATGCACGAGTGCGGATTCGTGACGATGTCACTCGACACAATCGGGGCATCGGTGTACTCGAGAACTCCCTTGAGTGGGCCATTGGCAGCCGCCTTGAAAGCGGCATTGATTTCGTCGACCGTGGCGGGCTTCTTCAGGTTCGCGACGAAGTCGGTGATCGAACCCGTCGGAACCGGCACACGAAGAGCCGTGCCGTCGAGTTTGCCTTTCATCGCTGCCATCACGAGGCTCGTCGCTCGCGCGGCTCCGGTGCTGGTCGGTGTGATGTTGATCGCTGCGCCGCGGGCACGGCGGAGGTCGCTGTGCGGACCGTCGACGAGCTGCTGGTCGCCCGTGTAGGCGTGGACGGTTGTCATCAGACCGTTTTCGACACCGAATGCATCGTCGAGAACCTTGACGAGCGGAACGAAACAGTTCGTGGTACAACTCGCGTTCGAGATGACTTTGTGCTTCGAAGCATCGAACTCGTTGTGGTTTACTCCGTAAACGAACGTCGCATCGGCCCCGTTCGACGGTGCGGAAACGATCACGAGCGGTGCGCCGGCGTCGAGGTGCATGGCCGCCTTGTCTCGGTCGGTGAAGATGCCCGTCGACTCGATGACGAGGTCGACGCCAAGAGCCTTCCACGGAAGTTCCTTCGGATCGCGAACCTGCAGAACCTTCAGCGTCTTGCCGTCGATCTTGATGCCGTCATCGGTTGCGGAGATGGCGTTGGGAAGCACTCCCAGAACCGAGTCGTACTTCAGCAAATGGGCCATCGTCTTCAGTGAGCCAAGGTCGTTCACCGCAACAATTTCGATATCGGCTCCGCTCGCGGCGACCGCTCGATAGAAGTTGCGACCGATGCGGCCGAAACCGTTGATGCCTACGCGAATGGTCATTGACCTGCTCCCTTCCAGAAGGCCCCGGGGGTGGGGTTCTCGATACGGGAATGGAGGATAGTTCGGCGTCTATCCCCGCACGAGATCGCGGTGGGTGACCCGGGGCCGCAGTCCCCTGTTCGAGAACCAAGCAGACAATTGTTCCGCCAGCGCCACGGATCTGTGCTGGCCGCCCGTGCAGCCCACGGCGATCGACAGGTAGCTCTTTCCTTCGCTGACGTACGCAGGGAGCAGAAGTTCGAGCATGGACTCAAGTCGGTCCATGAAGTCCTTGGCGAGTGGATTGGCGAAGACAAAATCACGCACTTCGGTGTCGAGACCCGACAGGGGTCGCAATGTCTCGTCCCAATAGGGGTTCGGCAGGAACCGCACATCGAACACGAGATCGACATCGAGGGGTAGACCGTGCTTGAAACCAAAAGACACGATGCCGACTTGGATCGTGTCGGTGGGTGACGACGGCCCGAACAATTCGACGAGTTTTGCCTTCAATTGATGAACGGTGAGATCAGAAGTGTCGATCACCAGATCTGCAATCGCTTTGACTGGCTGGAGCAACTCTCGCTCGCGCTGGATGACAGAAGCGACGCCCGACTCGGTCGCGGACCGCCCACCGTCGAGATCGAGAGGGTGTCGTCGTCGCGTCGCCCCGTAACGCTTCACCAACGAGCCGGTCGACGCATCGAGAAACAAGACGCGCACACGATGACCGGCATCACGAAGGTTGCGCAGCACGTCGACCATGTCGGCCTGCTGCGATGCGTTCCCCACGACCAAACACAGCTGGTGATGCGGATCGGTGGGCTGCGACGCCATCTCGACCACTTGCTCGACGAGGGCCGTCGGAAGATTGTCGACGACGAACCATCCGAGATCTTCGAGATCGTCGGCAGCCTGGGAACGCCCGGCCCCGGACAGACCCGTGATCACCAGAACGTCAGTCACTGCTGACAGGCTAACGAATCTTGCGGAGTCGCATCGCCAGCAATCGAGGGATCGTTGCGGCATCCGCATAATCGGGTGAGCGATCGAGGAACCCCTGAGGTGGCCGCGGTTCGTGCATATGTTCGAGAGCCAGACCCGCATCGGCGAGCGCGTTCAGGTAACGACTCAAGGGACGATGGACGAATCGAATCCGCACACCGGGTTCAACTTCCTCGAAAGTTACCGCTTCATCGAGATACGCGCCCACCCTCCAGTACTGCTCGGGTGGATCGAGAATCTGGTCATCGATCCACCCACTATTCGGGGTCTGCAACAAAGGGTGGTTGAGCAGGAAGAGGAATGTTCCGTCCGGTTCCAGCACGCGAGCTACTTCGGCAATGGCGCCGTCAACATCGTCGATGTGCTCGAAGACCAAGCAAGCGAGAACCGCCGCAAATGATTGATCTTCGAAGGGCAGATTGTCGGCGGGCGCCACCTGATAATCGACCTTCCCGCCACGCTGTCGAGCGACCTCAATTTGGCGTTCTGTCGGGTCGACACCAACGATTCGAACCCCGGACGAGGCTGCAGCGATGGCTCGCGCCAACTGCCCCTCGCCGCATCCCACGTCGAGGACCGATGCGTGACCCTGCAGTTCGGCAAGAACGAGAGGGATGATCTGTTCTTCGTATTCCGGGTCGACACCTCCCGTGAATCCTTCGATCCACCAGTCGGCGTGCGCCTCCCACGAGGGTTCATTTGTCACGTGCTTCATCTCCATTCAGCCTCTCGTGCACAGCCCGGGCCACAGCCTCAGGCAACCACGACAGTGCGAGCAGATCATCGAGAGTGGCCTTGCGGAGGGATGCCTGTGATCCGAACGTCTTCACGAGACGTGCCTTTCGGCTCTCACCGAGGCCGGGGATTCCATCGAGAACACTCTGGCGAACCCTCTTCGCCCGCAACTCACGGTGGAACGTATTGGCGAATCGATGGGCCTCGTCACGGATGCGTTGGAGCATGAACATCGCTTCGCTACCTCGTGGAATGGCGACAGGTTCGGATCGACCCGGGACGAAAACCTCTTCGAAACGCTTCGCGAGGGATGCCACCGGGATCTCGTCTTCCAGACCGAGTGATCGCACCACGTCGATCGCGATTCCCAACTGCCCCTTCCCCCCGTCGACGAGAAGAAGCTGCGGAGGATACGAAAAACGCCTGGGCTTACGGCCACCGTCGGCTTCTTCTATTGGCGCATCGCGTGACTCGACGTACGCAGCGAGTCGTCGAGTCAGAACTTCCCGCATCGCCGCATAGTCGTCGTTGCCTTCGACCGTCTTGACCTTGAAGCGTCGGTATTCACGCTTGGCAGGAAGCCCGTCCTCCATCACCACCATGGACCCCACATAGTCGGTGCCGTGGAGGTGCGCCATGTCGTAGCACTCGATGCGTAACGGAGCTTCGGGTAACGACAGCATGTCCTGAAGCTCACTCAATGCGCGACTTCGCGTGTTGTGGTCGGCTGCGCGCCGCAGGCGGTGGCGCACGAATTCCTCGCGGGCGTTCAACGTGACCGTCTCGTGAAGTGCCTTCTTGTCGCCGCGCTGAGGAACACGAATCTCGACCGCACTACCCCGCATGGCCGACAGCCATTCCGTGTATGTCGCTTCGTCAGCCGACGGTACCGGAACGAGAACCGACTTCGGATAACCCATCGCGGGTTCATCGCCGTACAACTCTTCGAGCACTCGATCGACGAGGTTTCCCGGTGACAGTTCCTCGATCTTGTCGACGATGAATCCTCGGCGTCCGACCACTCGACCGTGACGTACGTAGAACACTTGAATCGAAGCCTCGAGATCGTCGTCTGCGATTCCGATCACGTCGATGTCTTCACTTCGCTCGGCGACGACCTGCTGTTTTTCCATCGCCCGACGGATGGCGGCAAGACGATCACGCAGCCGTGCTGCGGTTTCAAATTCGAGCTCTGACGAGGCGCGCGCCATCTCTGATTCGAGGACCTGTTCGACGAAGTCTGTGTCTCCGTCGAGGAACCGCATCAGACCTTTCACCATTTCGTCGTAGGTGGCCTTGTCGACCTCGCCCACGCACGGACCACTGCACTTTTCGATGTGGAACAGCAAACAGGGTCGACCCAACCGCGAATGTTCGTTGAATTTCGAAGGCGAACAGGTGCGAACAGGAAACGAACGTATGAGGAGGTCGAGCGTCTCGCGTATCGCATAAGCGTGCGCGTAAGGACCGAAATAGCGGACCCCTTTTCTGCGCCGTCCACGCATGACCACTGCTCGAGGCCAGTTCTCGTCGAGGGTCACTGCCAGGAACGGATAGCTCTTGTCGTCACGCAAGCGAATGTTGAAACGCGGCCTGTGCTGCTTGATGAGGTTGTACTCGAGCATCAGCGCTTCGACTTCGTTTCGAACCTCGATCCATTCGACTGACTCAGCGGCCGCGACCATGGCCGCCGTTCGCGGGTGTAATCGTCGGAGATCCTGGAAATAGTTCGACAACCGCGACCGGAGGCTCGAGGCCTTACCGACGTAGATCACACGACCGTATGCATCCTTGAACTGATACGAGCCGGGTGCGTCGGGGATGCTCGACGCCGAAGGACGATCCATCACCGCTTCTTTGTGGGCCCCGCCGCTTTCGCGGCGATCGACTTCTTCGCAGCTGACATCTTTCTCGCTGTCGGCTCGACGGCGAGGAGTGGCTTCAGGAATCGACCCGTGTGGCTTTCCTTGACCTTGACGATCGCCTCTGGCGGACCCTCGGCGACAACAGTTCCGCCTCCGGAACCGCCTTCCGGCCCAAGATCGATGATCCAGTCGGCCGTCTTGATGACATCGAGATTGTGCTCAATAACGAGAACCGTGTTGCCTTGGTCGACCAACCGGGAAAGAACCGTCAGCAACCGACGCACGTCTTCGAAATGGAGACCCGTCGTGGGTTCGTCCAATAGGTAGATCGTGTGGCCGGTACTGCGCTTTGCGAGCTCTGATGCCAACTTCACTCGCTGCGCCTCACCTCCCGACAACGTCGGCGCCGATTGACCGAGACGTACGTAGCCGAGGCCGACGTCCACGAGAGTCTGCATATGGCGCGCGATGGCTGGTTGGTTTGCAAAGAAGTCAACCGCTTCCGCGATCGGCATGTCGAGAACATCGGCAATGCTCTTCCCTTTGAATTGGATCTCGAGGGTGTCGCGGTTGTAACGCTGCCCCTTGCACACCTCGCACGGGACGTACACATCGGGAAGGAAATGCATCTCGATCTTGATGGTTCCGTCGCCCGAACATGCTTCGCAACGGCCCCCGGAGACATTGAAACTGAAACGTCCCGGTTGGTAGCCGCGGACCTTGGCTTCGGGCGTTGCCGCGAAAAGTTTGCGGATGTTGTCGAACACACCGGTGTATGTGGCCGGGTTCGACCGTGGTGTTCGCCCGATGGGCGATTGGTCCATGTCGATCACTTTGTCGAGGTGGTCGATTCCGTCGACCGAGCGGTGGCGACCCGGCGCTTCCTTCGACTTGTAGATCTTCTGCATCAGCGACGGAAGGAGGATGTCTCGGACGAGCGTGCTCTTTCCGGAGCCCGAAACTCCTGTCACCGCCACGAAACAACCGAGCGGAATCTCGACATCGATGTTGCGCAGATTGTGTTCCCGTGCGCCGCGAACGATCAGTTTGTCCTTCCCCGGCGACCTTCGATCGTGTCTTCATCGTGGTCGACCACGATGACCGTATTGCCGAGGTCGCGAAGCCGATGGAGGGTGTCGATCAATCGACGGTTGTCACGCTGGTGCAGCCCGATCGACGGCTCGTCGAGCACATACAGCGTGCCGACCAGGCCGGAGCCGATCTGGCTTGCAAGACGAATGCGCTGTGCTTCCCCGCCCGCGAGAGTGCCGGCGCTACGGGAAAGAGTCAGGTAGTCGAGACCAACGTCGAGCAGGAAACCCAAACGGGCGTTGATCTCTTTCGTCACCCTTTCAGCGATGAGACGGTCGCGATCGTT
>CAYFLC010000104.1:0-5821 GCA_964343885.1 uncultured Bifidobacterium sp.
TCCGCAAGATCCTCCGCGAGATGTTCTCCCTGCGCAAGGAACTTCGTAGCCTTCAAGTCTGAACCGCGGCTCGGCGAGACCCTCCGTTTCGCGGGAGCAACCCGCCATGGCACACGTCCCGAACCATCAGCACCACTCGCCGCTCCGTCGTTGGCGTCCGGCCGTGTTCGCGGCTGCTGTTCTGCTCATCGTGGTATCCATCGCCTTTGCCGGTCGCAAAGATTCGACCACCGACACGACTCCCACATCGACCGCGGCACCCACGACGACCAAGCCGTTCATTCCTCTGAAGCGGACGCTCGTGCTCGACAGTGCCGGCGACGACGTGAAGATGGTGCAACAACGTCTGAAGGACATCGGATTCGACCCGAATCTCATCGACGGTGACTTCGGCTACCAAACATTGCAGGCGGTGTGGGCCTTCCAAAAGTTGGTCATGAAGATTCCGATCTCCGGGGTGAAAGACAAGTTCACGCCAGAGATGTGGGAAGTTGCACAACGCGACAATCTCATCGTGCCGCGTCGACCCGATGCGCAAACTGCCACGCACGTCGAGGTGTATCTACCCGAGCAAGTGCTCGTCGTGTTCAAGCGCGACGACAAGGGCGTCACCAAGCCGGCACTCATCACGCACATCTCGACCGGTTCGGGCGAAGACTGGTGCGAGGCGGTCACGATCGATCCGGGTGAACAGGGCAACCTCAACGGCAAGGAAGCCATCACGAAGGGCATTTGTGGTAAGGCGATCACGCCCGGTGGCCTCTTCTACTTCTACAACCGCAAGCCGGGCACACGGCAGAGCAAGCTCGGAACGATGTGGAACCCCGTGTACTTCAACGGCGGCATCGCCGTGCACGGCGCGGCGCAAGTTCCGATCCGGCCGGCGTCGCACGGTTGCGTACGGATTCCGATGTTCATCTCTGAGTACTTCCCGTCACTCGTCGCATACGGCGACCGCGTCTACGTTTTCGACGGCGTGAAGCAACCCGAAGATTACGGGGCACCTTTGCCGCCGGCCGACCGACCCGACCCGAACTACACGACCACGACGTCCGAGCCTGGCTCGACCACCACGACGACGACGGTTGGATCGACTTCGACGACGATCCCGGTCGACACCACCACGTCGACGCCGAAGAAGTCGAAGCAAACGACGACTGTGCCCGAGCAAACGACCACCGTCGTTTCGCCCACATCAATCGGAGGATGACATGACCGAGCGTGTGCGTTACGACGAGTTCGGACTGTTCCACGAGAACATCACCGAGTACGCACTCAACGTCTCGCCCCACCCGATTGTCGAACGGGTCAATCATCGATTGTCGAGCGGCCGGACAGTCAGTTTTCTGAAGTGGGGAAACGGTGAGCCGCGACTCGTTCTCGTGCACGGTGGTTCACAGAACGCACACACGTGGGACACGGTTGCGCTCGGACTCGGTGAGCAGTTGATCGCCGTCGATCTCCCCGGCCATGGCCATTCCAACTGGCGTGATGATGCCGCGTATTCCCCTTCCTCCATGGCCGACGACGTGGCCGAAGTGTTGGCTGCGCACGCGCCGACCGCCGACGTTGTGGTTGGAATGTCGCTCGGGGGTCTCACGTCGCTCGCCCTGGCGGGGCGTCATCCGCAATTGGTAAGGCAACTCGCTCTCGTCGACATCACTCCTGGTGTCACCGGAACCAAGGCGAAGGCGGTACTCGACTTCGTCAACGGCCCACAGAGCTTTGCCTCGTTCGACGATCTTCTCGCACGCACGATCGAGCACAATCCAACACGAACCGTCTCGTCGTTGCGTCGGGGGATTCTCCACAACGCGAAGCAACTCGACGACGGTTCGTGGCAATGGCGTTACGACCGCCGAAGCCATGTGCGCGAGGCAACCCAAGGCACCGAGCCGATTCAGTCGGCCGCACTCGGGGAACTGTGGGACATCGTCTCGCAACTCACCTGCCCGGTCACTTTGTTCCGCGGGTCGCTCTCGCCGGTGGTCGACGATGCCGACGTGGCCGAGTTGCATCGACGCAGGCCGAACGCCGAGGTCGTGGTGATTGAAGGTGCCGGTCACAGCATCCAGGGCGACAAGCCCGTCGAACTGACGGCACATCTGCGGCGACTCCTCGATCGGTAGCAACTTCGACCCCATCGATGTCTCGACCCCATAGATACGGGGCGGTTTCTGATAGGAAAGAGCCCTATGGCAACCACGAACCGTCCCGATGCACCGGATCGCGATGCGCTCCTCCGGATGTTCGAAATCCAGCAGAAGATCAAGACCGCCGACGAGCGCTTCCGCGCAATGTTGACCAGCGGTCAGGTCCAGCTGATCTACTACTCGCCCCGCGGACAAGAGTGCATCAGCGCTGGTTACGCGGTGCACCTGCGCCCCGACGACTACGTCGTCACCATCTACCGCGGTCTGCACGACCACATCGCCAAGGGTGTGCCGATGCGCGAACTCTGGGCCGAGTTTCTCGGTCGAGGGACCGGAACCTGCAAGGGCAAGGGTGGCCCGATGCACGTCACGCACCCCGCGTCGGGTCTGATGGTCACCACGGGCATCGTCGGTGCGGGCATTCCCATTGCCAATGGTTTCGGTCTCGCGGCCAAGATGGCCGGTACCGATCAGGTGACCGTCGTCAACTTTGGCGACGGAGCTTCGAACATCGGTGCATTCCACGAAGGCCTGAACATGGCCGCAGTGTGGAAACTGCCGGTCATCTTCGTTTGCCAGAACAACCTGTACGGCGAGCACACGCCGATGGCGATGTCGACCGGTGTCGAGTACATCTCCGAGCGCGCCACGTCGTACGGCATGCCCGGTGTCACCGTCAACGGCAACGACCCTGTTGCGATGTGGAAGGTTGCCGGCGAGGCAATTGCCCGCGCCCGCGCGGGTGAAGGTCCCACCCTCATCGAGGCCCGCACCTACCGCTTCTGGGGTCACCTCATGGGTGACGCGATGGAGTACATGCCGAAAGAAGAGCGCAAGGCCGCGATGGCGGCCGACCCGCTGCCGGCGTTCCGCGCGTGGTTGCTCGACAACGGCCACGCCAACGAGTCGCAGCTTGCTGAAATCGAAGACCAAATCAAGGCACTCGTCGACGATGCCGTCGAGTTCGCGATGAACAGCCCCGAGCCGCCGATCGACGAGCTCTACACCGACGTCTACGAAGAAATCATCAAGTGAGGGATGCACGATGACAACGACTGAACCCCGCGTCATGCCGATGGGAATGGCCCTCAACGAGGCCATGGATATCGCAATGGGCCTTGATGAAAAGGTCTTCCTGCTCGGTGAAGACATCGCCGAACCCTCGGGTGGCGTTTACAAGATCACCAAGGGTCTGTCCACGAAGTACGGCACCGATCGCGTTCGCAAGACACCGATCTCCGAGCAGGCCATCATCGGTGCAGCCGTCGGTGCAGCCATCGCCGGGTACAAGCCGGTCGCAGAAATCATGATCATGGACTTCATCGGTGTGTGTCTCGATCAGATCACGAACCATGCCGCGAAGATCCGTTACATGTCGGGCGGCCAGACCACCGTGCCGATGGTTATTCGCACCAGCGCCGGCGCTGGCCGTGGTTTCGGTGCACAGCACTCGGAACTTCTCGAGGCTTTCGCCGTTCACTCGCCGGGTATGAAGGTTGCAATTCCTTCGAACCCTGCCGATGCAAAAGGTCTTCTCATCAGCTCGATCTTCGATCCGGATCCGGTGCTCTTCGTCGAGCCGATGTTGATGTACTGGGACCCCGCATACGCAGGCGATGTTCCGGCCGGCGACTACCGCGTGCCGCTTGGCAAGGCGAACACCGTGCGCGAGGGTAAGGACGTTTCGCTCATCACCTACGGCCGCCAAGTGCACACCTGCAAGGAAGCAGCTGCCGCACTCGAGGCCGAGGGAATCAGTGCAGAAGTCATCGACCTGCGTTCGATCGTTCCGTGGGACGAAGCAGCGGTCATGGCCTCGGTCACCAAGACCAAGCGCGCCGTCGTGGTTCACGAGGCGGTCACGCGTTGTGGCTTCGGTGCCGAATTGTCGAGCCGCATTCACGAAGAACTGTTCGGCACCCTCGCCGCGCCGGTGCAGCGTGTCGGTGGCAAGAACATCCCGATTCCTTACGCGAAGAACCTCGAGACGGCGTTCCTGCCGCAGGTCGACGACGTCGTTGCTGCGGTCAAGAAGACCAACAAGTAATTCACGACAAGCAAGTCAAGGAAAAGCTCCTAGCCGATGGCGGCCAGGAGCTTTTCCATTTCTGCGATCTCTCCGGTCTGGGCTTTCACCATGGCTGCAGCGAGTGTCGTGACTTCGTGGTTGCTGCCGTGCATCGACGCGTGCTCGGCCATGTGGATGCCGCCCTTGTGGTGGGCAATCATCAATTCGCCGAACATCTTGTCGGCTGCGGCTCCGCGTGATTCCTGCAGGGTCTTCAGTTCGGCATCGCTGGCGAGGCCGGGCATCTTGTCGAGTGGAGTCGGTTCGCCCATCCAACCCATCACCTGATCTGTTTCGTTCGTTTCCGTCGCGCCGAACTGGCGCAACATCTGCACCATGCGACCCGATTCGTTCGATTGGTTGACGATGATCTCGCGGGCGATCAATCGCAACGTGCCGCGTGATTCTGAACCGTCACCCATGCCCTTTGCTGAAACGTCGAGATAAATGAGGCTCATGTTGACGGCCTGTTCGTGGTGGATGCGCATGTCCTGAAGGAAGCCGATGTCGGCGCCGTTGTGGGTGCCCTTGCCCCGCGACTCGCCGACGACGAAGCCGATCGCGCCGACCAGCACGGCTGCGGCAACGACCATGAGCACGATGTTCACCGGGTTCATCCACCACGGGAGCAGGGTGTCGTCGGCAGAAGTGTTCGCGGGGGAGGCGTTCATGATTCGTAGCCTGCCACCCGGAACGGGTAGAAAGGTGGGCATGTCTACCCCCATCAGCATCCCCAAGCTCGGCGTTTCGATGACCGAGGGAACCCTCGTGGAGTGGCTCGTCGAGGATGGTCAGGAAGTGGCTCCCGGCGACGTGCTGTACCGCCTCGAGACCGACAAGGTGGAAAACGACATCGAGGCGCCAATCGCCGGAGTCGTTCACATCAGCGGTGAAGAGGGCGAGACCTACGAGGTCGGCACCCAAATCGGCTCGATCGACTGACGTTGTTTGACGGCCCGAATCGGGCCGGAACATCAGCTCTTGCGCGCTGCGCGCTGGGCTTCCGAAAAAGCCATGTCCTTGTCGACGCGCGGTTCAGCCGGAAGGCCGAGAACTCGCTCGCCGATGATGTTGCGCTGAATCTCGTCGCTGCCACCTGCGATGCGGTATCCCGGTGCGCCGAGGATGTGCTCACTCCACGCGTAGGTTCCCCATTCGCCGTTGTCGACGACCACCTTGGCACCGAGGATCTGTGCGATCACATCGCCGGTCTTGGTCATACCGGCGGTCCACATCAACTTGCCGAGTGAACCTTCGGGGCCGGGCGTCTGACCCGCACGGAGGCCGGCGGCAACGCGGCGGTTGGTGTACTGCGCGGTGCGCAACATCGCGTACAACTTGGCGATCTCTTGGCGAATGATCGGGTCGTCGAGAAGACCGGCCCAGCGTGCAGCCGCAACGACCTGCTTGAAGGTTCCGCCGGTGTGGCTGCTCGATGAACTGCTCGAGTGGTCGCGCTCGAAGCCGAGGCACGTGAGCGCGACACGCCAACCTTCACCAACCGGGCCGAGGCGCCATTCGTCGGGGATGCGGGCGTCGGTGAGGAACACTTCGTTGAAGTTGGCGCCACCGCTCATCTGCTTGATCGGCCGCACTTCAA
>CAYFLC010000105.1:0-5776 GCA_964343885.1 uncultured Bifidobacterium sp.
GTGACCTGCTCGACCTTGCCGTCATCGAACCCGGCCGAGGTGGACCTTTTGTCCTCGATGAAGATCTCGGAGAATTCGGCACCCGTGCCGCGACCCCGCGCCAGCACTTTCTCGATCACGTCGGCACCGATTTGTTCCAGGAGAGGGCTGCTCATGAGTGCTGACGTTACTTGCCAATCTGCCTAACCTTCCATGACGTGGGAGCGGAAAAGGACATCACCCGCGAGGTGGATCTCAGCCCTGTCGGGCGTGTCCACAAGCGGTTGTGGTGGAAAGAAGCGATGCTGATGGGCGCCTTCTATTCCGTCTACACCTTCACCCGCAACCAATTCGGCTCTGACATCGTGAACGGCCGCGAGATACCCGTTCGCGCATTCACCAATGCGATGCGTGTCGTGCGGTTTGAACGCTGGATCGGACTCTTCCACGAAGAGTCGGTGCAAGAGGTGTTCCTCCCCTATCACTGGCTATTGCAAGTGTTGAACACCTACTACGGCACGGCCCACTTCATCGTGACGATCGGCGTGTTCATCGTTTTGTACCGCAAACGACCCGACGTGTTTCCTCAATACCGAAACGCACTGGCAATCACCACGGGCCTCGCGATCGCCGGCTTCTCGCTCTTCCCGTTGATGCCCCCGCGTCTTCTCGATGCACCGTGCCCGCCGGTCGGCCATGGCGGTCAGTGCATTCCCGCACCCGAGCGAGGCGCCGAACGCGGCAAAGAGAACTTCGGTTTTGTCGACACTCTCGAGGTTTACGGCGGACCATGGGATTTCAGTTCGGGCGCTGCAGCCAAGATGTCGAACCAGTACGCCGCAATGCCGAGCCTGCACATCGGCTGGGCAAGTTGGTGCGCGCTCGCGATGTGGCCACTCGCCCGCCGACGCTGGATCAAGGCGGCGGTGTTGCTGTATCCGGCACTCACGTTGTTCTGCATCGTGGTGACGGCCAACCACTACTGGCTCGACGGCATCGGTGGTCAGGTGTTCTTGTTGGTTGGACTCGCACTCGGCACCTTGTTGCACCGTTGGAACCAGAACCGCCTCGACCGGCGCTACGAACGACTTCTCGCGTCGTCGTAGTTCGCGTCAGCGTGTGATGCTCAGAACGAGTGATAGCCGCCGTCGATGGTGATGCAGTCGCCCGTGTGGTAACTCGCGAGATCGCTGGCCAGGTACACGGCGACCCCACTGAAGTCATTGGCGTCGCCCCACCGCCGGAACGGAACGCGCGGCAAAACTTTTGCGCCGAACGCATCGCTCTCAAGTTGGCGGTGCGTCATGTCACTTTCAATCCAACCCGGCAGGACGCAGTTACTGCGGATTCCGTAACGCGCGTATTCCACGGCGATGGCCTTCGACATCGACAGGAGCGCGGCCTTCGAACCGCCGTAGTGCTGACTGCGCGCCGCGCCGTAGAGCGCCGAGCCCGAGGTGGTGAACACGATCGAACCGCCACCCTTGCCCATCATGTGACGGCACGCTTCCTGTGACGTGTAGAACGCGCCGTCAAGGTTGACGCGCAGTACGCGGTGCCATTCGTCGGCGGGCATCTCGTGGTACGGAATGCCGCGTCCGGCGATTCCCGCGTTCACGAACACGGCATCGATGCGACCGAACTGTTCAGCGGCGGCGGCGAAGCCAGCCACCACCTGGTCCTGCTCGCCTACGTCGCAGCGCCGGGCGACGACCGCCGACTTGCCCGTTTGTGCGGCCAGAGCGGTGAGTTCGGCCGTGGCGGCGGCGTTTTTTTCCTCGTTGGTGCCCCAGATCACAAGGTTGGCCCCGTGGGCCACGAGACCCCGCGCGAAACCGAGGCCGATGCCCCCATTGCCACCCGTCACAAGTGCGGTCTTGCCGGAGAGAGAAAAGGTCGGAATCTGCATGGATTCACAGTATCCGTCGGTCCAAGGTCGGGCGGTAGCGTCATTTCGTCATGAAACTCGCCGACCTGCGCCAGCCGAGCGACCTGCGCGCCTTGACCTACCCGCAGCTCGACGAGCTCGCCGGCGAAATCCGCGATTTCATTGTTCAGGCCGTTTCGGAAACCGGTGGTCACCTCGGATCCAACCTCGGTGCAGTTGAACTCACACTCGCTTTGCACCGCGTGTTCGACAGCCCTACCGATGCAATCTTGTGGGACACCGGCCACCAGGCCTACGTGCACAAGTTGGTCACGGGCCGTGCGGGCGACTTCACCAAGCTGCGCCAGGCCGAAGGATTGTCGGGTTACCCGAACCGTGCGGAAAGCAAGCACGACTTCATCGAGAACAGCCACGCGTCGACCGTGCTGTCGTACGCGTACGGCATGGCGGTGGCGCGCGACCATGCACTGCATCACGGCAACACGCCCGAACACCGCAACATCGTTGCCGTCATCGGCGACGGCTCGATGACAGGCGGCATGGCGTACGAAGCGCTGAACAACCTCGGCCACTCGGCTCAACGCGTCGTCATCGTTCTGAACGACAACGGACGCAGCTACGCGCCAACGATTTCGTCGCTCACCGTGTCGGCACTCGACACCGACGAAGAAGCCGAACGCGACGTTCACTTCGCCGACAAGGTTGCCGACAAGTTGGCATCCACGCTCACGAACATCCGCCTCAACCCCACGTACGTGAAGCGCCAGCGCCGTATCGAGCAGTTCCTTCGCGAACTGCCCGCCGTCGGCAAGCAAGCCGAGCGAAGTGTCGAAGCAGTAAAGGCCGCGGTGCGCGAGTTTCTGCAGCCACCGGGCTTCTTCGAGGCACTCGGCGTGCGCTACATCGGCCCCGTCGACGGACACGACATCGAAGCCGTCGAGCGTGGTTTGCGCGCAGCCGAACAGCGTTCGGAAGAAGGGCCGGTGTTGCTGCACGTCGTCACGCAAAAGGGTCGTGGTTATCCACCCGCCGAAGATGACGATGAAAAGCACCTGCACGACGCACCGGTGTTCGACCCGCTCAGCGGCCCGCCAAAGGCCGTGCTCACGGGCTACACGCAGGCGTTCGCCGATGCAATCCTGAAAGAGGCCGACGCCGACTCGCGTGTCGTTGCCATCACCGCGGCGATGCCCGGACCAACCGGCTTGTTGCCGTTCGAGTCGCGCTTCCCCGATCGTTTCTTCGACGTCGGCATCGCCGAACAGCATGCGGTCACCGCGGCGGCCGGCATGGCAATGTCGGGACTCCGCCCCGTTGTTGCGCTGTACAGCACGTTCCTTTCGCGCGCATGGGACCAGGTCGTGTACGACGTCGCACTGCACAAGTTGCCCGTCGTGTTCTGTCTCGACCGCGCGGGAATCACCGGCGACGACGGCCCCAGTCACCACGGCGTATACGACATGACGCTGTTGTCGAAGGTGCCCGGCATGCGTGTGCTCGCGCCGTCGAGTGCGCAGGAACTGCAGCAAATGCTCCACGACGCGATGCAGGCCGTCAACGACGGACCAATCGCCATTCGCTACCCGAAGGGAGCCGCACGTCAAGTGGCCGACAACGAGGTCGGCTCGGGCTTCCTTGCGCGACGATTGTTGACGCGCGATGGTTCGTCGCAGCGCGTGTGCGTTCTCGCCATCGGAAAGATGGTTGGCAATGCCCTGAAGGCCGTCGAGTCGCTCGACGCCGACGTAGCCGTCGAGGTTTGGGACGTGCGTTCGTGTCAACCACTCGACCCCGCAATGATCGCGGCGGCTGCCTCGGCCGACGCCGTGATCACTCTTGAAGACGGTCTCGTCGAAGGTGGTGTCGGCGCCGCGATCGCTCAGGCCATCGAGGCCACGGTTCCCGTCGGTGGCGCGGCACCCCGCGTCACGAACCTCGGCGTACCGACACAGTTCATTTCGCACGCCAAGCCCGACGCGATCCTCGCGTCGCTCGGCCTCGATGCTGCCGGAATCGCCGGCGCAATCCGCACCGCCGCACAGCGCTGAATCGCCTAGCGTCGCGGGTGTGACCACGCCCGACGTTTCCCGCTACGCCAGCTACTCGCGACTGTCGTTCGAGGCCCACGACAACGGGGTACTACTCATCACGTTGTCGAATCCCGACAAGTTGAATGCCACTGATGCGGGCATGCACGACGAACTGTCACGCATCTTCCGCGACGTCGACCGCGACCCCTCAGTTCGCGCAGTCGTGGTGACCGGGGCCGGCAAGGCATTCAGCGCGGGTGGCGACCTGCAGTGGATCAAAGAACAGGTCGGCGACTACGTGCAGACGATGAAGGTGATGCGCGAAGCGGGCGACATCGTGCGTTCAATGATCGACTGCGACACTCCCATCATTTCGGCCATCAACGGAGTCGCCGTTGGTGCGGGACTCGCCGTTGCACTGATGGCCGACATCAGCGTCATCAACGAAGATGCACGCATCACCGACGGCCACATTCGGCTCGGTGTTGCGGCGGGCGATCACGCAGTTGCCATCTGGCCGTTGCTCTGCGGCATGGCCCAGGCGAAGTACTACCTGCTCACCGCCGACTTCATCGACGGCAAGGAAGCCGAGCGCATCGGGTTGGTCACGCGTGCGGTGCCGTTGGCCGACGTGTTGCCCACGGCGATGGCCGCGGCGCAGAAGGTGGCCGCGGGGCCGCGCGATGCGGTGCGCTTCACCAAGCGTTCGCTGAACCACTGGCTGCGCCAGGCACTACCGAATTTCGAGGCAAGCCTCGCCTACGAAATGCTCAATTTCCTCGGCCCCGATGCCGCCGAAGGATTGTCAGCTCTCATCGAGAAGCGTCCGCCCGATTTCCTGAAGGATGCCTGATGCCCGACCGCGATCTCGCCGCAGAAATCGACTTCGCCCTCGGCCTCGCAGGCATGGCCGACACCGTGACACTGCAACCGTTTCATGCACGTGACTTCACGGTCGACTGGAAGACGAATCGCACCGAGGTGACCGAACTTGATCGTCGCACCGAAGAGGTTCTCGCCGATGCGATCGCGCACTACCGTCCGCACGACGCCGTGTTCGGTGAAGAATTCGGTGGGCGCGGTTCCGACGCATCGGGTTGGACGTGGGTGATCGACCCCATCGACGGCACCAGTAACTACACGCGTGGCGTACCCGCATGGGCCACGCTGATTGCCCTGCTTGACCCGAACGATGCGCCCGTCCTCGGCGTCGTCAGCGCACCCGCACTCGGCGCACGCTGGCACGGCGCAGTTGGCCTCGGTGCATTCAATTCGCGCGGTGCGATTCACGTCAGCAGCATCGCAACGCTCGACGAAGCACAGGTCAGCGTCACGCCGAACTCGGGCTGGGTCGACGCGGGCGGATACGACAAGGTGATCGAACTGCAACGCGCCGCATACCGCGCGCGTGGCTTCGGCGATTTCTGGCAGCACATGCTGGTGGCCGAAGGTGCAATCGACGCGGCCGTCGATGCGATCGGCCTCGAGCCTTACGACACTGCGGCACTGTGGCCCATCGTCACCGAAGCGGGCGGCCGCATCACCGACCGGCTCGGCGGAAATTCCTTCCGTAATGGTTCCGCCGTTTCTTCGAACGGATTGCTGCACTCGGCAGTGCTGAGCATCGTCGCTTGCTGAACCCGCATGCCGGCGACGGCATCTAGTGTGAAGCGCATGACGAGAACCGTTATCACCAACGCGAACCTGGTCGACGGAACCGGTGTACCTGCGCGAGCCGCCGATGTCGCTTTCGACAACGGTGTCATCACCGAGGTCGGTGCACCCGGATCCATTGCGACATCGGGCGCGCGCGTCGTCGACGCTGATGGTCGCTTGGTGACACCGGGTTGGGTCGACGTCCACACGCATTACGACGCGC
>CAYFLC010000106.1:0-1559 GCA_964343885.1 uncultured Bifidobacterium sp.
CGTGGGCGCGGCGCCACTGGGCGAAGATCTGCAGGATGTGCGGCGGGTCGCCGTGAATTTCGGTGAAGCCGCCGTTGATGTGGCGCGTGTCGAAGTACGACGCATGCACGCCGTCGGCGAACAATTCGCACGCTGGCTCGATACCCATGTCAATGAGGCGCTGACGCTCGGCCTGGAAGTCGGTGACGAGATAAGCAAGATGGTGGTAGCCCTGTTGGCCCGCCTTGTACATGTCGCGATAGATAGACGGCGTGTCGTCGTGCTGGACGATGAACTGGATCATCGTGTCACCCAGATACCCGAACGCATACGACACATCTGCTTCCTGATTCGTTCCGCGATACCAGAATTCGTCGCACTTGTGATGCTCGGTCACCGAGAACGGACCGGCACCGAAAGTGTCGTGCCAATACTTCATCGATGCGTCGAGGTCGTTGACCAACCAAGCCTGCTGAAAAAGCGGATACGGCGTACCCAATGCACCCATGATTTCCCCCTGTCGTGTGCTGACAGGTTCACCTTAGTTCGGTCGTCACCCCTGCTTCGGAGCGAAGGCTTCGAGCAACGGCCACTTCGTCGACGGGTCGCGCCGGTCGGAAGGCATCGACGACACGACGATGCTCGAGGCACCGGCGGCCAGGTACTCGCGCATGCGGGAAGCAATCGATTCGGCATCACCCCAGGGCACGTACGCCTCGACCAGTCGGTCGCTCCCCTTGCCCGACCAGTCGGATTCATCGAACCCCTGTTTCGCCCACTGCCGCTGATAGGCCGGCAGGGGCAGGTAGATCGACAACGCAGCACGACCCGCCGACAAACCCACTTCGCGGTGGGTCGTCAGACAACACGGCAACACCACGGTCAGAGCCTTGTCAGGCCCGAGAATCGATCGGGCGTACGCCATGTACTCGGGTAACTGCATGTAAATGTTTGCGCCGTCGGCGTGTTGCGCAGCAACACCCAGCATTTTCGGGCCATGCGCAGCGAGGTACAGCGGAACCGACTCTGAGCTCGCACGAATATTCAGCGGCGTCTCGCCGCGCATCGCCGCAAGATACGCCGACGCTTTCGCAACGGGATTCTCCCATTCCAAACCGCGCATCGTCGCCGCAATCGGATGCGACACCCCGACTCCCTGAATGAATCGCCCACCGGAAAGTTCCGACAACGTGCGGCCGGCCTGCGCCGATGCGATCGCATCACGACCATAAATATGGGCGATGCCCGATGCAATACGAATACGCGATGTTTGCGACAGTAGCCACGAAGCCGTCACGTAAATTTCGCGGCCGTACATGTCGGTGATCCACGCGGTGTCGTAGCCGAGCGTCTCGAGCCTCTGCACGGTCGACAACAGTTCGTCGGCACCCATGGTGTCGGCGGCCAGGATCACGCCCGAGACGAATTCATTCATTGATGTCATGTTCACTCACGATCTGTTGAAGCGTGCCGGGCGACGTTCGGCTGTGGCACGAACCCCTTCGGCAAAGTCATCGGTCTTGCGCAAACGCAATTGCTCGGCGAGCTCATGCTCGGTCGCCGAGCAATTGCGTTTGCGC
>CAYFLC010000106.1:1569-4997 GCA_964343885.1 uncultured Bifidobacterium sp.
CAAGCTCATGCTCGGTTGCAGCGGCCACACGATCGGCGATGTCTCCTCGCAGAGTTGCCCTGATCGATTCGACCGCGAGCGGCGCCGACGAAGCAATGGTCACCGCGTAGTCGCGCGCAGCCAGCAACAGCTCGGCATCATCGACCAAGCGGTCGGCCAGACCGATATCAACCGCTTCGGCACCCGCGACCCGGCGACCCGTGAACAGCAGGTCGGCGGCGCGTTGGGCACCAACAAGTCGCGGCAACGTGACCGACAACCCGAACCCGTGATGGAATCCCAACTGGGCAAAGTTTGCACTCAGTCGTGCGGACGGTGAAACCAACCGAAAATCAGCGGCCAACGCAACACCCAAACCCCCACCAATCGCGGCGCCCTGCACCGCGGCAACGATCGGTTTGCGCGTGCGAAACAGACGCACCGCCATGCGGTACAACTCGCCCGTGTCGTCACGCGCATCGCGCCGCGAAAAGTCGGCGCCCGCACAGAAGTGCTTACCCTCGGCGGACAAAACCACCACGCGGCACGAATCGTCGGCGTCAAAACCCTCGAGCGCCTCGGCGATTTCGCCGATCATTCCGACGCTGAAGAAGTTGTTGGGCGGCTGATTCAGAACGATGTGCCCGACATGGCCTTCGACCGCCTCGATGCGCGTGAAGTCGCCCATGGTCAGAAGAAGTCGGCCCGCGGAGTGAAGGTCTCGTCGTACACAGCCGACACTTTGTCGACTCCGTACTTTTTGAAGTCGCCCTTCACCCATCCGTACTTCGCGAAGTTTGCCCCCATGTTCAGGTAGTTCGGATGTTTGAAGTGAGCCGCCAGCGACGCTTCGTCGGCCCACAGCTCCCACACCACCATCACACGCTCGTTCACCGGATCGGGCGCGAAGTAGTACGCCAGACACCCGGGCTCGTCGTTACGTGTGGCCTCTTGCAAGGGCACACCCGTACGAAGACACTCGTCGCGACCTTCCTTGGTTTCGAATTCACCGACACCGGCCAGAACGATCATTCCCGACATGACATGCCTCCTCAGGCTTGATTCTTCAGATTGCGCGCAAACAGCCCGAGCAATGCGTCCCAATGACGACGCTCACCGTCGGCGTCGTGCTGCGGCCGGTCGCCGAAGGCGAACCCGTGGTGCATTCCCCAATAACGCTCGAGCGACCCACGAACCCCCGCCGACTGCATCGCAGTTTCGAACTCGTCGACCATCGACAGCGGCACGTAATCATCGTGCTCAGCACATGCCACATAAATTTCGCCACTCACCGATGCAAGGTGGGCGTGCGGAGAATCAGGCTTATCGGTGACCAGCCTGACGCCGTAGAACGAAGCCGCAGCGCGAACCCGATCATTCAATTGAGCAGCGGTGTAAAGCGCAAACGGTCCGCTCATGCAATAGCCCACCACACCGATGTTGTTGGCATCGACACCTGGGCTCTTCGTGGCATGCGCGACAATTGCCTCGACATCACGCACCACCATGTTGTTGCCAACGGCACGCATCAGTTCGCCCATGCGCCCGAACGATTCCTTGCTCGAGAAATCGAGCTCGAAGTGCGGCGTCGAGCGGTAATACAGATTCGGCAGCATCACGTGGTAACCCTCGCTTGCGATGCGATCGGCCATGTGGTGAAGCAACGGGCGCTTGCCGGGCGCATCCATCAGAAACACCACCAATGGCAACGCCCCGCCACCGACGCTCGGGCCGGGCGACGACACGTACGTCTCCATCGCGCCCTCACCCGTTTCGATGAAAATGTTGGCCCCTTGTTCTCCGCCCATGATGCGAAACTAACAGTTTTCGACATCAATGTCGAAAACTGCGCTATGGTCGCGCGGTGGGAATCAACGCAGTCACAGCAGGCATTCATCTTCCCCAAGCCGGACCCGCCGCCTCGGGCGACGCCATGGCGCGGGCCGCGAAGCTTGCAGAGGAGCTTGGTTACGCCGACGTCTGGGTGAGCGACCATCTCGTCGTGCCGACCGGTGCGCCCTACCCACCGTCGGCCTACGTGTACGAGCCACTCACCGCATTGGCATGGGTGGCCGCCGCAACAAAGCGTGTCGGTCTTGGCACAACGGTTCTCGTTCTTCCGATGCGCAACCCCATCCACGTCGCAAAGTCGATTGCGACCATCGACCTCATGAGCAACGGCCGGTTCATCCTCGGCACAGCCGCCGGGTGGCTGAAAGCGGAATTCGATGCAATTGGCGTGCCGTTCGACGAACGCGGGCCCCGCACCGACGAAGCAATCGAGATTCTCCGTCACGTGTGGACCAACGACCACATGTCAATCGACTTTCCGGTGCACGACATTCACATGGAATCGATTCGGGCCCAGCCACAACCCAAGCGGCACATCCCGATCTGGATCGGCGGTCACGCCGATATCGCGCTGCGTCGTGCGATCGCCGTCGGCGACGGGTGGCACGGCGCCTTCCTCACGCCGCAAGACACCGCCAAGCGCGTACAAAAATTGCGTGCGGGCCGACCCGAACCTGAATACGAAATTTCGATGCGCACGCGCTGGGATCCACTGGAAGACGACAATGACCTCATCCTCGCCGAACTCGATCACTACCGCGATATTGGCGTCACCCACCTTGTTCCCGAACCGCGCCAACGCACGGCCGACGGCTACATGAAATCGATCGAGGCCATGGCGGCATTACTTCGCCGCGCCGACGTGGCAATGGTCGAGGGCTGACGTGGCGCGCACAACACCCACCCGTGGAGGGCACCGACCCACCGGGACCGGCGCGGAACGTCGCGCAAACACCGGTGTTGCTTCCGGTGCGAAAGCACAACGCACCCGAGACGAGTTACTCGAAGCGGCTCGGTCCTGCTTCGGAAAATTCGGCTATGCCGATACCACTGTCGAGCGAATCGTCAACCAAGCCGGCCTTGCCCGCGGAAGCTTTTACACGTACTTCGAATCGAAAGCCGAGCTGTTCCGACTGCTCGTTGCCACGATCGACCACGAGATCGCTGAACAAGTAGCGACACTTTCGACGACCACCAAAGGTGATGCGTTTGAGAATCTTCTCGCGTCGAACCGCAACTATCTGCGTGTAGTGGCCCGCAACGCCGACCTCTATCGCCTTGTCGACGAAATGGCTGCCCACGACGCCGAAGTTCAAAAGAGTCGCTTGAAATCACGCCAAAAGCACGTCTCGCGCGTTGCTGAAACGATTCGTCGGTGGCAGCGCAACGGTCTTGCCACGAAAGGCATTGATGCCGACCTCACAGCAGCTGCGCTGGTGTCGATGTTGTCCGGATTCGCCCAATGGGTGCACGTCGGAGGCGACACGTACGACGAAGAGTCGTCGGCTTTGCGTCTGACCGAAATCTGGGCCAACGCGTGCGGACTTCGCACCTCCCCGAAGGAATCGCAATGATCGAGGCGGAGGTTCGCGAAGACG
>CAYFLC010000106.1:5007-5723 GCA_964343885.1 uncultured Bifidobacterium sp.
CCACCAACTGGGATCCGTCGTTGTCGCTTCGCGAGTGGCGCACACGTCTCGTCGAATCGGGTTGGGCCGTGCCGTCGTGGTCGCCACGTTGGTTCGGAAAGGGACTTCCTGCATGGGCCGACAAGGTGGTGTCCGAAGAGCTCGCCGCAGCAGGCGCAGTCGGAATGCCGCTCGGAGGTGGCATGACACTGGCTGCCCCAACCCTGTTGAAACACGGCAGCGACGAGTTGAACGATCGCATTCTGAAGCCAACACTGACGGGCGAACTCACGTGGTGCCAGTTGTTCAGCGAACCCGGAGCGGGTTCCGACCTCGCGTCGCTCGCGGCGTCCGCGCAACGCGACGGCGACGAATGGGTTGTCAGCGGCCAGAAGGTGTGGAACACCAGTGCGCATCACGCCGACCTCGGCATGTTGCTCGTGCGCACCGATTGGGATGCGCCGAAACACCGCGGCATCACCTACCTGGTTCTTCCGATGCATCAACCAGGCGTCGAAGTACGACCCATTTTGCAGATGAACCGCCACTCATCGTTCAACGAAGTGTTCCTCACCGATGCGCGCGTTCCCGCAAGCAACGTCGTCGGCGACGTTGGCATGGGATGGGACGTCGCCCGCACGACACTTGCCAACGAGCGGGGCTTTGCCACGATGAAGCGTCCACGATTCGGCAAGGCAACCGGGCGCGCCATCACCGAGGCCAAAGCAGAAGCGGAC
>CAYFLC010000107.1:0-5694 GCA_964343885.1 uncultured Bifidobacterium sp.
ACCGGCTACCTGTTGCCGTGGGACCAGTTGGCGCTGTGGGCAGTCACCGTGGGTACCAACATGATGGGTTACACGCCCGTCTTCGGTAGCCAAGTGCGTTTCGTTCTTCTCGGCGGTGTCGAAATCGGATCCGCAACGTTGTTGCGTTGGTACGTGTTGCACGTGATCATGCTTCCGTTTGTCATCGTCATCTTCATGGCCATCCACTTCTGGCGCGTCCGCAAGGACGGCGGCATTTCGGGTCCGTTGTGACGGAGGTATGCACCAATGACTGAGATCCCCGAACACCTTCTCAAGCGTGCGCAAGCCGCACGCGAAAAGGCGGCCGGCGGCGGTGGGTCGTCCGGTGATGCCGGTAACGACCGCATTCCCGATCAGCTTCTTGATCGCACCAAGGCTGCGGGCTCGGGCGTTGCCGTTGCCGACAAGCCCACGGCGGTTGCAGCTGCACCTGCCGGCGGTGGTGTGCCCATCGGTGCGGGTCCCGGCGGACACACGCAGCGACTCCTCACCGTCGTCAAGTCGGGTTCGATCCAAGACGTGAAGGCTGCGCCCGTTGACAAGGTGCACACGTGGCCACACCTCCTTGCCGTCGAATTCGTCGCGGCGCTCTCGTGCCTCACGTTCCTCTTCATGTTCTCGTGGTTCGTCAACGCACCATTGCTGCAGGCAGCCAACGTCAACAAGACACCGAACCCGTCGAAGGCGCCGTGGTACTTCCTTGGTCTGCAGGAACTTCTCACCATGTTCCACCCGATGATCGCGGGCGTGACGCTGCCGGGCGTCGCACTGATCGCGTTGATGCTCGCGCCGTACCTCGACAAGAACCCATCGAACAAGCCCGAGGATCGCAAGTTCATCACCAGCCTGATGACCGTGCACCTCATGTTCTGGGCGGTGCTCGTCATCATCGGTTCGTTCTTCCGCGGACCCGGATTCAACTTCGTGTTCCCGTGGCGCGACGGCATCTTCTTCGAGTTGTGACAGGAGCAGGACGAAACTCATGAGCACTCCCCTCATCATCGCCATCGCCATCGCGGCCATCGTCGTGCTTGGTGGACTCGTCTTCGTGACTGCCGCACGCAAATCCGAGGTTCGTGGTGCCGGCGCACTCTCGCGCGAGACAAAGAAGCGCGATCGCGGTGCGGCCGCTTCTGCTGCTCCCACCGGTCGCGCATTCGAAGCCGCCGCAACCTCGACGTCGACCGAAGTCGCCATTGCGCAGACGACTGACATCGAAGAGTGGGTCGAGCCCGATGCGGAAACGCTCGGCGAAACCCGTCGCGCATTCTTCAACCGCGCAACGATCACGCTGATGAGCGCATCTTTGGGTGCGTTCGGTGCATCTTTGCTCGGCTTCCTCTGGAAAGGCGACGTTGGCGGATTCGGCTCGAAGTTCAACGTCGGAAAACTCGACGACGTCATCCAGAACATTCGCTCGAACAAGGGCTTTGCGTACTACCCCGAAGCACGTGCCTGGGTCACGGAATATCCGAAGGACTCAATCGCCAAAGCAAAGGCCGTGTACGGCAAGCAGGCGGCCGTTTTCAACGGCATGCAGTCAGGAATCGTGGCCCTCTACCAGAAGTGTCCGCACCTCGGTTGCCGCGTGCCGAACTGCCAGAGTTCACAGTGGTTCGAATGCGGTTGTCATGGTTCGATGTACAACCGCGTCGGTGAAAAGAAGGCCGGCCCCGCGCCGCGTGGAATGGATCGCTTCGGTATTGCACTGAACAACGGACAGCTTGTCATCGACACCGGTGCCGTCTTCGGCGGACCACCGATCGGCACGAACACGACCGGCCAAGAGGCCGAAGGACCGCACTGCCTTGCCGGCGGTGCAGGAGGCCACCACTGATCATGGTTGCTGCACTCAACACGAACATCGCCTGGATCATCCTCGCCGTCATCGTTTTGGCGTGGGTTGTCTACGGTCTTTTCAACATCCGTGGCGGTCGCCGTGAAATTGGTTCGGAAATCGAACTGGCGGCCAACCGCAAGCCCTACTACGACGACGAAATTCTCGAAGGAAAGAAGATCGAGCGCACACAGTTGCTCGGCCTTGCGTTCCTCGCGGTGATCACTGTCTCACTGCCGTTGTATTGGGTACTTGAGCCGCACCGCCAGTCCGAAGCAACGTTCGGTTGGAACAAGCGGTTCGCCAGTTGGGGTGGAACGTTGTTCGATGTCACCGCCAACGGTGGCTTCAACTGCGCCGGTTGCCACGGCGGTATGAAGGCCAACGGTGGAAACGCACCCTACGCAGTTACAGACCCGAAGACCGGTGAAGTGAAGGCCGTCAGCTGGCGCGCTCCCGCATTGAATACCGTTTTCTACCGTTTCTCCGAAGAGGAAGTCCGCTTCATCCTTCAGTACGGACGACCGTTCTCGCCGATGTCGCCGTGGGGCACCGTTGGTGGTGGTCCGATGAACGACCAACAGATTCAGACGCTGCTCGAATATCTGAAGAGCATTCAGATTCCGCGCGAGGACTGCTCGAATGCAGCCGACAAACCGCTTCTCTGCGATGGCGGCCACCTGCCGAAGACAAAGCAAGACGAGATTCAGGCAGAAGCGGTGCGACTCGTGAAGGCGGGTGCGTACAAGTCGGTTGGCGAAGCACTCTTCAATCTCGACCTCGATGGTGGCGCGTATGCGTGCGCTCGTTGCCACACGAAGGGCTGGTCCTACGGTGATCCCCAAGTCACCGGCGGTGGAGCCTTCGGCCCGAACCTGACCGGTGGATCCACCGTTCGTCAGTTCCCGAAGCAAGACGACATGATCGCGTTCATCAAGGCCGGCTCTGAACTTGGCAAGCGCTACGGCGAGCAGGGTCAGGGCAGCGGACGCATGCCCGGCTTTGGTGGCATCTACACCGACGCGCAGATCAAAGCGATCGTTGAATATGTGAGGGGCCTCTAAATGTTGTCGACTCTTCTTGCCATCAGCTGGGAGCCCGAGATTCGCGGCGTCATCGTCGTGTTGATCGGTGTCGTCACATTGATGGGCAGCGTCTACTTGATCCTCGGAACCAACGTCGGTGCGCGCCTCGGCCTCTTGATTGCTCTCGCAGGCTTGTTCGGATGGATGGCGACGATGGGCGCGATCTGGTGGACCTACGGCATCGGACTCAAGGGTCGCGAGGCAACCTGGAAGCCCGCCGCACCCATCTCGATCGTGCGCGATGCACGACTGCTCGACAAGGCCGGGGTGCTGACCGAGCCGATCAAGGTGTCTGATTCTGCCGAGCCAACGAAGGTCGCATCGACAGCCGAAGCTGAACTCGTTGGCGAAGGCTGGATCAAACTCGACGAGGCGGATCCGCGCCGTGGCCAAGCGATTGCTTCTGCCGACGACATTCTTCAGAACAAGGCCAAAGAGTACGCCGCAGGTGAATACCAGGCTGTCGACGTCTTTGACCGTGGCGGTGAACGTTGGCCGAAGATTTCCAACAAGGTCGACTTCACAGCTTTCTTCCACAAAGCTCGTTACGCATTGGTCGAAATTGCGCCGCTCGTGCCGCAACGCACCGAGCCGGGTCGCGCCCCGGCGAAGGCAGTTATCGACACCGCACAACCGCACCGTTACCTCTTGATGGTGCGTGACCTCGGAAGCAAGCGTCAACCGGCTGTCTTCATCACCATCGGCTCGTCGATCATCTTCCTCATTCTCTGTTGGCTGTTGCACCGCCGTGACCGTTTCCTCACGCAGAACGTGTCTGGTGAGTTGAACCCGGCGAAGGTCTAGGAGCAGCGAGCCATGGGGCAGTACCTCCCGATCATCGCCCTGCTCGTTCTCGCGATACTTTTCGGGGCGCTCAGTTTCATCGCGTCGACACTTCTGGCGCCGAAGCGTCCGCACGCGGCGAAGGAAGCTCCGTACGAATGTGGCATCGTGCCGAGCCGTGAACCACCGCAGCGGTTTCCGGTGTCGTTCTACATCGTGGCGATGTTGTTCATCATGTTCGACATCGAAATCATTTTCGTCTATCCGTTCGCGGTCGATCGAGAGTTCCTCGGTTCGTTCGCCTTCTTCGAGATGCTCGCATTCAGCGCGGTGTTCTTCGTTGCGTTCGTGTACGTCGTGGCACGCGGTGCGCTCGATTGGGGTCCCGCGCAACGCTCTCGTCGTCTCGACTCATCGCTCGATGGGGTTGTCTCTGCATCGCGAACCGTCACGTCGACCATTCGTCGCGTGGGCGTCGAGGGTCGTATCGAGGAAGCAGCCGCATCGAATAGTGGGGCGGCAGCCTGATGGGCGTTCGTGACATTCTCGACGAGGGCCTCGGCGGCCTTGAGCACAACTTTCTGACCGGCCGCATCGAAGACCTCGTCAACTGGTCGCGTTCACGCTCGTCGTGGCCGGCATCGTTCGGTCTCGCCTGCTGTGCCATCGAGATGATGGCAACGGGTGCTGCGCATTACGACCTCGCACGCTTCGGCATGGAAGTTTTTCGTGCGTCACCACGCCAGGCCGACATCATGATCGTCGCCGGTCGTGTCAGTCAGAAAATGGCTCCCGTACTCCGTCAGGTCTACGACCAGATGATGGAACCGAAGTGGGTCATCTCGATGGGTGTCTGCGCTTCCAGCGGCGGCATGTTCAACAACTACGCGATTGTTCAGGGTGTCGACCAAGTCGTCCCTGTTGACGTGTACGCGCCCGGTTGCCCTCCGACTCCCGAAACCCTGATTCATGCGATTGAAACCCTCCACCAGTTGATCGAAGACGGCGAGATCATGCGTCGTCGCAAGGAAACCGGAGCCGGGGCGAACGTTCACATTCACGAGATTCCTGCCGGATCGGTGAGCACCCCCGTCATCCTCGGAGCCCGCTGAACATGAGTGATGTCGCGAACACCGATGCGGTTCAGGCTGCGCCGCCGGCGATGCGCTACGGATGCCCCGTCTCCGATTCGCGCGGGCAGGTGGTTATCCAGCCGAGCCGTGACAACTACATCGCAACGCTGAAGGTGCTCGTCGACGACTCGTTCGTGTTGTGCACCGACCTCACGGCGGTCGATTACTCAACCTACGCCTCGCGCGTTGGCAAGCCTGCCGAACGTTTCGAAGTTGTGTTGAACCTCATCTCGCTCGAACGGCGCGAGCGCATTCGTGTGCGTGTTGCCGTGCCCGAGACCGATCCGAAACTTCCGTCAGCCTTCGACCTGTACCCGGGTACCGAAGCGATGGAACGCGAAGTGTTCGACATGTTCGGAATCAAGTTCGACGGACATCCCGACCCGTCGCGCATTCTCATGCCGGAAGATTGGGAAGGCCACCCGTTGCGCAAGGACTACGCGATCGGCCGCATCCCGGTGCAGTTCAAGGGGAGCCCATCGTGACTGAGCTCATCACTGCGACGCCGGGAGCAACTGCCGAAGGTAACCAAGAAATGCGTCTGCGCAGCGATCTCACCGCGAAAGAGGTCATGCGCGAAGTCGGCGCGGTGCTTCGTCTGAGCGAGAAGGAAGCCGCCGCGTTGTCGATCGACGACGTCGACGTTCCCGAAGACCAGTCGATGATCATCAACATGGGCCCGCAGCACCCCAGCACGCACGGCGTGTTGCGCCTCATGCTCGAGTTGCAGGGTGAGCGCGTTCTGCGCTGCAAGCCGATCATCGGTTATCTGCACACCGGTATGGAAAAGACCGGCGAAGAACTCACATTCATGCAAGGTGGCACCAACGTCACG
>CAYFLC010000108.1:0-5637 GCA_964343885.1 uncultured Bifidobacterium sp.
CATCGACAACTGGATGAACGTCGTCGGTCCGCTGATCATGTTCACGAAGATGATGCTTCTCGTGTTCCTCATCATGTGGGTGCGCTTCAGTTACCCGCGTTTCCGTGAAGACCAACTGCAGCGTTTCGCGTGGAAGGTCCTCATCCCACTCTCTCTCGGCAACATTCTCCTGACGTCCGTTCTGAAGGTGGCGTTCTAATGGCGAAGATCCCCGGACTCCTGAAGGGCCTCGGTGTCACTCTCGGCACGATGGTCGAAACCGTCACCAAGGGTGCGAACACGGTTCAGTACCCGCACGAAAAGGAAACCCCACCCATTCGTGCGCGTGGCGTGATCGCCCTACACGAGGGCAACTGCACCTCGTGCATGCTCTGCGCACGTTCGTGCCCCGACTGGTGCATCTACATCGAAGGTCACAAGGAACTCGCGCCGCCGCGTCGCGCGGGTGGGAAGCCGCGTCAGGTGAATAAGCTCGACCGTTTCGACATCGACTACGCGCTCTGCATGTATTGCGGCATCTGCGTCGAAGTGTGTCCGTTCGACGCATTGTTCTGGAGCCCCGAGTACGAGTACTCCGAGCCGCGCATCGCCGACCTGTTGCACGACAAGTCGAAGCTCGGCGAGTGGATGGAAACTGTACCCGAGGCACCTGAACTCGAAGCCGGTGCCGACAAGAAGGGCAAGAAGTAATGGTCGCCCAGAACATCGCCTTCGGCATCGTCGCCGCGATCATGGTGTGGGGTGCCCTGCGCGTCGTCACCGTCAACAACGTCGTGCACGCTGCGCTGTGGCTGGTGCTCGTCCTCGCAGGCGCCGCCGCGCAGTACATCATCCTCGCCGCGGAATTCGTGGCAATCACACAGATCCTCGTGTACATCGGCGCCGTGATGGTGCTCTTCCTCTTCGGCACCATGCTCACGCGTGCGCGCATTGGTGCGGAAAGTGAACTGAACAACAAGTCGTGGTGGCTCGGAGTCCCCGCTGCCGGCCTGTTGCTCGGCGTCATCACATTGGCTCTCGTCTCGGGTTTCGCCGACGAGAAGCTTCCCGAAGATGCAGCAGTTGTGACGACGCAGCAAATCTCCGACCAGATCTTCGGTCCCTACCTGCTGCCGTTCTGGGGTCTGTCGTTCGTCCTGCTCGTCGCCGTAGTCGGAGCCATCGTGCTCGCGAGGAAGGACTGACCCATGCTCGTCAACCAGTTCCTCATTCTCGGTGCGGTGCTCTTCTGCATCGGTGTCTACGGCGTGATCGCACGTCGCAACGCCGTCATGGTGCTCATGTCGATCGAGCTCATATTGAACTCGGTCAACCTCAACCTCCTCGCATTCGCACTGCGTAACGGCAGTGTCGACGGCCACGTCTTCGCGCTGTACATCATCGCGGTGGCTGCCGCCGAGGTTGGCGTTGGGCTTGCGCTCGTGTTGCTCGTCTACCGCAACCGCCGTTCGATCGGGCTCGATGACCTCTCGGAGATGAAGGGCTGATGATGTTCGCTGCCTCTGAAGTCGCCGCCAACGCCCTGAAGACCGGATGGTTCCTCCAGCATGCCTGGATCATCCCCATCATCCCGGCCGTTGCGTTCGCGCTGATCATCTTCTTCGGAAAGAAGCTTCCGATGAAGGGGAGCGAACTGGGTGTTCTGTCGATGGTCGCCTCGCTCGTCATGGCCGGTGGCGCCGCGTTCCAATGGATCGACCGTGTCAACAGCGCCTCGGAAGAGCAGTTCATCGATCCGATCGTGAAGACGTGGACATGGTGGCAGAGCGGCGGGTTCAAGCTCACCATCGGCCAGCACATAGACGGTCTGTCCTTGACCGTTCTCGTCGTCGTCGCGTTCATCTCGTCACTCGTGCAGATCTACTCACTCGAGTACCTCCGCGGCGACCGTCGTTACACGCATTTCTTCGCGTCGCTCACCTTGTTCTCTGCGGGAATGATGAACATGGTCGTGGCCGAGAACATGATCCAGCTGATCCTCGGCTGGGAAATCATGGGTCTCTGCTCGTTCATGTTGATCGGTCACTGGTGGGAGGACGGCGCCAACAGTCGCGCGGCACTCAAGGCGTTCTTCACCACGCGTACGGGCGACATCGGACTGCTGGTCGGAACGAGCATTCTCTTCTTCAGCGCGAATTCGTGGACGCAGGAACATCTCGGCGTGTCGGGCTTCAGCATCCGAGGGCTCGCCGCGTGGGCGATGACCGGCAATCCGTCGAGCGTTGCCATCACGGCCGGCGCCTTCGCATTGTTCGTGGCCTGTATCGGTAAGTCCGGTCAGTTCCCGCTGCATACGTGGTTGCCCGATGCCATGGCCGGCCCCACGCCGGTCAGCTCGCTGCTCCACTCGTCGACGATGGTCGTTGCCGGTGTGTACCTGGTCGCCCGTCTCTACCCCGTGTTCTTCAAGGGGATGAACGTCTTCGGCTCGGGCATGAACTTCATCACGCTGATCGGTGGCATCACCATCGTGATCGCGGCGCTGCTCGCGTTCGTGCAAACCGACATCAAGAAGGTGCTGGCGTACTCGACCGTTTCGCAGCTCGGCTACATGATGATGGGCCTCGGTGCTGGTGCATGGTTGCCGGCCGTCTTCCACATCTTCACCCACGCGTTCTTCAAGGCGTGCCTGTTCCTCGGCGCCGGGTCGGTCAGCCACAGCGGTTCGCACCACTCGTTCGACATGAAGAAAGACATGGGCGGTCTGCGCAAGTACATGCCCATCACCTTCGTCACCTGGGTGATCTCGACACTCGCATTGTGCGGCGTGTTCCCCCTGTCGGGTTTCTTCTCGAAAGACGAGATCATCGACAACGTCGGCCACAATGGTTACAACGCCTTCATGATCGTCGGCCTTGTCGGCGCATTCATGACAGCCGCCTACATGACGCGTGCGACTTACCTCACCTTCTTCGGTGAACCGCGTGGCGCCGCGGCCGGCGAACACCACGAAGAAGAACACGACGCGCATGCGGCAGACCATGGGCATGGCCATGACGCGCACGCCGACCACGGTCACGCTGCGCATGACGAGCACGATGCTCACGCATCACATGGGCCGCACGAATCGAACGCACTCATCACCGTTCCGTTGATCATCCTCGCCACGTTGGCCATTGGCGCGGGCCTCTTGAACGCCACGCCGTTCGGTGAGAAGTGGGAGAACATGAAGAAGTGGATCGAGCCCCGCTCGGTCGTCGTCGGTGCAGAAGACCATGCTGCAGTGGGCGAGCTTCGCGCGGGTCGCACGGCCGACACAGTTCCGGCTCCGGTTCTCATGTCAGCAACACCCGACACCATTGCTGCCGGTGAACCAACACCCGGGGCGAAGATGGCCGAGGCGCCGTTGATGGCAACCGCGGCCCCTGCCGAAGCGACGGCGGCGGGCGAGCACGGCCACGATTCGGTGTGCGGAACCTCGACACCCGAAGCCGGTGTTTGCTACGCGCCCGTCATTCACCACGCGCCGTTCAAGTGGTCGAAGGCCGGCCTCTCGATGCTCATCGTGCTCGCGGGCATCATCCTCAGCTGGTTGGTCAGCGTGCAGCTGTATACCAAGAAGGCCGGAGCACTCGTTGGTCTGACGAAGCGCAACAAGTTGCTCGCGGCCGGGTACGCGTTCCTCGTGAACAAGTACTACCTCGACCATCTCTACGAGAAGGTCATCGTTCGCGGTATCGCACACCCGATCGCCAAGGGTGCTTATTGGATCAACCAGAACGTTCTCGATGGCGTGGTCAACGGTGCCGGTATCGGCACCAAGGCCGTTGCCCGTTGGGTGTATCGCAACGTCGACCAGCGAGTGGTCGACGGAGCAGTGAACGGATCCGGCGCGGTTGCCCGCGGAGCCGGCGGCGCTTTGCGTCCCGTTCAGTCAGGAAAAGTCAACCAATACGGGGCTCTGCTCTTCGCCGCAGCGGCGGTAGCTGGCCTCGTCCTAATCATCATCAACACCTGAGGAGCAATTCGGCATGGACCAACTCCGTGACGCCAACTGGGTGCTCAGCGTCGGCACCTTCCTACCGCTAGCCGGTGTGCTGGTGATGCTGTTCATCCCGAAGGTGGAAGAACAGTTGATCAAGGCGGTGGCACTGATCACCGCACTGGCAACGCTCGGCGTCGGCGTGTACACGCTCACGCAATTCGACTACGGCCAGGCCGGCAAGATGCAGTTCGTTGCTCGTACGAACTGGATCTCGGTCATCAAGAGCACTTACTACATCGGCATCGACGGCATCAGCCTTCCGCTGTATTTCCTCTCGATGGTGATCACGGTGCTCGTGATGATCTATAGCTGGAACCACATTCCGTCGCCCGGTAATCCGAAGGCGTTCCTCATGCTCATGCTTGTGCTGCAAACGGGCATGGCCGGAACGTTCATGGCCCAGGACCTCATCCTGTTCTTCGTCTTCTTCGAACTCGTGCTGCTGCCGATGTACTTCATGATCGGCGTGTGGGGCGGCGAAAACCGTCAGTACGCATCGCTCAAGTTCTTCCTCTACACGATGTTCGGTTCGGCGCTCATGCTCGTCGCGTTCCTCGCCTTGTTCTTCAAGACCGGTGCCGAAAGCTTCGCAATCCCGTACCTCGTCGAACACGGTGGTGCGATCGCAAAAACCACGCAGATCTGGATCTTCGCCGGAATGTTCGTCGGCTTCGCGGTCAAGGTGCCGATGTTCCCGTTCCACACGTGGCTGCCCGATGCGCACACACAAGCACCCACCCAGGGTTCGGTCATCCTCGCGGCAATCCTTCTGAAGCTCGGTACGTACGGTTTCATCCGTATCGCGATCCCGGTTCTTCCCGACGCAGCGAAGGAATGGGCACCGTGGATCGGCCTCCTCGCCGTGATCGGCATCATCTACGGCGCGCTCGGCTGTCTCGCACAAACCGACATGAAGCGACTCATTGCGTTCTCCTCGGTTGCGCACATGGGCTTCGTCATGCTCGGCATTTCGACGCTCACTTCGTTCGGTATGAACGCTGCGGTATTCGGCATGGTTGCCCACGGACTCATCACCGGCATGTTGTTCTTCATCGCAGGAAGTGTGAAAGAGCGCTACCACACGCTCGAGATCTCGCGACTCAGCGGCATGCTCAAGCAAATGCCCAAGCTCGGTTGGATCCTCGGATTCTGTGCGATGGCATCCCTCGGTTTGCCCGGTCTCGCCGGTTTCTGGGGTGAATTCCCTGCGATCCTCTCGGCGTACAGCCCTGCGGCCGGGCTGTCGGAGGGAACCTTCCGCGTGTACATGGTGATCGCAGCGCTCGGCACAGTGTTCGCAGCCGCATACTTGTTGTGGCTCTACCAGCGCACGGCCTTCGGTGAACCGAATCCGGAATTCGATTCGCATGGGCATGGGCATGGCCACGACGATCACCACAGCGACATCCACGATGTGAACACCTTCGAGTGGATCGCCTGGACGCCGTTGCTCATCGCGATCGTCGTCTTCGGTGTCGTACCGAACCTGATGTTCAAGATCATCGATCCGGCGGTCGCTTCGATCGTCACCCATATCGGAGGCTGAACCAGTGTTGTCCTCGCTTATCGCAGCCGCCGGGTGGACATCACCCGCCGTCGACTACCACGGCATCGCGCCCGAGATCGTGGTGGCCGCGGGGCTGTGCCTCGTG
>CAYFLC010000109.1:0-5634 GCA_964343885.1 uncultured Bifidobacterium sp.
TCGACCATGGCAACGGTTTCAACTGCGGCGGCAAGTCGATGACCGCCCGCGGCGATCATCTCGGGATACGCCCACATCAGGAATTCGTACGCGGTATCAACATCAGGCGTGTCGGCGTCGGCCCACGGAATGTCGAGCACGGGAAAGTGATGCACCGTGATGCCTTCGAGGTCATCCGACAAGCGTCCGCGGGTTTCCAGTTCCATCTCGGAGCGCAGGTCGATGACATGACACACATTGCGTTTCCGAAGCACCGACCAGTCAGCCTCGTTCAGGCTGTAGAGCGCATCGGCCCGGTAGGCGACACCCCAACGGGTCACCCGACCGTCCCTGGTCGGATAGCCCCCGAGATCGCGGAAATTGTGGGCGGTTTCCAGCGAAACATGCCGGTCGGGATGGGCAACGGAATCGATCACGTCTTCATCCTTGCGGAGGGCTAGCGAAGTTACCGTCTGGTAACTAGAGTGCCCACATGTCTTCGCCGAGCGTTCACTCCATCGGCATCGTCGGTTCAGGAATCATGGGCGCCGGCATCGCCGAAGTTCTCGCCGGCTCCGGGTACACGACCGTCGTGCGTTCGCGTTCAAGCGAATCGGCGAATGACGTGATCTCGCGTGTGGCCACCAGTCTCGACCGTCGTGTGTCGAAGGGAAAGCTTGAAGTCGCCGCACGCGATGCGATCCTCAGCCGACTGTCTGCAACGACCAACCTCTCCGACCTTGCCGACTGTGACATCGTCATCGAATCGGTGATCGAGGACATGCCGACGAAGAAGTCCTTGTTCGCAGAACTCGATGCGGTGATGAAGCCTGGGGCAATCATCGCAACCAACACGAGCACACTGCCCGTAGCCGAACTCGCACTGTCCACGACACGACCCGACAAGGTGTGCGGAATCCATTTCTTCAATCCCGCAACGACGATGTCACTCGTCGAAGTGGTCCGGCCCGACACCGCCGCGGAGGAAACGATCACTACAGCGCGGGAACTCATCGCTTCGTGCGGAAAGGATGCGGTATTGGTTCGCGACGACGCCGGATTCGTTGTGAACGCCTTGCTCTTTCCGTACCTCAACAACGCCATCAAGATGTTCGAGCGGGGAACCGCGTCGATGGAAGACATCGATACCGCGATGAAGGGTGGCTGTAATTTCCCGATGGGGCCGTTCAGCCTGCTCGATCTCGTCGGTCTCGACACGTCGCTCGCAATCATTCGTACGTTGTACGCCGATTCAGGCAATCCCGCCGACGCGCCGGCCGAAACACTTGTGCGACTCGTCGACGAGGGTCATCTGGGCCGCAAGACGAAGCGCGGCTTCTTCACCCACTAAAAAGGTGCCGTGACCTGGGATGCGCCACCGGTGCCCGTCGGCGACAGTCGATGGGACTTTGCGCCACCAAGTGAATGGTCACCCGACGACCTCGTCGCCGCCGGGGCCGACCTCGAACCCGCCACTCTCGTGCGCGGATACGTGTGCGGCCTCTTCCCCATGGGCATCGGTCGGACCAACCGGCAGATCGGATGGTGGTCGCCGTCGATGCGCGGAATCCTCCCGCTCGACGGATTGCACGTGACTCGGTCGATGCGCCAGAGCGCGAAGCGTTACAAGGTCACCATCGACAACGACTTCAACGGGGTAATCAGGGCGTGTGCGTCGCCTACCCGCGAGGGTGTGTGGATCACGCGCAACTTCATCGACGCATACTGCGAACTCCACCGGCTCGGATGGGCACATTCGGTCGAGACGTACAGCGAAGACGGACACCTCGTCGGCGGCCTCTACGGCGTGCGCATCGGGCGATTCTTCGCTGGCGAATCGATGTTCCATGTCCAGCGCGATGCCAGCAAGGTCGCTCTCATGCACCTCGTCGCCACCATGCGGACCTCGGAAATGAGCCTCCTCGACGTGCAGTGGAGTACGCCCCACCTCGCGTCGCTCGGGGTGATCGAGATTCCACGGGCTGAGTACCTCACACGCCTGGCCGATGCCGTTGGGAATCGCTGACGGAGGCGTGAGACTTGGGGCCATGAGCGCCCCTGATACCCGCCGTGAAGAACCTCGCCGCGAAGAACCGTGGTTGATGCGCACCTACTCGGGTCACTCGACGGCCAAGGCATCGAACGAGCTGTATCGCACCAACCTTGCCAAGGGGCAAACCGGTCTGTCGATCGCGTTCGACCTGCCGACGCAAACGGGTTACGACCCCGACCACGTTCTTGCCCGCGGTGAAGTCGGAAAGGTCGGCGTGCCCGTTGCGCACCTCGGCCACATGCGCACTCTGCTCGAGCAAATTCCTCCCGGCCAGATGAACACATCGATGACCATCAACGCAACGGCCGCATGGCTGCTTGCTCTCTACGTCGCCAATGCAGAAGAACAGGGCGTCGCGAGCACGGCACTGCGCGGCACCACACAGAACGACATCGTGAAGGAATATCTCTCGCGGGGTACGTACATCTTTCCTCCCGCTCCTTCGAAACGACTGATCGTCGACATGGTTGCTTGGTGTGCGAACAACGCACCGAAGTGGAACCCGATGAACGTCTGCTCGTACCACCTGCAGGAGGCCGGCGCCACGCCTGTTCAGGAAATCGCGTACTCGCTCGCAACGGCAATCGACATTCTCGACGCGGTGCGTGCCAGTGGACAGGTCGAAGAGCAACAGTTCGCTCAGGTATTCGGTTCGATCTCGTTCTTCGTCAACGCCGGCATTCGCTTCGTCGATGAAATGTGCAAGATGCGTGCGTTCACCGAACTGTGGGACCGCATTGGCCTCGAGCGTTATGGGGTCGCCGACGCGAAGGCGCGTCGCTTCCGCTACGGCGTGCAGGTCAACTCACTCGGACTCACCGAAGCACAACCCGAGAACAACGTGCAGCGAATCGTCCTCGAAATGCTGGCCGTCACGCTGTCACGTCGTGCGCGCGCTCGTTCGGTTCAGTTGCCGGCATGGAACGAAGCTCTCGGTCTGCCGCGCCCGTGGGACCAGCAATGGTCGTTGCGTATGCAGCAGGTGCTGGCCTTCGAAACCGACCTTCTCGAACACGGCGACATTTTCGACGGATCAAAGGTGGTCGAGACTCGCACCGCGGAAATCCGCGACGCCGCATGGGCCGAGCTGCAGGAAATCCTCGCGCTCGGTGGCGCTTTCGAAGCGATCGAAGAACTGAAGGGCCGTCTTGTCGCCTCGATGGCCGAACGTACGCGTCGCATCGAAACGGGTGACCAAACGGTCGTCGGCGTCAACAAGTTCACCGAAACAACCGACTCTCCCCTCGGGGGCGAAGGCAACATCCTGAAGGTCAACCCGGCCGTCGAAGAAGAAACGATCTCCGACACCAACGCGTGGCGTGCACAGCGTGACAACACCGCAGTCGAGGCCGCATTGCGCGAACTGCGCCACGCGGCTTCCGAGGGCCTCAACATCGTTCCCCCGTCGATCGCACTTGCCAAGGCCGGCGGTACCACCGGTGAATGGGGAGCCGCGCTTCGCGAGATTTTCGGCGAATACCGCGCACCAACCGGCGTTTCCGCCGCACTCGGCCGTCGCACGACGGAACTTGCCGATGTCGCGAAGTTCGTGAAGAGCATCCCGGGTGGCCCACCGAAGTTTCTCGTCGCAAAGCCCGGCCTCGATGGCCACTCGAACGGTGCCGAACAAATCGCCGTCGCCGCACGCGACGCCGGAATGGAAGTCGTGTACAGCGGCATTCGTCTCACGCCCGAGCAGATCGTCGCCAGCGCGCGCGATGAAGACCCCGATGTGATTGGTCTTTCAATCCTCTCGGGCTCTCACCTTTCGCTCGTGCCCGAAGTTCTGCAACTTCTCCAGAACGAGGGCCTCGACACTCCTGTGATCGTCGGCGGCATCATTCCCGAAGACGACCGCGACAACCTTCGCAAGCGCGGCATCGCCGCCGTCTACACGCCGAAAGATTTCGACATCTCGCGCATCATGGGCGAAATCGCCGAACTCGCAGCCGCTCGCCGCAAGAAGTAACCGAACGCCTACTGGTGTTCGCGAGGTGTCTGCGCGAACCGCCTACAGGCGTTCGCGGTTTACCCAACTGGCGAAGCTGGGGGATGATTCGAAACTGGTGATCAGTGCGTAACGCGGGAAGTCGTGGTTGTGCACCACGACGTGCCACAAACGCTGGGTGTCGACGACGAAGCGTGCACCTTGCGGCAGCGGAACTCGACGCTCTGTCGATGGATCGGGCAAACCGTCGGCATCATTGTCCATGAGGAGCATGTAGCTGTCGGGGCTGTGGGTCAGTTCGACCCAGCTACGCACGATCCAACCTTCGTTCTCGGGGTTGAGGCGGTTGTTGTCATCGCGATGAATCGAACGAATCGCAACATCGCGATCTTGAGGTTCGAGTTTGATGATGCGTACACGCCCGAAGTTCGCGCCGGTGCTCTGCACATACTTTGCAAGTGTTGGCGCCTTCGCGGCATTCGATGTGAACATTGCACCCTTGTCGGGCTTGCCCTTGTCCCAGAATCCACGGCAGTCGAGCTCACCGTCAGCTGAAGCGATGGGTGCGAAGTTCGTATCGCCTCCGCTCTTCCAGTCCATGTACTCAAGCGATTCCCATTCGACCGATGGAACAGTGAAGTCTGCGGGCCGGAGAGCAACGAAACCGATGTCGGCAAGTACCGGCATTCGGTAGTGAGATGAGTGCAGAGGAATCTGCACCGACCAGTGTTCGAGCGTTGGCCAGAAGGTTGTAGCCATACGGCAAGTGTAAGGCTCTACGGCTCGGTCGTGTTGGGAATCACTGCAACGAAACCCGTTGCGGATGGCAACCTCAGAACGTCGCCCGCGTTCAACTTGTCAGGCTTATCTAACTTGTTCAGCTCGATGATCTCTTGCATGCTGAGATTGAACTTCTGAGCAATCGAGAACAGGGATTCTCCGGGCAAAACCGTGTATTCCTCGGGTGGCGCACTCGTGGTGGTTGCAGGGATCGAGCTGGTGGTTGAAGTGGACGTGGTCGTGGTGGTGACTGAATTCTCATCGCCGCCGATGAACGATGACACCACTGCGGCGAGAGAAAAGATGACCATTCCCGCAGCCAGCGACTTTTGGAGGCGGCCACGCAGAATCATCGTGAACGATCGTATGTCACGCGCTGCGCCACGCGACGGCATGTCCGATTGCTCGGAACATTTCGCGGCACTCGTCTTCGATATTCATTCCGTCGAGAACAGCGATCGCAGAGTCGAGGAGCTCGGTGATTCGCGCCTCGGTGTCGTGCAATGCCCCCGTCTCGACGATGACGCGTCGAATCTCGCCGATTGCTGCATCGTCGAGCATCGGGTCGCCGACTCGTGAGAGTGCCTGCTGCTGGCTGGCATCGGCGCGCGACAACGCAGTCGCAACAAGAGCAGTTGGCTTCGATTCGCGGAGATCGTCGCCCGCCGGCTTGCCGGTCTGTTCCGGGTCGCCGAAGACTCCGAGAATGTCGTCGCGCATCTGGAAAGCCACGCCAAGAGCAGCGCCGTAGGCAGAGAGGCCGTCGAGGATCGGGTTCGTGGCGGTCGGGCTGGCGATCAACGCTCCGAGCCGGAGGGGTCGTTCGACCGTGTACTTGGCCGTCTTGTATTGGGCGATTCTCTCGGCGGTGGAC
>CAYFLC010000110.1:0-5625 GCA_964343885.1 uncultured Bifidobacterium sp.
TTGCGGTAGTCGCGCGGCATGACCTTGCGGATCTTCGAGATTTCTACGTTCCAGCCGTTCAACAACCGCTCGGCGACGGCCGAGCCGGTGTGGCGCTTGTGATTCTCGACAGTCGACTTCAACCACACGAGATCGTCGTCGTCGAGTGTTTCGATTTCCACGAGTTCGTAGTTCACGCGCGAAGCAAACTCGCCGTCGCGGTCGTACACGTAGGCGATGCCGCCCGACATGCCGGCCGCGAAATTTCGTCCGGTCGGACCGAGCACCACCACGCGACCACCTGTCATGTATTCGCAACCGTGGTCGCCGACACCTTCAACGACCGCGGTGGCTCCGGAGTTGCGAACGCAAAAACGTTCGCCGACGATGCCGCGCAGGAAGATCTCTCCTCCCGTGGCTCCATAACCGATGACGTTGCCGGCGATGATGTTCTCTTCGGCAACGAACTTCGATGAAGCGTTCGGATGGATGATGAGGCGCCCGCCCGACAAGCCCTTGCCCACGTAGTCGTTGGCATCGCCTTCGAGACGCATTTCGATACCCTTCGGCACGAACGCGCCGAACGACTGACCGGCCGAACCCGTGAAATGGATCTTGATCGTGCCGTCAGGAAGACCTGCCCCGCCCCACTTCTTCGTCACTTCGCTGCCCAGCATCGTTCCCACGGTGCGGTTCACGTTGTTGATGCGCACCTTCACTTCGACGGGCTTGGCGTCCATGATGGCGGGCTGACATTCGGCGATGAGCTGGTTGTCGAGCGCCTGTTCGAGTTCGTGGTTCTGGCCCACGCTGCTGTGCAAGGTCTGGTTGTACGGGTTCTCCGCAATCGCGAGAAGCGGCGAGATGTCGAGACCCTGTGCCTTCCAGTGATCCACAGCCTGAACGGCATCGATCATTTCAACATGACCAACCGCTTCCTTGATCGAGCGGAAGCCGAGAGCCGCGAGGTACTCGCGAACTTCTTCTGCGATGAACTCGAAGAAGGTGGTGACGAATTCGGGCTTGCCCGTGAAGCGCTTGCGCAGTTCCGGGTTCTGGGTGGCGACACCCACGGGGCACGTGTCGAGATGGCAGACGCGCATCATGATGCAGCCGCTTACTACCAGCGGTGCAGTGGCGAAGCCGAACTCTTCGGCTCCGAGCAGCGCGGCGATGACGATGTCGCGGCCGGTCTTCATCTGACCGTCTGCTTGCACCACGATGCGATCGCGCAGACCGTTCAGCATCAAGGTCTGCTGTGCCTCGGCGAGACCGAGCTCCCACGGGGCACCCGCGTGCTTCAGCGACGTCAGCGGTGATGCTCCGGTTCCACCGTCGTGACCGGAAATGAGAACCACGTCGGCCTTTGCTTTGCTGACACCTGCCGCGACCGTTCCGACTCCGACTTCGGCCACGAGCTTCACGTGAACACGCGCTGCAGGATTCGAGTTCTTCAGGTCGTGAATCAACTGCTTCAGGTCTTCGATCGAATAGATGTCGTGGTGAGGTGGCGGCGAAATGAGACCGACGCCGGGCGTGCTGTGACGCGACTTTGCGACCCACGGATACACCTTGTGACCGGGCAGCTGACCGCCCTCACCGGGCTTTGCTCCCTGTGCCATTTTGATCTGCAAATCATCGGCGTTGACGAGGTATTCGCTGGTGACGCCGAATCGACCCGATGCCACCTGCTTGATGGCCGAGCGCTTCGAGTCACCGTTCGGCAACGGAAGGAACCGTTCGGCGTCTTCGCCGCCTTCACCTGTGTTGCTCTTGCCACCGATGCGGTTCATCGCTATTGCAAGTGTCTCGTGCGCTTCGGCCGAGATCGACCCGTAGCTCATTGCGCCGGTCGAGAAACGCTTGACGATTTCGCTGACGGGCTCGACTTCTTCGACCGGAACCGCGGGACGCACGCCGGTCTTCAGGCGGAACAGGCCACGCAAAGTTGCCAGTTCGCGCGACTGGTCGTCGACCGCTGCGGTGTACTGCTTGAACAGGTCGTAGCGACCCGAGCGCGTGCTGTGCTGAAGCCGGTAGACGGTTTCCGGATTGAAGAGGTGGTACTCCCCTTCGCGGCGCCACTGGTATTCACCGCCCAGCTCGAGTTTGCGGTGTGCGCGCTCTTCCGGACGCGATGGATGCGCCGTCGCATGGCGAGCGGCCACCTCGGCGGCAACTTCGTCGAGGCCGATACCGCCGAGTCGCGAAACCGTTCCCGCGAAGAACTCTTCAACAAGATCGTTCGACAATCCAATGGCTTCGAAGATCTGGGCTCCGGTGTACGACGCAACCGTCGACACGCCCATCTTCGACATCACCTTGAGAACACCCTTGCCCGCAGCCTTGATGTAGTTCTTGCGAGCCTTCGCTGGGTCCACACCGCCGAGGCCGTGCAGCCCGAGGCCGCCTTCGTTCAGGATCATGTCGTCGATCGACTCGAACGCGAGGTACGGGTTGATCGCGGCCGCGCCGTACCCGATGAGCAACGCCATGTGGTGCACTTCGCGCGCGTCGCCGCATTCGGCGATCAGGCCGACGAGTGTGCGCTTCTTCTCGCGAATGAGGTGGTGATGCACCGCGCTCGTGAGGAGCAACGAAGGAATCGGCGCATTCGCTGCGTCACTGTTGCGGTCGGACAGGATGATGATGCGCGCTCCGGCATCGATTGCTTCGACGGTTTCGGCGCGCACGCGGTCGAGCGCCTCGCGCAGTGCGGCACCACCACCCGCCACGCGGTACAGGCCGCTGATGACGGCCGACGCCAAGTGCGGCATGTTGCCGTCGTCATTGATGTGGATGATCTTTGCCAGGTCGTCGTTGTCGATGATCGGGAACGGAAGTTCGAGTTGGCGACATGCATCGGGGCCCTCGGCCAAGAGGTTTGCCTCGGGGCCGACGGTGCGGCTGACGGCCGTGACCACTTCCTCACGTATCGCATCGAGCGGCGGGTTCGTCACCTGTGCGAAGAGCTGCTGGAAATAGTCGAATAACAAGCGCGGACGCTTCGACAGAATTGCGATCGGCGTGTCGGTTCCCATCGAGCCGATGGGCTCGAGCCCAGCCTTCGCCATTGGCGCAACGATGATCTTCAGTTCTTCGTGCGTGTACCCGAATACCTGCTGACGACGCAGCACGCTGTCGTGGCTGTAGACCACGTGCTCGCGGTCGGGCAGTTCATCGAGCGACACCATTCCGTCGGCCAGCCATTCGTCGTACGGTGCAGCGGCGGCGAGGTCGGCCTTCACTTCCTCGTCGTCGATGATGCGACCCTGCGCAGTGTCGATGAGGAACATGCGCCCCGGCTGCAGGCGGGTCTTCTTCACGATCTTCGACGGGTCGATGTCGAGCACGCCGACTTCGCTCGCCATGACGACGAGGTCGTCATCGGTGACCCACACTCGGCTCGGACGCAGCCCGTTGCGGTCGAGCACCGCACCGATGACGGTTCCGTCGGTGAACGCGACGCTCGCGGGGCCGTCCCACGGTTCCATCAAGGCACTGTGGTACGCGTAGAACGCGCGCTTCTTCGGGTCCATGCGGTCGTTGTTTTCCCACGCTTCGGGGATCATCATCAGTACGGCATGCGGCAGCGAACGACCACCGAGGTGAATTACCTCGAGTACTTCGTCGAATGACATCGAGTCGGAACCGCCTGCGGTGCAGATCGGATACGCGCGGTCGAGGCCGGGAAGCAATTCGCTGTGCATCAACGACTCGCGTGTGCGCATCCAGTTGCGGTTGCCCTGCACGGTGTTGATTTCGCCGTTGTGCGCGATGAAACGGTACGGGTGCGCGAGCGGCCACGACGGAAAGGTGTTTGTACTGAAACGGCTGTGCACCAGCGCCAGTGCCGACTCCATGCGCTCGTCGGAAAGGTCGGGATAGAACGCGCCGAGCTCGGGCGTCGTGAACATGCCCTTGTAGACGAGCGTGCGTGACGACAACGACGGAAAGTACGTGCGCTGTTCGTCGGACAGTTCGTGTTCGATGCGCTTACGAGCAACAAACAGCTTGCGGTCGAGGTCGATTCCGGCAGCAGTGCCAGCCGCATCAGCGACGAACAACTGACGGAACGACGGCATCACCGAGCGAGCCGTCTTGCCAAGACAATCGGGGTTGATCGGAACCACGCGCCAACCGAGCGCGCGAAGACCCTCTTCACCGAGGATGCGCTCGATGTTTGCGATCGCTTTCTCGGCATCGCCGTCGTTTGCGGGAAGGAAGGCAATGCCACACGCGTACGCGCCAGCTGCGGGCAGTTCGCAAGGTGCAACAGCGCGCAGGAACTTGTCGGGAATCTGGATGAGAATGCCCGCACCGTCACCGGTGTCGGCCTCGGCGCCCGTTGCACCGCGGTGTTCCATGTTGCAGAGCGCACCGATTCCCTTGGCGACGATGTCGTGGCTCGCGACGCCCTTCATGTTCGCAACGAACGACACGCCGCATGCATCGTGTTCGAACCGCGGGTCGTACAGACCCGTTGCAGGGCGATAGAAAGGGGATGAAGTTTGCGTCGTCACAACTGACCTCTCACTCGAGGGTTCTCGGTGTGAAATGACTCGGATTTCGCACCACAGTGCACCGAGATCCCTTCAACCGAGACGGGCTGACATTCGGACGAGTCCGAACTATGTAGCCACTGGGGACGACGCTGGCCCGAGCGGTTTGCTCAGGCTACCGCCCTATGCGGGGTCGAGGAAAGCCGTTTTCCGCTTTTCGAAGTTCGCCATGACGGCTTCGACCTGGTTCGGCTTGCCAATGAGGTCGCCGATAATGCGGCGTTCCTCGGCGAACTGTTCGGCGGCCTGCTGGGCGTACAGGCGGTTGATGAGGGCCTTGGCACCACGAACCGCGTCGGGACTGCGGTCGGCGATTTCTGCCGCCATCGCCATCGCGTCATCGCGGGGATTGTCGGAAATGCGCGTCGCAAGGCCCATCTCGTAGGCCTCGAGTCCGCTGAACACACGGGCCGTGAACACGATCTCCTTCACAAGGTCGGGGCGCGCAAGACGACTGGCGGTCAACGTGCCCGTCATGTCAGGAACGAGACCCCAATGGATTTCACGAATCGACATTTGTGTGTCGGGGTGAACGATGCGAATGTCGGCACCAAGAGCAATCTGGATTCCGCCGCCGAGAGCGTGGCCGTGCACAGCCGCAATGACGGGAACGGGAACTTCTTGCCACACCCACGCCGCTTGTTGACCGAGGTGCGTGATGCGACCGGGCGCCATGTCCGATGCAGCGGGCTGACGTTCGCCCTCGCTCTTCGCGCCGCCGGCCATTTGTTGGAACGATCCGAAGTCGAGGCCGGCACAGAATGATGATCCCTCTCCCGACAGAACCACGACACGGACGTCGCGGCGTGACTTCAACTGCTCGCCCGCTTCGGCCAGCCCGGCGAACATCGCCCCGTCCAGGGCATTGCGTTTGTCAGGGCGGTTCATTCGGACATCGGCAATTCCGCCGCTGACGTTCACGGTGACGCGTTGCTCAGTGCTCATTCCCCCAGTGTGTCACGCGCCACGGAACCGTGACACACTGCCCCTATGAAACTGAACCTCACCGCCGACGAAGTCCTCACCACAACCCGCAGCGTGCGCAAGCGCCTCGACTTCGACAAGCCGGTCGAGCGTTCGGTCG
>CAYFLC010000111.1:0-5563 GCA_964343885.1 uncultured Bifidobacterium sp.
TCTGCGATGGCGGCGAGGCGGGCCGATACCCGCGCTTTTGCTGGGGAGGTCATGGGTGAAATGATGACACGGTGAGCGCGAAAACCCCCCAAGAAATTCGAATTCCCGCTGAACTTCTCCCCCGCGATGGTCGCTTCGGCTGCGGGCCGTCGAAGGTGCGCCCCGACCAACTGTCGGCTCTTGCGGGCCGCGGCGCGGCCCTGATGGGCACGTCACATCGGCAGGCGCCGGTGAAGAACCTCGTCGGTTCGGTGCGCATCGGACTCTCGCATTTGTTCTCATTGCCCGAGGGCTGGGAGATCGTGCTCGGCAACGGCGGATCAACGGTTTTCTGGGACGTCGCCACGTTCGGCCTCATCGAATCGCGCAGCGAGCACCTCGTGTTCGGCGAGTTCTCGTCGAAATTCGGCGAGGCTGCGGCCGCTGCCCCGCACCTGGGCGATCCCGTCATCGTGTCGTGCGATCCGGGCAGCCATCCAGAAGCCGCACCGGCCGACGTCGACGTGTACGCGTTCACGCACAACGAAACATCGACTGGTGTGGCGATGAACCTCACACGCCCGTCGTTCGCCGGCGATGCCTTGGTGGTTGTCGATGCAACTTCCGCCGCGGGTGGGCTGATGTGGAGCCCGGCCGAAGTCGACGTGTACTACTTCGCGCCACAAAAGTGCTTCGCGGCCGACGGTGGATTGTGGTTGGCCGCGTGCTCGCCCCGCGCGATCGAACGCGTGAAGAAGATCGCTGCGAGCAAGCGGTGGTGCCCCGCGTCGCTCGACTTGAAAATTGCCCTCGATAACAGCGTCGCCAACCAGACGTACAACACGCCAGCTCTCGGCACGCTGATTCTTCTTGACGAACAGATCAAGTGGATGCTGTCGAATGGTGGTCTGACGTGGTGCGCCGCGCGGTCGAAAGAGTCGTCGGATCATCTCTATTCGTGGGCCGCATCGAAGTCGTGGGCTTCACCATTCGTGGCCGATGCCTCGAAGCGTTCCGCAGTGGTGGGCACGATCGACCTCGACGGCGTCGAAGCCTCCGATATCAACGCGGCCCTGCGTGCGAACGGAATCGTCGACACCGATTCGTACCGCAAACTTGGCCGCAATCAGTTGCGCATCGGCATGTTTCCCGCCATCGATCCCGATGACGTGCGCCAATTGACGAAATGCATCGATTTCGTCGCCGGCGAACTGGGTGTGTGACAACAATATCGCTGGTTGAATCAACCCCGTGAAGGCGGGCGATGTACTCACCACGAGTTGGGACGACATCGCACCCCTGCGCGATCCTGTTTTCCTCATCGCCCTGCGCGGGTGGTTCGACGTTTCCAGCGCAGCGACATCCGCAATCGAATGGTGCGTGCGCGACCGTGTCGTCACCGTTGTCGGCAGCATCGACCCTGATCCGTTCTTCGACTTCACCCAAGAACGTCCCGAGGTCTACATCGACGAAGACGACGAGCGCCAGGTGCGCTGGCCCGAAAACGACATCTATGTCGCGCGCTTTCCCGAAGGCGCACGCGATCTCGTGTTGTTGTCCGGAGTCGAGCCACACATTCACTGGGCAACGTTCATCGACGCACTCGTCGAGGTTGCGCACGGGCTGAAATGCTCCGCCGTCGTCACACTCGGCGCGCTCGCCGACCAAGTTCCACACACGCGCCTGCCACCCGTCGTTGGTTCCACCACCAACCCCGACCTCGCGCGGCGCCTCGGCCTGCAGCAACCGCAGTACCAGGGTCCCACGGGTGTCATCGGCGTCATGCAAGAACGTTTCGACCGCACCGGCCTTCCATCCGTTTCGTTGCGCGTTGGAGTTCCCCACTACCTCACCAACGCGCAACATCCGCGTTCAACGGCCGCGCTACTACGCCATCTCGAACACGTGCTCGGCGTGCCCACGGGTCACGCCAACATGGACGGTGAAGTTCGGCGTTGGGCGGTGCTCCACGAAGAGGCCGTCGAAGACGATGCGCAGGCGCTCGCTTACGTGCGCATGCTCGAGCAACAGTTCGACCGCCGCTCCGAGGCCTCGATGCCAACCGGCGACGACCTCGCCGCCGAGTTCGAGAAGTTCCTCCGCGAACAAAATCCCGACGACCAATGAGGGTTCTCGGTGTGTAAGTGCTCGTTTTCCGAGCACTTACACACCGAGAACCCTGGAGAACCCTGGTTAGGAGAGGGGGAAGCCGGCGTAGTCGGGGTACCGGTCGAGCCAGCGGACGCCGTCGTTGCCCATCGCGAATGCAGCGGTCGCGAACGCGTCGGCCCACATCAGATGCGGGCCGATCACGGTGAACGAAGAGAGTCGCTCGACATACGAATCGTCGCGGCCGTCCCACACGTGCGAACCGCGTGCGCTCGTGCCCGAGGTTGCCACGGCCCAGTCGTCGGGAATGTCGAACCATGCAGCGATCTGTGAACGATCGGACGGGTCGACCACGCCGATGCGCCACTGTTGACCGGAAGACTGCCGCCCCGCCGTTTGGATGTCGCCACCAACGTTGAGGTACCACTTCGACAAACCGTGCTCGCGCAAAACATGACCCGCGCGCTCGGCCGCCCAGCCCTTCACGAACCCCGCAGGATCGAGCGTGCCGTCGGGTCGGCGCGCACGGAATACGCCGTTCGATTCGTGCTCCAGCCATGTACACGCATCCATCACCTCGACCACGTCAGCGGAGGCGTCGAGAAGGTGGAGTTCGCCACGGTTGATGCATGAGATTTCACTGTCGGCCCGGAACGTGGAGAAGCGCTGTTCGATGTCGACCATCAACGCCAGAGCCTCGTTCCACGCATGCTCGACGATGACCGAGTCGACGGCATCATCGACATGAAGGCTCGCAAACGTACCCATCACCTTGGCGGTGAATTTCCGGCGGTCGAGAACGTTCGACATCGACAGTGACTCTCTGTCTACTTCCGCGAATCAAGAACGGCTTGAAGAGCGGCGGTGTACGCCTGCCACGATTCGGTGGCGCCCGACACTGCAGAAATCGACGCACTGTTTGCAGCGACAGCTTCCTTGTTGTAGGTCGGCAGAGCGTTCTGGTTGATGTAAATCGATTTGCCACGGTCGTTCGGGTACTGGAGAACGGTGACGTCGCAGATCGCATTCGCCTTGCTGAACGACACCTGCAACTGGATACCGCCCCAGCGGAACATCGCTGTCGGGCTTGTGACCACGTCACCGTCGCAACCAGTCGCCGACGCTGCGGGCGCTTGCGTGGCAGGAGCAGCGGTTGCCGGTGCTGCAGTTTCGGGAACCGGAGCAACCGTCGCGGCTGTTGCCGGTGTTGCACCATCGGCAGATCCCTGGGCATTGACCGACCCGTCGACGACGCTTGATGCGGGCGATGGGGCGAGGGTGGTTGTCACATCGGGGGCCGGCGCAACCGTTGTTTGCTCGCCCGCAACCACCCCGTCGGGTGCGACGGTCGTCGTAGCGGCCGATGCACCCAAGTCGAGCGACACCTTGTTCGTTCCCGTTGGGTTGTCGAGCAAAGACACGAACGCGACACCGGTCGCGGTGAGAATCGCAGCGGGCGCAACCTGCCGAAGCAGCGATGGGTTCTGTTTGTCGGCCATGGTCACCACCACGCTCTTTCTGCATGAATGCGTTCGGCCGGCACACCGGCATCGCGCGCGCCGTGTTGCACGGCCTTGATCATCGATTCCGGTCCGGCGACCACGACGACGCGTGACGCGAGATCAGGGATTGCTTTCAACAACACGTCGCCTGCGAATGGGTCGGCAACTTTCAACGTGTGACGCGCACCAACCAAGACGTGCAAGCGGCCGCCACGTTCAGCAACCAGCTTGTCGAGTTCTTCGGCGTGCGCGACTTCGGCCTGCGAATGCGCGCGGTACAAGACCACGGGTTCGCTCGACGGACGCAACTGTTCGAGGAACGAAACGATCGGACCGATGCCCACGCCGCCTGCGACCAACAGAACTTTGTCGTTGCCCACCAAGTCGGGCGTGCACACACCGTACGGACCTTCGATCGCAACACGCGCACCGGGCTTGATACGGGTGAAGGCGCGACTCGAGTCGCCTCGATCCTTGATCGTGAATCGCAGACCCGCAGTGGTCGGTTCAGAAGACAGCGAGAACGGATTGTTCCGCCACCAGCGCCCGGGCGACAGGTCGCGCAGGTAATAGAACTGGCCGGAAGCCGCACGATGCCCGCGCAGATTGCTTCCCGCAAGAGTGAGACTCACCACGCCGTTTGCCTCGGGTTGCACCGACACCACACGCAGTGGCTGCATCAACGATCGCACAAGCGTTCCCCAGCGACCCCACACGATCCACAACACGAGACCGGCGTGAATTCCAATCCAGAACCACCGCGCGAGCGAATCGTTCATGAAGTCGGTGCCGAGAACTATTTGATGAGAAAACGAAAACGCGAGACCGATGTACGCAAGCAGGTGGATGAAGTACCAGGTCTCGTATGTGAACCGCTGGCGAACCAGTTTCAACGATGACACGGTGACGATCAGAATCATCACGGTGCCGACCGCAGTGAGCGCCATGTACGGCTCACGACCGGTGAGATCTTTGATCGAGTTAACCAGACCACCAGGGTTCGCCCATGCCTCGATGCTCGTGATGATGTGCGCAACGAGGAACAGCGCCATCGCTTCGCCGAGTAAACGGTGCCAGTTGAACAAACGATCAAGGCCGTAACGACGCTCGAGCTGCGAAGTGCGCGTGACGAGCACCAAACCGAGCAGCCCCGCTTCCGAGGCAAACAGCCCGGTGAGCGAGGCAAGCGACGTGAACATCTTCGTTGACGTGCCGCCAAGATCGGCGACAGCGCCATGGCGAGCCCACAGGCCCACCACCACCAGCGTGAGTGCACCGATGACGGCGCCTACATCGGAGTCGAGAACCCGGCTGGCCTTCGGGGGGAAGAGGCGCTGGGTCCCGGCAACCGGGCTGGAGGTGATGGGCCTGGACATGTTCTGGGGAGGGTATGTCAATGGGCTCGAACTGTCGGGTTATTCCCGATCAGGCATTCGCACCGGACGGCTGAACCGTGACGCCACCCTGAAGGGTCGGAGCCGAGCCACCACCCTGTTGCGCACCAGGCTCGCCGTCGGGGCCATGGTCGCCATCGGGACGACCGTGTCCATCACGCGGGCCGTGGCCCATGCCGCCGTCCATTCCGGGCATCCCGGGCATGCCGGCCGGCTTGACGCCGTTCACGATGTCGTCGAGGCGAGTCTTCAGGTCGGCCAGCTTCTGGTCGACCTCGGCCTGCGTGTGCTCTCCGGCCTTCACCTCAGCCGACTCGCGTGCGGTGAAGTCGGCGACGATCGCGTCCTTCACCTTTGCGACGTCGACACCCTGAGCCTTCGCGATGTCGGCAAGCGACTTGCCCGACTGCAACTGCGTCTGCAATTCGGCAGCCGTGAGACCAAGCGCCTTGGCAACGCCGTCGGATGCGATCGGAGCTCCGCCACGCGGGCCGCCCTTCATGCCACCCATGTCGCCACCCATGCCGGGCATGCCGGCCGGCTTGACGCCGTTCACGATGTCGTCGAGGCGAGTCTTCA
>CAYFLC010000112.1:0-5535 GCA_964343885.1 uncultured Bifidobacterium sp.
CAAAGGCATGGGCGGCGGCTAGCCGTATCTGCGCATCGGCGTTCCGCCTCAGCTACAAGACAAAGATCGGCTTGATGGTTGCGCCCGACTCGCTGTCGTGTTGCGCTTCGTTGATCTGGTCGAGGCGGTAGGTCTTCACCAGTTTCTCGATCGGGAACTGCCCGCGGCGGTGCCACTCGACCATTTTCGGAATGAACTCGGCCGGGTACGCATCACCTTCGATGACGCCCTTCAAGGTCTTGCCGTCGAGGAAGCCCGACGACCCGATGGTGATATCACCCATCACGACGCCCACCATCACGCACGTGCCGGCAGCACGCAACGCATCGACCGCACTGCGCGTCACCGCCGGAACACCCGTCGTGTCGAGCGCATAATGCGAGCCCCCACCCGTGATCTCTCGAACTGCGGCGGTGACGTCGGCTGTCGACTTCGCATTGATCGTGTGTGTTGCACCGAGCTCTTTTGCCAACGCGAGTCGGTTGTCGTGAAGGTCAACGGCGACGATGGTGGTGCAACCTGCGATCTTCGCGGCCATCAACCCGGCGAGACCCACCGCACCCGAGCCGTAGACGACGATCGAGGTTCCCGGGCGCGCAGCCAAAGAATTGATCACGGCGCCGGCGCCGGTTTGGAATCCGCAACCGAGTGGCCCGAGAAGTTCCAGCTTGACGTCGTCAGCCGTGATTTTCACCACGTTGCGTTCGGTCGCCATCGCGTGCGACGCGAAACTCGACTGACCGAACCAGCAACAGCCCATCCGTGACCCGTCGGCTCCCGCCACCGGAGCAGAACCATCGAGTCGTGAACCCATGAAGTTCAACGGGCCGAACAACTCGCAGTACTGCGGCAAGCCGGTCTCGCAATTCATGCAGCGACCACAGCTCGCGTACGACAGAACGACCTTGTCACCCGGCGCCACTTTCGTCACCCCGGGTCCGACCTTTTCGACGATGCCTGAACCTTCGTGGCCGAGAACGATCGGCGAGGCGAACGGCCCGCCCGGAATCCGGGCCAACAGGTCGGTGTGGCACATGCCGGCGCCAACGATGCGTACCAAAACTTCGCCGGGCTGCGGATCACCCATCTCGAGTTCGCGAATCTCGAACGGAGCATCGTGGGACGGCAGTACTGCGGCAGTGATCTTCATGCCTCGATCCTTTCTCTTTTGGTCAGGTGTTGGCAAGACTGGAACACCTGATCTACACTTCATGTCTGAAGGGGAGTATCCCTCGACTCCGATGTCGTCATCACGGAGCGGCGCAAGCCGGTCCCGGCACCGAAGGCCCGACAGGGCGGGAGAGACCTTCGACGTAAAAGGCGTCCTTCCGGGGACCAGTCGAAGGGAAACCGAAATGTTCAAAAACACCGCAAAAACCGCCATCATGCTGGCCGGCCTCGGCGGCCTCATCGTCACCATCGCCGGCGTGCTGGGTGGTGGAAGCAGCAGCTCACTCACCTTCGGTCTGGTGATCGCGTTCGTCATGGTTGGTGGCTCGTATTGGTTCAGCGACAAGCTCGCGCTCCGCTCGGCCAACGCTCGTCTCGTCACTCGGGAAGAGGCCCCCCTCTTCTACGGGATGATCGAGGACCTGGCTACGCGCGCCAACCTGCCGATGCCGAAGGTTGCCATCTCGCCCAACGACCAGCCGAACGCATTCGCTACCGGACGCAACCCGCGCAACGCCGTGGTGTGCGCCACCGAAGGACTGTTGCGCAACATGGCCGAAGATGAACTTCGTGGCGTCATGGCACACGAACTGATGCACGTGCGCCACCGCGACATCCTCATCGGATCAGTTGCCGCCGCGATTGCCACTGCGATTTCGTTCATCGCGAACATGGCCATGTGGGCCGCGATGTTCGGCGGCGGGAACAGAGACGATGATCGCCAAAACCCCATCGCGCTTCTTCTCGTCTCAATGCTCGCGCCAATCGCAGCTTCGCTCATGCAAATGGCCGTGTCTCGTTCGCGCGAATTCGAAGCCGACCGCGGAGCGGCTGAACTTCTCGGCACCGGAGTACCCCTCGCAAATGCACTCGAACGCATCGAAGTGTTCGCGAGACAAATCCCGATGCAGGTCGCACCCGCTCAGGCACAGGCCTACATCCACAACCCGCTTGCCGAGTTCCAGAACAAGCGCAGCGGCGGCGTCAATGTCGCCCGCTTGTTCTCGACACATCCCAGTACCGAGGAACGTATCGCCCGCCTCCGCTCGATGACTTTCTGAGCTGAGTCGTGACGACAACCGAATCCCCCCTCCACGTCGGGCTCACTTCTGCCGAAGCTGCGCAGCGCCTCGCCGAATTCGGACCGAACGCACTCGCCGCCGCGGAAGTGATCCCGGCGTGGAAAAAGTTCCTCGCCCAATTCAAGGACCTCTTGATCCTCATCCTCATCGCTGCGGCGGTGGTGTCGTTCATCGTCTCGGGCGAACTGAAGACACCTCTCGTCGTCCTCGTCGTCGTGGTGTTCAATGCGATCATCGGCTTTGTCCAAGAGAACCGCGCCGAGAAGTCGCTCGACGCCCTTCGCAAGATGCTCGCCGCACAAGTGCGTGTTCGACGCGACGGCACGGTGATGATGGTGCCAACCGACACGATCGTTCCCGGCGATGTGGTTCTTATCGAGGCGGGCGACCGCCTGCCGGCCGATGGCGAGATTTTCTTCGCGAACAACCTCGAGGTCGACGAATCAGCGCTCACGGGTGAAAGTCACCCGAGTGAGAAGAACACCGTTCCGGTCAGCACCGATGCACCGATCGGCGACCGTCATTCGCACGCGTTCATGAACACCACGGTCACACGCGGACGCGGCGAGATCCTGGTCACGAAGACCGGCATGGGCACCGAGATCGGACGCATTGCCGGCATGCTCGCGTCGACACCCACCGAGAAGACTCCCCTGCAGCGCCAACTCGACGGCCTCGCCCACCAGTTGGTCATACTCGCCGGTGTCGTCGTTGCCCTTGTGATGATCGCGAATCTCGCCCGCGGCGAAGGTTTCGGCGAAGTGCTGATGACTGCGGTGGCACTTGCAGTCGCAGCCATCCCCGAAGGACTACCCGCCGTCACCGCGGTGACGCTTGCGATCGGGGTCAGCCAACTCGCGTCTCGCAATGCGATCATCAAACGCCTCGCGGCCGTCGAAACACTTGGTTGCACCAGCGTCATCTGCAGCGACAAAACCGGAACGCTCACACTGAATCAGATGACTGCGACGAAGTTCCTCTTCGAGGGAACTCTTCACGAAGTTACGGGTGGCGGTTATTCGAAGAACGGCTCGGTCGGCAATCTGGGCGCCGCACATTCCGACACGCTGTCGACCACGGCCCGGGGCCTCGCACTTTGTGCCGATGCGGTTGTTCACCACACCGTGAACGGTGACGATCTGGTGGGCGACCCCACCGAGGGCGCGCTCATCGTGCTTGCCGAAAAACTGGGCGTGACCATCGAACGCGTTCGCGAAGAATTTCCCCGCGTCGCAGAAGTACCGTTCGATTCAGCCACGAAGTACATGGCAACCGTGCACGCGTTCCCATTTGCAACCGGAAGCAACATGGTCCATATCTTCGTGAAGGGTGCCCCCGATGTAGTGATGGCGCGCTGCAGTCAGGTGCTCGTCGATTCGGGCACCGCGTCGATGTCGACAGAACGATCCATTCTCGATGGCCACTACGACGCGATGGCCGACACGGGTCTGCGCGTGCTCGCTCTCGCGGTGCGTCAACTCCCCGAAGCCGAATGGGAAGAGTTCGTCTCCAACGGTGGCGTCGTCACCGACCTACTCAGCGACCTCACTCTCCTCTCGCTGGTCGGCATCGTCGACCCTCCCCGGCCCGAAGCACGCATGGCAATCGCCGAGGCGCACGAGGCCGGCATCGCGGTGAAAATGATCACCGGCGATCACGCTGTCACTGCAGCAAGCATTGGCCAGCAACTTGGCATCACCGGCCGCGCCATCACCGGCGCCGACATCGAGCGCATGAGCGACGACGAACTGCGCGACCAGATCGACGAGATCGGCGTGTTCGCGCGTGTTGCACCCGAACACAAAATGCGACTCATCGGCCTTCTGCAGTCGAAGCAACGTGTCGTCGCGATGACGGGTGACGGCGTAAATGATGCTCCGGCACTGAAGAAGTCCGACATGGGCGTCGCGATGGGAATCACCGGCACCGAGGTGTCAAAGGAAGCCGCAACGATGGTTCTCACCGACGATAACTTCGCCACCATTGTCGGCGCGGTTCGCCAAGGCCGCGCGATTTACCACAACATCGTCTCGTTCGTTCGTTTCCAGTTGTCAACGGCAATCGGGTTCGCCGCATTGTTCCTTGCCGCGTCGGTGTTTGGCATCGCCGGCGGCAAGCCCTTCGCAGCGATCGCGATTTTGTGGGTCAACATCATCATGGACGGCCCACCCGCAATGGCACTCGCCTTCGACTTCCCCGTCGCGAACGTCATGCAGCGTCCACCACGACCCGTCAACGAACCGATTCTCACGAAGCGCCGGTGGTCGGCGGTCATCATTTCGTCGATCGTCATGGCCGCGGGAACCTTGCTCGTGCTGAAGCTCGCCCCCGGCGAAGAGACCCACGACGCTGCATCCGTGGCAACAACCATGGCGTTCGTGACGTTCGTGTTCTTCCAGTTCTTCAACATCCTGAACTCGCGCAACGAAACGCACAGCGTGTTCAACCGCCGCACCTTCACCAACTGGCGTCTGTGGGCCGCACTCGGTGCATCGTGCGTTATCCAGGTTGGCGTCACCGTTGTCGGACCGTTGCAGGACCTCTTCAACGTCACGTCGATCGCCTTCGGCCAGTGGCTCATCTGCGCCGCGGTCGCCAGCAGCGTGGTCTTCGTCGAAGAACTCCGCAAGGCCATCCTCCGCGCCGGGAATTAACAACCTCGCTGACCGTCGTGTGACACCCCCGTCGCAGGATGGGGGCATGTTCGTTGTTACTTCCCTCGCCTTTCACGCACTTGTCAACGCCTTCGCCATCGCCATCGGGCTGTCAACCGAAGCGCGTGCCATTCTCAACAAGAGGTCCGAACTCGTGTTGGCCTGCGCCCGTGAGGGCAGCGACGAACGGTACGCATTCGAACTCGCGAATGTCGACCGTGTGGGCGTCGAACACCGACTGTGGAGGGCCGGATTGATGGGCGGCTTGGTCTACGCAATCGCATTCATGCCTAGCCACATGTTGGCTCAAGGCATCAGGGGTTCATTCGATTGGTCACACCTCACAACGTCACGCGTGGCGTCGGTATTCGGCCTGTGCGCGACAGTGGTGTGGTCGGGTTATGCGGTACGCCGCAAGGCGGCGAACGATCACTGGAAAGCCGCGTAGCCCGACTTTTCCAATTCGTCGGCCAGTTCCGGCCCGCCCGACTTCACGATGCGGCCGGCGGCGAGGATATGCACGAAGTCGGGCTTCAATTCCTCGAGCAAACGCGCATAGTGCGTGATCACGAGCACGCCAAGGTTGTCTTCCTGCGTGGCCGCTTCGACGCGACGTGCGCAGTCGCGCA
>CAYFLC010000113.1:0-5084 GCA_964343885.1 uncultured Bifidobacterium sp.
TCGTCGCGCGATTCGGAGTGCGTGTCGTATGGAGCGGCGACTTCCGCCAGATCCGCGGACGCCATCTGCATCCCAAAGACACCGGAGGAACGCTCGTTTCACTCGATCAACCCGACCAGCCCGGTGCCTGGCATTGGGCCGGGCCGCGCTGGCGAGACACCCGTCCCGCAGGAGCTGCCAACGGCATCGTCGACTTCACGATTTCGTCCCCCGAGCCTCGGCGATGCCAGGCGCGTTGGCAAGAACTGGGAATCAATCACCAGGTTCGATTCCGGGCTTCTTCCACACCGACCGACGTCCTGAGCGGCGTTAGTTTGGAATCACCGAACTCCGCTGACATCGGCCGTTCGTTCCGACTCTGCGGGGTCGACTTCACTCTCACTTCACCCCCGAACGACCCCACGTGACCACAAGTTCCTCCCCTGCCACCGCGACGGATTTTCGCCCCGACGTTCAGGGCTTGCGCGCTATTGCCGTTGGAATCGTCGTCGCCTATCACGCGGGCTTCATCCTCGACGGTGGCTTCGTGGGTGTCGACGCATTCTTCGTGATTTCCGGCTTCGTCATCACGCGCATGCTGCTGCGCGAGGCCGGCGACGCGGGCCGTCTCAACTTTCGGTCCTTCTATCTGCGCCGCGTCCGCAGAATCCTCCCGGCTCTCGCCGTGGCGCTGTCGGGCACGATGATTCTGGGCATCCTCTTCGCGCCCCTCGGCGCGCAAACAACGACGGCGCGCACCGGCATCGCCGCGAGTCTGATCAACGCGAATTCGTACCTCACACGTGCGGGCGGCGGTGGCGGATACTTCGGTGTCGATGCGGCGGCGAATCCCCTGTTGCACACATGGTCGCTGGCGGTCGAGGAGCAGTTTTACTTGGTCTTCCCCGCACTTCTCGCCCTCGCCTGGTTCTTCGCTCGCCGACGCGGCATTCGGCCGGCAGTGGCAAGCACGCGCTTGCTTCTCATCGTCATTGCAGTCAGCCTCGGTCTCTGCATTCTCCTCACGGGACGCCACCTCGACCCGTGGGGCTACGGAAGGCAGATCGCGTTCTACGCGGCCCTACCTCGGGCATGGGAGTTCGCCGCAGGTGCATTGTTGGCCGGTCTTCCTCGACGCAGCCTGCCAACGAAGCCGGCCACGGCCACTCCGATCGCCGCTCTCGGAATCATTCTTCTTGGTGTTGCCTGTTTTGCCTTCAGCGATGCCACGGTCTTTCCCGGTGCCGCTGCCATCCTTCCGGTTGTCGCCACCATGCTGCTCATCGCGGCTGGCAGTGCTCACCACAACCCCATCAGCCGCGCACTCGCAACCCGCCCGATGCGCTACATCGGCGACATTTCGTACAGCTGGTATCTGTGGCACTGGCCGGGCATCGTCTTCGCTTACGCGATCGCACCACACACGGGATGGGTTCGCCCTGCGGCGGGACTCGCCTCGATCATCCCTGCAGCAGCCTCGTTCAGGTTCATCGAGAATCCGATCCGGCATCGCAAGAACGTGCCCCCGAGGCGAACCGCCGCACTCGGGTTCATCTGTGTCGCGACACCCCTCCTCGCCGCTGCCGGACTCTTCGTGGCGCACGACGCACTCGGAAGGTCTTCTGCGGTACGCGCATTCGACTATCACGCCGACATGAAGCGCGGCTGCAGCCAGACGACACCGCTCGGCATGCGCACCCACGGTGATTGCGAGTGGAAGGTCGCCGGGGCGAAAGGCACTGCCGTACTCATCGGCGACTCCAACGCCGGACAGTTCACCGAAGGCTTCGTCGCAGCCACCAGCTCGCTGAAAATGAACGCGATCGTCGCGACGAAATCGTCCTGCCCTTTTGCCAACCTCCGCCTATGGAATTGGAGCAAGGAAGACACCACCTGTAGCTACTTCGTCTCGAAGTCGCTGGCCTGGCTCGTCGAGAACAAACCCGACGTGGTCGTCATTGCATCGTCGACCGACGGGTACGTGCGCCAGCCTTATTTCACGTTCCGCAATTCGACCCTGACCGAGCGCTACGTGACTCCCGAGGAAAAAGCGGGTGCCATCTCCGACCGACTCACACAGGTTCTCAACATCCTGCGCTATGCCGGCATCCGTGCGGTGGTCGTCCACAACGTTCCCAAGTTCGACGAATGGAAGCCGATCGCCATGCCGCCGATCAAGTTGCTCGGGCCGTCGTCATGGATCAACAAAACCATTCCCCGAGACGTCGCGCTGAGCAACCGTCAACTCGCATTCGACGCCGAGGCCACGGCCATCACCGACGCGAAGGCGTCGGCAATCGACTTCTTCGACATGTTGTGCCCGAGCGACCCGTGCACCACTCACGGACCCGATGGATGGACCTACCGCGACAACGGCCACATCAGCGTCGCCGCGTCGGAACGTCTTGCCGAACGTTTTGCAAAGGTCCTCACCTCTACGGAGTGATCCAGCCAAGCAATACTCCAAGCGAGACCAGCCACAGCACGAAGCCTGCAGATTGTTTGAGATTTGACTCTCGCCAGTTGCCTCCGGATCGACCAAAGCAGTCGACGAGGCCGATGGCGACGCCGGGCAACAAGAGAAACGGCGCGAGAGCACGAGCGTCGACGGCGTTGCCCGCGACGCCCTGAATCCAACGGCCGTAATACGCACCGAGGAACAGCATGATCGTCGCCCGCAATATTCCACGCGGGAACCAACGATGGAACAGTTCGACGTTCGGGAATGATGCCTTGTGAATTTTCGCGAGCGGCACAACCGACATCAGCGTGACGACGAGCCACGTACGCCAACCGAGGCCAAAGTACGGCGCGGCCGTGAGCAGAAAGACTCCCCAGAGAAGCGCAACGTTGAGATATGCAATTGCCGCGCCTGTGCCACGTTCTGCTTGCACTGTGGCCGCTGCGCGTCGGAGCGGGAAAGCGCGCACCGATAGGTCTTCCACGAAGAGTCGTGCGACTGCAGTCGCGAAACAGAGATTCCGCAGGGTGTCCGTTGCCGAAGAATCGACGATGGCGAGGCCGCTCAACCCGTTCAGCGCCCCATAGACCGACGCGGCCGCGTACCCGAGGAATATCGGCATCATCACGTAGTCACCAATGCGCTGGATCACATCATCCCGCCCACCATCCATCGGTCGCAGAACCGGACGAATCGCAGAACCAATGATCGGTATGCATGCGAAGAGCACGCCGAGGCCCAGCAAGGTTCGCAAGTCGAACCAAGAGCCCACGTTTCCGTTTGCAGTCACGATGATGGCAAACGCAAGCCAGGCGATTGCCCCTGCCAACGCATCAACGAACGCGAGGGACACAATGGCGACAACGAATACGGGCGATGGAGCCAGCGCCAATGCATCGACACTGATTGCCGAACTGACACCAAGCACCGCACCCACAATCCACGGAACGACTCCAAGGGTGCCAAACATGGTGCGGACCCAGGTTCCGTCCTGCAACAAGCGCACAACCAGTGTCGACTTGTTATCGAAGAATCCGATGAGACGGCCCAGCAAGGTTCGAACGTGGCGCCAACCCGGCGTTCGCCAGAGCCGACTTCGGTCGCCCCATGATTCGTTTCCAACCACGACCGCATCGAGATACTTCGCGTCGGCCGATGAAAGCGAGCTCTCCGCATTCTCATCTCTCGCTGAGACGACATCGCCTTGTTCCGGTTGATCCTGCGGGCCATCACTTGCTCCCGGAACTTCGGACGATGATTTCGAAGCGGAGCCACCTGCCAGTCCCATCACCACGACCGCCGCGGTGGCGAGAGCCGCCACGCCCGAGAAGTCGGCCACGGGATCGTATGGCTCGGACCCCGTTGCAACGATGCGTGACAACCTCGCTTCGTCGGGCACGACCGAACCGACGGTCACTCTCAACACTTTGTCGACGACTCCGTTCGCCCCGATGACGAATGGTGCCACTGCAGAGATGGGTGAGCCATCGGGAGACGTTCCACGCAACACAAGCATGTGTGTCCCGGCCTCAATGTCGTTCGGCAACTTCACATCGAAGCTGGCCGATCCATCGGTGGCCGCGGCTTTTTCGGCGAGAATGCGGACTGTTGAGTGCAATTCGAGCAGCACGGGGCTATTCGGTGCGAGTCCTTCAGCCTGCGCTTCGATATCGCTTCCCGCTGCCAACTGGCCGGCCTTGATGTGCGGAACAAGGACCAATTTCTTGACCGAAACCGATGTAGTCGTCGCTGGCACGGGCGGCTCTGCGACGCTCGACGTCGTCGTCGAGGGTTCCACGATCATCAGCGAAGTAGCCGGCGACGTTTCGGACAACACAGATTGCACGAACGTGGTGGACGTCGTTGATTCGATGACACTCGGCGAGGTTGTTGTTGTTGTGGTGGTGGTGGTGCTTCGTCGAGCAGCCCCGCGGCCCGAATCGGGCGCAATGGATGAAGACGGCGCGGGCGAAGTAGTCGAGAGAACCTGTGATGTTGCGCTTGGCGTCGCCGATATAGAAGTTGATGTGGTCGTCGTGGCGACGTTGACAGTTGTCGTCGGAGCGACGGGCGTGGCGGATCGACCGAGGGATATGGCGCCCGTGCCGGCCGAGTTCAGAGCTCGCATTTGAACTGTGACCACACGGCCGTTCGCGAGCCCTGACACCTCGAACTTTCCGCTACCAACGACAAGGGACCAGGTTTGGCCGTCCAGGGAGTACTCGTCGATCGTGGGCTGACCCGGCACAGCGGCCGCTGCTCGTTGCACCATGACGGATGTCGTTGTCGATGAAACGCCAACCAACACGACCACAGATATTGAATTGTTTCCGACAGAAAGGTTGACCGCGCCCGACGAAGATCCGACAGGCACGATGACTCCATCCACCTTCACGGTTGCATTGTTGGCGGTCGCAACCGGTGTGACCTTCAATGTTCGTGTGCGGAAGGGAACGGAAACCGCATACGAACGTTGAGACGAAGTGAATGACGGCACGAGCGAACCAGACGTCACCGACAATGCGGACAACGTGGTGTCGGCCACCGCGGCGGCATTCGAATTGACGACTGTCGCGCCGAGAAAGTTGGTTCGCGTCTCGACGACCCGGAGGTACCCGGCCGCATCGGGCACGTAGGTATTTGC
>CAYFLC010000113.1:5094-5490 GCA_964343885.1 uncultured Bifidobacterium sp.
GCAACGGTGACCGCGGGCGCTTGGACGCACGGTGGTATTTGCAGTCGCGTCAGCGATATCGGTGAAGGTGACGTTGTCCGACGATCGCTGCCATTGATAAGTGGAGGTTCCACCGTGCGTCCAAGCGCCCGCGGTCACCGTTGCCGTTCCGCCGATGTCGACACGCACAGCAATCGACGGAGCCGAGGTATTGATCGGCGGATCAACGCCGGCCTCACGGCCTGAGCCGGCAACCGTCGCCGCCGAGGTCAATGCCCCCAGATAGCTCGAGCCGCCACCGCCTCCTCCGTTGTCTCCGGCGGCACCACCGCCGTAGTAGCCGCCACCGCCACCGCCACCTTCCGATGCAGCGTTGTTCACCGAGTTGCTGAAGCCTGCCCATCCGCCTGCGTACTG
>CAYFLC010000114.1:0-849 GCA_964343885.1 uncultured Bifidobacterium sp.
GCGACGACGCTCGACGAGTACCGCAAGTACGTCGAGAAGGATCCCGCACTCGAGCGTCGTTTCCAACAGGTGTACGTGGGTGAACCCACGGTGCAGGACACCATCGCGATTCTTCGTGGCCTGAAAGAGCGGTACGAAGTTCACCATGGCGTGCGTATTCAGGACAGCGCACTCGTGAGTGCGGCCGTCTTGTCGAATCGCTATCTCACGAACCGCTTCCTTCCCGACAAGGCCATCGACCTCGTCGATGAGGCAGCGAGCAAGTTGCGCATCGAGATCGACTCGATGCCGACAGAGATCGACATCGTTGAACGTCGCATCCTGCAGTTGGAAATTGAAAAAGTCGCGCTCGAGAAGGAAACCGACGTTGCCTCACGTGAGCGTCTCGATACTTTGAACTCCGAGCTGACTGATCTGCAGGCTCAAACGGCCGAGATGAAGAAGCATTGGGACGCCGAGCGCGAGGCAATCGCTGCGATTCGTACCCTGAAAGAAGAACTCGAATCTCTACGTACCGTGGTCGATCGCGAGACCGACCTCGAAAAGGCAGCCGAGATTCGGTACGGAAGAATCCCTGAATTGGAACGCCGGATTTCCGACGCAACCGCGCACCTCGACGTGCTGCAGGCAACCGAAAGGATGCTGAAAGAAGAGGTTGATGCGGAAGACATCGCGGAAGTCGTGTCGAAGTGGACCGGAGTTCCCGTCAGCCGTTTGATGGAAGGCGAGATGCACAAACTCGTGCATCTCGAAGATCTTCTGCACCAACGTGTCATCGGCCAGGAAGACGCCGTGACCGCGGTGGCCAACGCGGTTCGCCGCAGCCGCGCAGGGTTGTCCGACCCGAAC
>CAYFLC010000114.1:859-5474 GCA_964343885.1 uncultured Bifidobacterium sp.
TCGGGTCGTTCATGTTCCTCGGGCCGACCGGAGTCGGCAAGACCGAGTTGGCTCGTGCACTCGCGGAGTTCCTTTTCGATGATGAGCGAGCGATGGTGCGCATCGACATGGCCGAATACATGGAGAAGTTCGCGGTCAGCAGGCTGATCGGCGCACCCCCCGGCTACGTCGGATACGACGAAGGCGGGCAGTTGACCGAGGCGGTCCGCCGTCGTCCGTACAGCGTCGTGCTTCTCGATGAAATCGAAAAGGCGCACCCCGAAGTGTTCAACGTGCTGTTGCAGGTGCTCGACGATGGTCGCCTCACCGACGGCCAGGGTCGGACGGTTGATTTCACCAACGTCGTGTTGATCATGACGAGCAACTTGCCGGGCGATCCGCTCGATTTCTTCCGGCCCGAGTTCGTGAACCGTATTGATGAGATCGTGCGGTTCCGTTCACTGTCGCGCGACGATCTGGGTTCGATCGTCGATATTCAGCTGCGGCTTCTGATCGATCGCTTGGGCGATCGTCGCATAATCCTCGAAGTTTCTGACGAAGCGAAGTTGTTGATCGCCGACAAGGGTTACGACCCATCGTTCGGTGCACGGCCTCTCAAGCGATTGATCCAGCGGGAAATCGCCGACAAGGCCGCGGTGCTGATCCTCGAGGGCAAAGCAGGAGAGGATTCAACGATTCGTGTCGAGGCCCGCGACGGCGAGTTGATCGTGTCGGTCTAAACCTCAGCCGAGTGCGGCTTTCACGGCGCTAGCGATGCGCGCGCCATCTGCACCAGAACCGGCGCGTTCGCGTACGGCCTTCACGACGGCGCCCATCGCCTTACCGCCTTCGGCTCCTGCGGCCTTGGCCTTGGCCACTTCCTCGGCAATGATCGCGTCGAGTTCGGCGTCGCTCATTGCGGCGGGCAGATAGCGCTCGATGATCGCGAGCTCACTTCGTTCTTTTGCCGCAGCCTCGGCACGACCCGCATCGGCATAGATCTGGGCGGCCTCGGATCGCTTCTTCGCTTCCGCCTGAAGGACGACCGTGACTTGTGCGTCGTTCAGGGTGACCGCTTCATCGCCCGCAACCTCGGCGTTGGTGATTGCGGCGAGCACCATGCGCAATGTCGATGTGACGACTTCCTCGCGCGCCTTCATCGCGGTGGTGAGGTCGGCTTTGATGGTGTCTTTCATCGACATAGCTACTCCTGTGAATCGAAGCGACGGGTGATGGCCGCGGCGTGGGCGGGAAATCCTTCGTGTCGAGCGAGGGTGACGATCGACGGCGCCATATTGCGCAGCGCGCGCTCATCTGCACGTGCGATGGCCGTGCGCTTCAGGAATGCGTCGGCCGTGATGCCGGAAGAAACGTGCGCGAATCCACTTGTCGGTAGTGAAGCCGGGCAACCGATGAGGAAGTTGCCCGCGCTGAACGGCGTGTGTTGACCAATCAGAATTTCGCCGGCGTTGACCAACGAGTCGACGAGTCGATCGACGGCACTGTCATCCACGGCAACCTGCAAATGTTCGGGTGCGTATCGGTTGGCAACTTCTGCAGCTTCTTCGAGTGAACCGACGACCACGGCGCCGCCGTTCGTGCCGAGCGCGGCGCGTGCGGCTTCCGCGCGCACGGCGGGAAGGTCGGCCAGCTGACGTTCGAGTTCTTTCTCGACCTTCGTGATGACGTCCATTGAAGTGGCAACGAGAACGACCGAAGAATCTGTTCCGTGTTCGGCCTCGATCAGCAGGTCGGCGGCAAGGCGAACCGGATCGGCCGACGTGTCGGCGATGACGAGGCTCTCGGTCGGGCCGAGCAGCATCATCGTGGCAACACCATGGCGCTGCATCTCGACCTGGGCGCACGTGACAGCGGGACTGCCCGGGCCGACGATCTTGCGAACCGGTGCGATCGATTCGGTTCCGAAGCCGAGTGCGGCAATTCCCGCGGGTCCGTTGGCGCGGTACACGCGCGAGATACCGAGCATCCGGCAGACCACGAGTACTGCAGGGTCGACTTCGCCGTCGGCACCGGGTTGGGGGGGAACGATCAGCGCGATGTCGGGAACGCCGGCGACCACAGCGGGAACGCCCAGCTGATAGGCGACCGACGGGTACGACGCCTTGCCGCTGGGCACGAACAGTCCGGCCGACGAAATCGGCGACACCTTTTCTCCGGCCACGAGGCCTGGTTCGATTTCGGTGCGCCAGTCGGACTGGCGTTCGAGGAGAACCGTGTTGAAACGCCGCAGGTTGTCGATGGCGTGGGTGAGCGCGGTCTCGAGCTCTCGCTCGACTCGTGCCGCGGCAATTGCGTCGGGCGAAATGGTCAGCTGATCGGGCCGCAAATTGACTCCGTCAAATTTCGCCAGTGCCCGACACACGGCGTCATCGCCGTGTGCCTTGACATCGTCGATGAGCGAGGAGATTGCTTCACGCAAACTCGGGTCGAAAATGTCGGAGATGCCACGTGCGCACAGGTCGGCTCGTTGTGTTTCGGACATCGAGGCCCAGGTCATGGTGCGCAACACGCTCACGGCGGAAAACCTAGCGGTGCCGGACCGCGCAACCGCTAGGCTTTCTTCACGTTCCCCTCATGCACGCGGTCAGGAGCGTTGAATGCCCGTCACGGTTGTCGTAGGTACCCAATGGGGTGACGAGGGCAAGGCGAAAGTCATCGACCTGCTCGCCAAGGACCACTCTCACGTCGTGCGCTATCAGGGTGGTCACAACGCCGGCCACACCGTGGTCGTTGGTACCGAGAAGTACGCCCTGCAGCTCATCCCGAGCGGTGTTCTCTACGGCCATGTCACACCGGTCATCGGCAACGGCGTCGTCGTTGACCTGCCCACGCTGTTCGCGGAGATTGACAAGTTGGAGTCGCGCGGCGTTTCGTGCGCGAAGCTGCGCGTCTCGAGCCTCGCTCATCTCATTTTTCCTTGGCATCAGTCGCACGACGCACTTGCCGAAGCCAATCGCGGTGACGCGAAGATCGGCACGACCCTGAAAGGAATCGGGCCTGCATACGCGGACAAGGCGCGACGACTCGGCATTCGCGCGGGTTCGGTTCTCGATCCGGCATTCGCCGAACTGGTTCGTCAGCGCGCCATCGACGAGAACGAATTGTTGACGGCACTCGGCGGCGAAACGGTCGATGTCGATGCCGTAGTCGCTCAGTTTTCTGTATTGGCGAAGCGGCTGGTTCCTTACATCGCCGACACGGTGAACGAACTGCACGAGGCACTCGATGCGGGTTCCGAGCTGCTGCTCGAAGGTGCACAGGCTACGTTCCTCGACATCGACCATGGCACGTATCCATACGTCACCTCATCGAATCCCATCGCGAGCGGAGCATGCGTCGGATCCGGTCTCGGGCCGCGTGACATCACAAGGGTTGTCGGCATCGCAAAGGCGTACACAACGCGTGTGGGCTCCGGCCCGTTTCCGACGGAACTGGTCGACGCATCCGGCGAACCCGATGCACTCGGCGCAGCGCTCATCGAAATCGGCCGCGAGTTCGGCACCGTCACGGGTCGTCGCAGGCGCACGGGTTGGCTCGATCTTCCGATGTTGCGCCACGCCGTCCGCCTCAACTCGCTCACCGAAATTGCCTTGACGAAGCTCGACGTTCTCGATGGATTCGACGAAGTGAAGGTCTGCACGGACTACAGACTCAACGCTGCATCGTTGCGTGGATATCCCGATCGCGCCGGCGTGCTTGCCGATGTGGAACCGGTGTACACCACGATCCCCGGCTGGAACACCGAACTGCGCGGGACACGCGACTACGGCGACCTGCATCCGAATGCGCGAGCCCTCGTTGAACTCGTCGAAGCGAACGTGGGTGTGCCGGTCACCATCATCGGAACCGGCCCCGAGCGTGACGACTGCGTGGTGCGTTCGTGATCAATCGGTATGCGCTGCCCGAAATGGCGAACCTGTTCGCCGATGAGGCCCGTATGCAGCGTTGGGTCGATATCGAACTTCTCGCAACCGAGGCACAAGAACGCATCGGCGTTGTACCCGTTGGAACCACCGAGTCTTGTCGTGAAAAAGCGCCGGTTGTCGACGCGCGTTTCGTCACCGAAGTTGCCGAACGTGAGGCGGTGACGAATCACGATGTCGCCGCGTTCGTCGATGTCTTGCAGGCCCACATCGGATTACCCGCGGGCGCCTTCATTCATCATGGTCTCACGAGCACCGACGTGGTCGACACCGCTTGGTGCTGGGCGTTGCGCGATGCAAGCGATTTGATCATCGGCGAACTTCGTCGGCTGATCGAGGTCACGGTCGAGCTCGCCGAACGTCATCGCGCGACTTTGATGATCGGACGGACTCACGGTATCCACGCCGAACCAACGACGTTCGGTGCGAAAGTCGCGCTCTGGGCGTTACAACTGCGACGCGACCTCGGACGTTGGAACGCCGCCCGCGAAGCAGTGTCCGTGTGCAAGTTGTCCGGGGCAGTGGGTACGTATTCGAACATCGACCCTCAGGTCGAAGAGTTTGTCGGCGATTCACTCGGTCTCTTGCCGGTGCCGGCGACGCAAGTGATCAACCGCGATCGGCATGCAGAATTTCTCTGGGCGTGTGCATCGCTCGGAACAACGGCCGAGATGATCGCGGTCGAATTACGT
>CAYFLC010000115.1:0-489 GCA_964343885.1 uncultured Bifidobacterium sp.
CTTCTCATCTCGCCAGGCTCGGAACAGATTCGCGCGACCATCGAGCGCGACGGCCTGATGGCCGACCTCGAAGCAATCGGCGCAACCGTTCTTGCCAACGCATGCGGGCCATGCATCGGCCAATGGGAGCGCGCGGCCGACAAAACCGCGAAGCCGAACAGCATCGTGAACTCGTTCAACCGCAACTTCCCGAAACGCGCCGACGGTTCGGCGAACACGCTGTCGTTCGTCACCAGCCCCGACACGGTGATCGCAATCGCGCTGTCAGGACGCCTCGACTTCGACCCGACGGTCGACACCATCACGGCGCCCGACGGCACCGAAGTGAAGTTGAACCCACCCGTCGGTGAAGTTCTCCCCGCGAAGGGCTACGACCCCGGCAGCAACACCTTCACCGCACCGCCGGCTGACGGCAGCAACATCAAGGTCGAGGTCAGCCCCTCGTCCGACCGACTGCAGTTGCTCGAGCCCTTCACGGCGTGGGATGGC
>CAYFLC010000115.1:499-5412 GCA_964343885.1 uncultured Bifidobacterium sp.
CAAGTGGCTCACCTACCGCGGTCACCTCGAGAACATCTCGGGCAACCTCTTCATCGGCGCAGTCAACGCATACACCGACGGAGTTGGCGAAGGTAAAGACATCACTGATGGGGCGACACGTTCGTACCCCGACATCGCGAAGCGTTACTCGGCGGCCGGCATCAAGTGGTGCGCCATCGGCGACCAGAACTACGGCGAAGGTTCGTCACGCGAACATGCGGCGATGGAGCCACGTTTCCGCGGCGGCGTCGTGATCTTTGCGCGGTCGTTCGCGCGCATTCACGAAACGAACCTGAAGAAGCAGGGCCTCGTGCCGCTCACCTTCGCCAACCCCGACACGTACAACCTCATCGGTGAAGACGATCGCATCAGCGTGCTGAATCTTCCGCCCGTGCCCGACAAGCCGGTCAAGTGCGTCATCAACAAAGCCGATGGTTCACAGGTCGAGTTCGAAGCGAAGCACACCTTCAGCCCGGAACAGATCGAATGGTTCAAGGCCGGTTCCGCACTGAACATCGTGCGACAGAAGGTTGCCAAGAAGTAAGCAACCAATCAATCAACGCGGAGGCGATGCCCTCTTGATCTGCTCCTCGGTGGGCTCGATGACGAATCGAGATTCATCGGGGAGCAGATTCATTATTGCCCCCATGATGCGGTTCGTGTCGGCGTCGACATCGTCGTACGTCAGAGCGACGGGAGAACCGACAACAATGCGCACTTTCGGCGGATTTGCGATGTTCAGAACATTCGGCACACGCGAATTGCGCGGCCACACGTGTTCGGTTCCCCACAGCCCGATCGGGACGACAGGTGCCTTCACCTGCGCAGCGAGTCGCGCTGTTCCCCACTTTCCTTTCAACACCGGTTCGTAGAATTCTCGACCACGCGGAATGGTTCCCTGCGGCATGATCGCAACCATCTCACCGATCGACAGTGCATCGGCAGCGGCTAGCAACGGTTCGTCGCTTCCCGTTCCCCTGTCGACGCGAATGCCACCCATTGCGGTTGCGATCTGACCGATGATCGGGGCGTCGAAGACTTCCTTCTTTCCGAGGAATCGCACCGTGCGTCCCGAACGCGCCACAACCATGGCGACAGCCGCTACGTCGAAGTAACTGCGGTGATTGGCCACGAGTATCGCCGGACCCGTCTTCGGAATGTTCTCGACACCTCTCACGCTGAATCGAGCGAATGGAAACGTGGACGGTCGAGTGAGCGCCAGAGCGAGCTTCTGAACTTCCAAGCCAACGACGGGAACTTTCGAGATCCCGTCGGCAACGTCGAAATTCTTGACGGGCCAACGACGCGCAGCAGCAACCAACGTCAGCCGCGCATCGGGATTCACTGCGAAAGGATTTCCCACCGCCGACAAGAGCGGTGAGTCGTAGAAACTGTCCGAGTACGCGAAGCTTTCGCTCAGCGACACCGCATTGGCCGAAGCCCATTGTTTGACGGCATTCAACTTGCCTTGCGACCACACGAAGAATCCGTCGAGCTCGCCCGTGTACACACCGTCTGCGTCAACCGCGAAACGTGTCGCGATGACATCGTCGAATCCGAGTTCCTGCGCGAAGGGCAGGATGAAGTCGTACGGAGTTGTCGTTGCCATAACGACTCGCACGCCATTCGCACGATGTTCGTTCATCACCTGCTCGGCATACGGTTGCATCAACTTTCGCAAACCATGCACCGCGGTCGCAGCGGCCGCTTGCACATCACTTCGTCGCGTGCCCTTCAGAATCGCTGCACCCTGCCTGGCGAGGATCATGCTCGGCAATGTTTCACCGACGGTGTTGAACAACTTGTAGAGCATCGGCTCGAAGGGAAATTCCGATCCACCGATTCCGGCCCCGCGCAGTGCACGCGACAACACCGGGCCGGATGCTTCGCCGAGCAAGGTGCGATCGAGGTCAAAAAAGGCTGCGCCTGCCATGGCGGCACTGTACGGCGATGCGTCAGTCAGCGAAACAGCCAGCTAACGGGAAAGGCCCCGCGTGGGGGACGCGGGGCCTCTCAACCTTCGAACCCATGGTGGGGGGACCATGTGTGGTTCTCACAAACTCCCTTGGGGGAAGGGTGGTTTGCTTTGTTGGATGTATCTTGACACGAGGAGGCGTAAACACTCAAGGCGAACGAAGTGATACTTGTTATCATTTTTTGTGATATCCATACCGCGGGACACGCAGCCAAACGGGTGATCAGGGGGAAACGGATGGAACTTCGCCAACTCGCCAGCCTCGTGGCCATCGCCGACCACGGGTCCTTCTCAGCGGCTGCTCGTGCCCTCGGCACGGTTCAGTCGAACGTGTCGGCCCATATCAACCGCCTCGAGAAGGACCTGGGCGCAGTTCTCGTCGACCGCTTGTCGGGGAAGCTCACCGACGACGGTGAGGTGGTGGCCGAACGGGCCCGGCGCATCCTCCATGAACTCGACGACATCGAGACCGACATCAAGTCGCGCGACGACCATGTTTCAGGCGACACGCGCATCGGCGTTCTCGGCACAACCGCGCGGTGGTTGATGCCTCGTCTGCTCACCAGTCTTCAAAAGGAACATCCCGATGTGCGTGCGGTGGTTCACGAAGGCAGCACGTCGTCGCTCGTGCCGCGCGTGCAGAACGGCTCGATCGACGCCGCGATCGTGCACCTTCCACTTGAGGATCCCGAGTTCCACGTCGAGGTGCTTTTCGCCGAGGACATGTTGCTCATCGCGCCGAAGACGCATGAACTCTCGACATTCGAATCGATTTCGCTCAAGGACCTCGCCGATCATCCGCTCCTTCTTCCGCCACGTAGCACGGCGTTCCGACGCATCGTCGACCGCGCTGCGGCGAACCGAGGTGTGCTTCTGCAGTCTCAGGCTGAAATCGACGGCGTTCGCCTCCTCGCCTCGATGGCGTTCGAGGGCTTCGGCGCGGCGATCGTCCCCGCAAGTGCCGTTCCCGGCTGGCTGAAGGGCGACTTCACCCGCGTAGCGGTACCCGAACTACCCCGCCGCGTGGTCGGTTGGGCCCAACGACGACGTCCTCGGCCCAACCGTGCCACCGAGGCCGCCCTCGAAGTCGCACTCGACGTCGTCAATCGCAGCGGACCACGCCAGCCGGGGGTGCACGTCGGCAAGAGTGCGTTCCCGTTCGCCCGCGCCTAATCTCGGAACGTCATGTCGGCCCCGTCACCCACTTCATCGGTTCAACTCGTCAAGGCCGTGAAGGGTGCGGCTCGTGCCGAAGTGCGTACGCTCGATTCATTCGACCCCGACAACCCTCGAAGCGTTCTGTGGATCGAGATTGAAGAGACAGTCCGACGCGGCGCACTTTCTGCCGACGCCTCGTTCGTCATCGAAACGGGCGCACGCACGGCAGTCGAAAAGAAACTTCCGTTGATCATGGTCGTGGGTTCGGCGGGAGCCGACATCGTCGAAGGTATTGCCGCCCTGCACGGTTGGGGCTCGGCCGCAAAGGCTCTTGCGGCGTGCTCTGGCGTCATTCCCACCATTCACATCGTCAACGGCCCGGCCGTCTCGGGCCCGGCTCTTCTCATCGGCCTCGCCGACTTCGTCATCATGACCGAAGACGCGTACGCATTCGTGTCGGGACCAACGATGGTTGCCGAGTTCACGGGCGAAGTGGTCAGTAACGACGAACTCGGTGGCTCAGCGACACACGCTCGCACCAGCGGAGTGGCGTCTCTCGTCGTGCCGAATCTCGATGCTGCCGTTTTCGCCGCCGAACAATTGCTGCAGTACTTGCCGAACAACGTCGACGATCTGCCAGTCGTCATCGAGTCCGACGACCCGTGGGATCGCCCCACTCCGGAAGCGGGCGATTGTATCCCTGCCTCATCGACCGGTTCGTACGACGTACGCAAGGTCATCGCTGCGCTGGTCGATGACGGCGAATACCTCGAACTTCGCTCCCGGTGGGCCGCAAATGCCGTCACTGTCTTGGCGAGAATCGACGGCCGAGTGGTCGGCATTCTCGCCAATCAACCCGTCGTACTCGCCGGCACCCTCGACATTCCGGCTTCGCAGAAAGCCGCACGTTTCATCGCGTGCTGCGATGCGTTCAACATTCCCATCATCACGCTCGTCGACACACCGGGCTTCTACCCCGGTAAAGACCTCGAATGGCGCGGCATGATCCGCCACGGCGCGCAGTTGGTGTTTGCCTACGCCCGCGCCTCGGTTCCGCGCATCTGCATCATCCTGCGCAAGTCCTACGGTGGCGCCTACATCGTCATGGACTCGAAGACCATGGGCAATGACCTTTGTCTCGCATGGCCGTGGGCCGAACTCGCCGTCATGGGCGCTGGCCAGGCGGCCGCGATTCTCCAGCGCCGCGCCACCCCCGAAGAGCGAGCCGCGTTCGAGGCTGATTACGCGGAACGACTCCTCAACCCCTACATCGCCGCCGACCGGGGCCTCGTTGACGGCGTGGTCGAGCCGGCCGATACGCGTCGCGAGATCGCCGCGGCACTTCGTGCACTCGAACACAAGCGCGAACGCCTGCAGGCACGCAAACACGACAACACTCCGTTGTAATTTCTCCACCCCTCTCGCCTAGTGTTTGCGCTCGGGGAGGAAGCCCCCACTGGAAAATTGAAGGGGATACCGATGGCCGACAACACCATCACGATCATTGACGACCGCACCGGCAAGAAGGTCACGGTTCCGATCACCGACGGAGTGTTTCCGTCCTCCGCGCTCAGGGAACTCGATCCCGACTTGCGCATGTACGACCCGGCGTACCTCAGCACTGCAGCCTGTGCCTCGTCGATCACCTATCTCGATGGTGATGCCGGCGTACTGCGCTACCGCGGCTACCCGATCGAACAGCTCGCCGAGAAGAGCACCTTCCTCGAGGTTGCCTATCTTCTCCTCAACGGCGAGCTTCCCACTGCAGACCAGTTGTCGA
>CAYFLC010000116.1:0-3613 GCA_964343885.1 uncultured Bifidobacterium sp.
ACTCGGTCGATGACATCTTTCTTTTCGGCGAAAACGTACAACGCGAGTGGGTGCGGCCGATCGGTGATGAAAGTGACCGCTTCGTCGAGCGAGGAGACGGGGATGATGGGAAGGAGCGGTCCGAAGATTTCCTCGGACATGATGCGCGAATCGGTGCGCACGTCGGTGAGCACAGTCGGGGCGATGTAGCGACCCGAGGCGTCGCTGTGACCGCCGATTGCAACGGTTCCGTCGTTCAGCATCGATGTCAGGCGGTCGAAATGTCGTGACGACACGATGCGTCCGTAACTGTCGCTGGTCTTCGGGTCGCTGCCGTAGAACTCGGTGATCGCCGAGCGCAGCGCATCGATGAATCGCGTCTCGATGTTCTTGTCGACAAGTACGTAGTCGGGCGCGACACATGTTTGGCCCGAGTTCAGGAACTTGCCCCAAGCAACACGCCGGGCGGCAACTTCGATGTTGGCGCTTGAATCGACGATGACAGGACTCTTGCCACCCAGTTCGAGAGTCACGGGTGTGAGGTTCTTCGCGGCGGCTGACATGACGATGCGCCCGACGGTTCCGTTGCCCGTGTAGAAGATGTGGTCGAAGTGCTGCTCGAGCAGTTCCGTCGTTTCGGGAACGCCACCTTCGACGATGGATATCGCTGACGGGTCGAGGTACTTCGGCACGAGCCGGGCGAGAACTACCGACGTGGCTGCCGAAACTTCACTCGGCTTCATGACGACCGCATTGCCGGCGGCGATTGCTCCGGCGACCGGAACGAGGAGAAGTTGGATCGGATAGTTCCACGGCGCGATGACGAGCACCACGCCGAGAGGCTCGGGAACGAGGCGCGACTTCGACGGCATCGCAACGAGGGGAGTGCCGACGCGTTGTGGCTTGTTCCACTTCTTCAGGTTCTTCAGCATCATCTTCGCTTCGGAGATGACGTACGCGATGTCGGTGAGGTAACCCTCGGCGACGGGCTTGCCGAGATCGGTCGCGAGTGCCGCCTGAAAATCGCCTTCGTTTTCTTCGAGCATGCGGACCAGTGCCTCGAGTTGCTGGCGACGCCAGCCGAGCGGGCGGGTTGCGCCGCTGCGGTAGGTCGCGCGAAGCGCGGCGACCCGTTGGGCGATGGAAGTTCCGGGAACTGCTGTTGTGACGGTGTCGTCGAGTGCTGTCATGCACCCAGTCAAACCGACCAGCGGTTCAGACGCCAACCGTGAGGGGATCTCCGTCGAATCGGTCGATGGTGGCAAATGTTTCCACCGGATTCCGGCGCAGTTTGGTGACGTGCTTCTCGGCGTGGCCGAGGAAAATCGTGGCGCACAGCGCATGTCCTGCCGGCATGCCGAGGAGGGGACCGGTCACCGGTTCGGCGCGAGTGGCGAACGTAGTCATCACGCCCGCGAGGCCCCTGTCGCTGGCGGACAGGAGGATGCTCCAACAGAAGGGGTAGATCGAACCGCCGCCCGAGATGGTTGGTCGTGCGAGGTCGGCATCCATCGTTGCGATGCGTGAGAGGTCGGCTGCAATCGCAAGAACCACGGGCACGGCGTCGATGTTGTCGAGCATCGGGAACGGCACGTCGACCGGTGCCGTGGTGAGCGGGCCTGCACCGTCGACCACGGCGAATGGTGTGCGACCTGTCTGGCCGAGGGCGATGTACTCGTTCCACACGGGTTTCATTGCTGCGGCAAGTTGGCGGCGGATGGGTCGGTCTTTCACGAGAGCCACACGCCAGGGTTGACGGTTGCCACCGCTCGGAGCAAAGCGTGCGTCATCGAGAATTGCGTGGACTGTTGCGTCGTCGACCACTTTGTCGGTGAACGATCGAACCGAAGCCGTTTGGCGCAATACGGTGCGGGTTTCCATTTCCGCAACATACCTTTCGCGCTGACATACTTGGCGCGGGGGTGAAGGCTCATGAAAGCAGCAGTCTTGAGGCAGGGTCGGTTGCTGGTCGAGAACGTCGATGAACCGCGCCCCGGAGAAGGTGAAGTGCTCGTCGCCGTCAAGGCGTGTGGCATCTGTGGTTCCGATTTGCACTTTGTCGACCACGGCGCCGACTTCCTTCGATTGAGCAGCGAGGCCTACGGGCTGGCCAAACCCACGGTCGACTTGTCGCGCGACGTACGCATGGGTCACGAATTCTCGGCCGAGGTCATCGAGTCGGGCCCGAACACGGTGGGTCCAAAGCCCGGCACCATCGTCACATCAATGCCCGTCCTGATGCGTGGTGGCAACAGGTTGAGCCTGTCGTTCTCGAATTCCGAGGCTGGTGCGTACGGCGAACGCATGGTCTTGAGCAACGATCTTCTCGTCGTCGCTCCGGCCGGCGCCGATGCCGATCGAGTTGCATTGACCGAACCACTCGCGGTTGGTCTTCATGCGGTGAACAAGTCGGGTATCGAGAAGGGCACCACGGCATTGATCATCGGCTGCGGGCCGGTGGGCCTAACCGTCATCGGTTGTCTGAAGGCACGCGGCATCGGGCCAATCATCGCGTCGGACTTCTCTGCTGCCCGACGCGCAACGGCAATGGCCATGGGCGCTGATGTCGTGGTCGACCCGGCCACCACCGACCTGTTCGACGCGTGGCGCGCAACCGATGCGAAGCAACCGATGATGATTTTCGAAGCAGTCGGGGCAAAGGGATTGATCAACGACGCGATGCGTCGGGTTCCGCGCGACACCAAGATCGTGGTGGTTGGGTTGTGCATGCAGACCGACTCGTTCGAACCCACCTACGGAGTTCTGAAGGAACTGACCTTGCAGTTCGTCGTCACCTACACGCCGGGTGAGTTCCGCGACGCAATGCACCTCATCACCGACGGGATTGTTGACGTGTCGCCGATGATCACCGGTCGCGTGGGTCTCGACGGGATCGCCGAGGCGTTCCGCGAACTCGGCGCGCCCGACACGCACACGAAAATCCTTGTCGTTCCGTGAGTCATTTGGTGTCATGAGCCTTCCGCACATCGGAGACACGCGGCCGTGGGCCGACCCCGAAGTGGTGTCGCTCAATCGACTGCCGATGCGGACGACATTCGCCTCGTCCTCGCGCCGACGTACTTCACTGAACGGTGAGTGGGCGGTGACGCGTTGGCCGCATCCCGACCAGGTTCCCGCGTCTGCAGTCGGTGCTGTCAACGACGCAAAGTGGAAACGGATTCCCGTTCCGGGCAACTGGACTCTGTTCGGCCTGGGCGACCTGCCGCACTACACGAACGTCACGATGCCGTGGGGCGCCGATGTTCCGCCGCCGCAGTTGCCCGAGGAAGTTCCCACCGTGGTGTACCGCACGACCTTTGACACACCACGTACCAAGGCCGGCGACGCGGTCATCCTGCACGTCGGTGGCGCCGAGAGCGTGCATGCGGTGTGGGTCAACGGCGAATTCATCGGATATGGAACCGACAGTCGCCTTCCCAGCGAATACGACGTCACGTCAGCATTGATACCCGGTACGAACAGCATCGCGATCGCCGTCTGCAGGTATTCCGCCCAGAGCTACGTCGAAGACCAGGATCAATGGTGGATGGCGGGTTTGCACCGCGAGGTGTTCATCGAAACGCGTCCCGCGGTGCACCTGGCCGATCTGCAGCTCGATGCCGGACTGCAGGGT
>CAYFLC010000116.1:3623-5368 GCA_964343885.1 uncultured Bifidobacterium sp.
GCATACGGCGGTGGTTGACCTCGAAGTTCCCCGCGTGAATGCATGGTCGGCCGAAACCCCGACGCTCTACGACGTAACAACAGAGTTGATCGATCCGCGTGGTCGCGTTGTCGAGCGCGTGGAGAAGCGAACGGGCTTCCGGCGGGTCGAGATCATCGACGGCAACTTCCTCGTCAACGGTCGGCGAATCATGATCCGTGGTGTCAATCGGCACGACCATCATCCCGAGCGTGGCAAGGCCGTGACGGTTGACGACATGCGTGCCGACATCGTGTTGATGAAGCAGCACAACGTGAACGCGGTGCGCTGTTCGCACTATCCCAACGACCCGCGGTTTCTCGACCTGTGCGATGAACTGGGCCTCTACGTAGTGGACGAGGCGAACGTCGAGAGCCACGGTTGGAACACCAGCCTGTGTCACGACCCTCGTTACACCAACACGATCATGTCGCGCGTCACCCGCATGGTCGGCCGCGACCGCAATCACCCGAGCATCATCATGTGGTCGCTCGGCAACGAGTCGGGTTATGGCGCCGTTCACGATGCAGCAGCCGCGTGGATCCGCAACAACGACCCATCGCGTCCTATTCACTACGAGCCGGCGATTTTCCACGCGAGCTGGTTCGACGGCGGAATGGCAGCCACCGACGTGGTGTGTCCGATGTACGCGCCGATCGATGCCATCAAGTTCTACGCGCAATCTCCGCAGCGGAACCGACCGCTCATCATGTGCGAATACAGCCACGCGATGGGAAATTCGAATGGTTCGTTGGCCGACTATTGGGAGGCCTTCGAATCGATGCCCGGCCTACAGGGTGGTTTCGTGTGGGAATGGAAAGACCACGGCCTCACGCAACAACTGGCCAGCGGCAAAGTTCGTTACGCGTTCGGCGGCCAGTTTGGTGACATTCCGAACGACGGGAACTTCGTTGCCGATGGTTTGGTGCACAGCGACATGACGCCTCACCCGGCGATGCGTGAACTCGCATGGGTGCACCGTCCCGTCGCGGTTGAAATCGTCGGCTCGGGTGCGGCACGTGCATTGCGCATCACGAATCGGCAGTCCTTCCGAGACCTTTCGAAGTTGAGAGCCACGTGGGAACTCGTCATCGACGGTGCGAGTGTGCGGCGGGGAACTCTCCGCGTTCCGAAGGTCGCTGCGGGCGAATCCATTCGTGTGCCGCTTCCCGTCGAGGCCGTGCGCGGGTCCGATACCCGACTGACGGTCAGATGGTTCACACGCGTCGATGAATCGTGGGCACCCAAAGACCATCTCGTGGCATGGGATCAGGTGGTACTTGCAAAGTCCACACGCCGTGCACGACCGGCGAAGGCGGCCAGCGGCATGAAATCGATTCACGCGGATCTCTTGGATCTCGACCCGACGGTTACTTTGTGGCGTGCCGCGCTCGACAACGATGGTTTCAAGAATATGCCCGAGATTCCGGGCTTCGGTCAGTCCCTGCGACGTTGGCAACAGCAGGAAGTCGACACACGCGACGCCGCACTCGTGAAGCACGTGACGAAAAGAATTGATAACAAGGATGGCTCGCTGACGTTCGAACATTCCGTGATCGTTCCGAAAGAGCTTGCCGACCTGCCACGTGTCGGCGTGATGTTCGCGATCCCCGAAAGGTTCACGCGGGTGCGCTGGGTGGGCGAGGGCCCACACGAGTGTTATCCCGATCGACGCGGTTCGGCCGTCTTTGGAACGTGGGAAGCGGCACCCGATGAACTTCCGTACC
>CAYFLC010000117.1:0-5331 GCA_964343885.1 uncultured Bifidobacterium sp.
TGCATGGGCCAGGTTGCCAAGTTGCGCACCGGCTTCGATGCCAATGCGCAGGAAATCGCCGTTTTTTTTATCGGTCCGGGGGCCACCGAGAACGGGACCGCGCAGGAATTCGCGCGCGTAGTCGCTGTTGTGCAGAAACCCACCAGAGCCGAACACGACTCCGCGACGTGCACCGATCAGTGCAGTGCGTCGGCCGATGCGTGCTTCAACACCGATGACGTCGTTGTTCGAGTTGCGCACGAGGTGTACAACCTCGGCTTCAAGCAGTGTGCGCGTACCGAGTTTCTCGGCGCCCGCACGCAGGCGATCGACGAGGAACTGTCCGCCCGTTGGGTCGACTTCAGGGCGGTGGTTCGGTGGGTATTTCGCCTGGATGCATCGACCGAACGGGGTCTCGTCTTCGGGAAGGTGCGCGTAGTAATCGGGGTACGGAACACTCTCGAGTTCCATCATTCCTGCGGCCACGGCTTCTTCGAGCACAACCGAACCCTGGTCGTAAAAAGCTTCGATCACCTTGTAGCGATTCGGCGTGAGACCGAGAGTGTCGTGGCGCGGGTTGTACTGCGCTGGGTATGCCGTACGGCAGAGATACCGCATCGCCGCGTTGCGGTCGTCGGCGATGCCTTGTTGTTTCATCACGGGGTTGTCGCATACCCACATGACCCCACCCGACTTTGCGGTGGTGCCGCCGATGAACGGAGCCTTCTCGAGAACGAGGACACTGGCACCGCGCTGTGCCGCCGAGAATGCGGCGCCGAACCCCGCTGCGCCACTGCCGACGACAACAACGTCGACGACTTCTTCCCACTCGGAACCCCAGGTGTCTGCCATGCAGCAACGGTAACGATCTCGGGAACAGCACCCGATGTCGGAGGTTCGCTACCCTCGACTGCGTGCAAGACGACGCGAAACTCGGGACGACGCAGTCGAAGAAGCCCGTGGTCGAGTGCACCGAGTGCGGTTCACCCTACGGTCGCGAATGGCACACGGCAGATGGCATCGCCACGCTGTGTCCCACGTGTGCGCAGTTCTTCGGCTTGGGTTGTCCCTGATCACACACGGCGTGGCCGGGCGGCGGGCATCCAGTTCGGCCCGGCCGTCGCATCGATGTGGTCGACGAAACGTTGGCCAACCGGTTCGATGATGTCGAGGAAGCGCAACGTGTTGTCATGTCCGAATGCGTTCCAGCACGCCGCACACAGCCGGTTGGTTTCTTCCTCCAACCACTGACGGAATTCAATGCCAACAGAATTCACGACACCATCGGTGACGTAGCCGCGCGACGACAAGGATTCAAGAGCTTCGGCGATTTGGTCGTCTTTCGCACCGCGACTGCGCGGGATCCATTCCTTCGGGTATCCCATCCATGCGTCGTGCAGCAAGCCTGCTTCGACACCGTTGATCTCGTGCGTGTTCAAGAGGGCCCAATGCGTGTCGCCGCGCCATTCGCGCAATGCGTTCACCGCCAGCCACGACGACACCACGCCATCTTCCCGTGGCCACGCACGATGGGCCGCGAAAAGCACCCGCCCAGCGGCCGGTAACGCGTCGACGGTGTGCCACAGGTCGGCCGCAAGAGCGGCAAGTGGTTCTCGAATTTCCGGGGCCAGAACCGACAAGCCTTCGTCGACCGCAGCGTTGCGTGCCGCGTACACCTGTTCCCAGGTGGTCACGGCTGATGCGAGGTCGAGTGAGAAGTGGATGAGAAATCGGTCGATCGATCCGAACGCCGCCGTGACTGCATCGACACCCGCTGCGGCAAGGGGAGCCGCGCGATTCGCGATGTAGTGGCCGAGTCCATCTTTCACGCCGAGGTCCTCATGGTGCTTCGCTGCATTTGGATCCCAGTAGATCCATCCGATCAGTTGGTGCGAGGCAAAGGCGGCGCGACGCGCGAGATCGATCGATTCATCGGTCATACGCCTTTGACCGTAGTGCGCTGCTTCCCGGGCCGTCGTGCCTCACGAATCGAATCGCACGGCGTCGTATGTGGCGCCGTTCCAGTTGATGGCTGCTGAGGCCCGTTGCGACGGGACCACTGATGTGTGAGTAGAACCACACTTTCGCCAACTCGACCAGCAACAGATAGATCGCAATCATCGCGAGGAGGATCACGAAGAATCGTGCCGGGAGTCCCGCGAAGCCAAGGCGTTCAGCCAGGGGTGAGAATGGAACAATGGCCCCGACTCCCGCGGCCACAAGTGGTAACCACCGCATTGCGCCGCCGGGTCGACTTCTGACAAACGGCGTGCGTCTGGTGCGAATGACAAAAACGACCAATGTTTGCGTGGCGAGGCTCTCGATGAACCATCCGCTGCGGAATTCTGCGTTTCCGGCATTGAGCACAGACAGCATCACCCAGAATGTGGCGAAATCGAAAAGGGAACTGACGGGACCGAACGTCACCATGAAACGACGGACGAACGAGATGTCCCATGCGGCTGGTCGCCGCAGGACTTCCTCATCGACAGAGTCGAGCGGAATTGCCAACTGACCAACGTCGTAGAGCAGATTGTTCAACAACACCTGACCCGGAAGCAGCGGCAGGAATGAAAGGAAGAATGAAGCCCCAGCGGCACTGAACATGTTGCCGAAGTTGGATGACGTGGCCATGAGCACGTACTTCAACGTGTTGTTGAAAATTCGGCGTCCTTCGACAATCCCTTCGGCAAGTACCGCAAGACTCTTGTCGAGCAACACGATGTCGGCCGCCTCTTTGGCGACATCGACCGCTGAGTCGACGGAAATGCCGACGTCGGCAGCGTGGAGCGCTGCGGCATCGTTGACGCCGTCGCCCAGGAAGGCGACATCACTTCCGTTCCCGCGGGCCACCGTGATGATCCGTGCTTTCTGCGACGGGCTGATGCGCGAGAAGATGGTCGTCTTGGGGATCACTGACGCGAGGCTGGCGTCGTCCATTGCTGCCAACTCGGCATCCGTCAACATTCCAAGCACCTCGACACCGAGATCAGCGCACACCTTCCGGGCGACGCTGCCGTTGTCGCCAGTCACGATCTTCACCGCGATTCCCAGATCCGACAGGCGACGTATCGCATCGCCTGCATCGCTGCGCGGTCGATCGAAGAACGTCACAAATCCGGCCAGCGTGAGATCGGCTTCATCGGTCGTCGCAATCATTTCCCCCGCAAACGGTTTTGTCGCAATCGCAACGACTCGCATGCCTTGTGAAAAGAGCGTTTCAAGTGTTTCTGTGGCTGACTCGGGAACTTGTACACAGCGGGGCACCAAAGATTCCGGGGCACCCTTCGTGACGATCAGCAATTCGCCATTCGGTTGACGAACCAGGACCGAAGTCATGCGGCGGACGTGGTCGAAAGGAAGGACGTCGACGATGGTGTCGCCAGCGATCATTGCCGGTGAAGCTCCGGCGGCCCCCCACGTCGCTACATCGAGGGTGCTGCCCTTCGCGTTTCCATCGGCGTCGACCAGCGCTTCATTGCACAGCAGGCCGAGCCGGAGAACTTCATTCGACTCGCTGGCGGAAACGTCGATTGCCCTATCGAATGCAATATGGCCCTCGGTGATCGTGCCGGTCTTGTCCGTGAAAAGCACGGTGACATTGCCGAGGTCCTCGATCGTGACGAGGCGCTTCACCAAGACTTGCTTCGATGCGAGTCGCCGTGAACCGGTCGAAAGACTGAGACTCACGATTGCGGGAAGCAACTGGGGAGTGATTCCGATGGCGATCGACAGACAGAAGAGAAACGCGTCAAGAATCGGCCGGTGAAACATCACATTGACGATGAACGTCACTGACATCAGTACGGCAGCGACTTTCGAGAGCAACTTCGAGAAGTCGGAGAGGCCGCGCTGAAAGCGAGTGAGTGTCTGGTGTTCCCCGAGGGTCTTCACCACCGAGCCGAATTCGGTGGAGATTCCGGTCTTGGTGACGACGAATCGGCCGGAGCCGGCGTGAACGATCGATCCCATCAGGACCCGGTTGACGGGGTCCCATGATTGCGTCACGGAGGCCTCACCGGCTCGTTTCTCGACCGCAATGGACTCGCCCGTCAGCATCGACTCATCGATCTCGAGGTCGTTCGCCTCGAGCAGGTCGCCGTCGGCAGGAACCAGACTGCCGATCTTCACGTCAACGACATCGCCGGGAACGATCTCGGAAGCGGGTAACTCGCGGAGGCTTCCGTCGCGCCAGAGGAGTGCGGTGTGCTGGACACGCAAGTGGAGCTCTGCCATGTGTCGTTCCGAGCGATATTCGTTCATGAAACCGAGCCCGGTGCTGAGAACCAGGATCGACGAGATGATGACTCCGTCGGCGACGTTTCCGGTTGCCGCGGAAAGCACCGCTGCCAACAGCAACAGCAGGAGGAGCGGATTTTCGAGCTGTCTGCGCAGGACATCGAATGCGGTGACCTGATGCGTGACGAGAATGTTCGCGCCATGGACTCGCCGCAATTCGGTGGCCCGTGCAGTGGTCAGTCCGATGACCATGAGCAAACCGTACAGACCGTCGCGCATTTAGGCTGAGTCGGTTGTCTGACGTCACCTCCCCCCCAGCGGCCAGCGGTACGAATGTCCCGCGATGGACCCATCAACCGGCACTCGACGGTCTGCGAACCGTCGCCGTGTATCTGGTGGTGTTCTTTCACGCCGGATTCGCCTGGGCAAAGGGTGGCTTCGTTGGTGTCGATGTGTTCTTCGTGCTTTCGGGATTCCTCGTCACCAACACGCTCCTTTCTGAACACTCAACTGCGGGTTCGATCCGGCTGCGGCGTTTCTATGCGAGACGTGTTCGTCGTTTGCTTCCGGCGTCGCTTGCGCTGATCGTTCTCGCCTGTGTGGCAACTGCACTAGTCGAACCGAAGTACCTCGCACTTTCATTCGTCAACGATGCACGCGCGTCTCTTTTGTATGTCGCCAACTGGAGATTTCTGTCGGCATCAACCGACTATTTCGCGGCCGACGTACACCACAGCCCGTTCCTGCACTTTTGGTCGCTTGCGATCGAAGAGCAGTTCTACTTCTTCTTCCCTGTGATCTTCATCTTCGCACACAAAGTTGCCGAGAAATGGAAGAAGTCGAACGTTGTCATGTGGGCTGTCGGGGGGCTGCTGGTTGCATCGCTCGTGAGTCAACTCGCGTCGGCGAGTTCCAATCCCGTCCGCGCCTACTACGCAACCGATGCGCGTGTGTATCAAATTCTCGCCGGTTCGCTGTTGGCTCTCGTCACGTGGCATCGGCGCGACGGTCGCGAGACAGACCGGGCGAACGCGGCCCGTCTGTCGCTCATGTCGATAGTCGGATTGGTGGTACTCGTCGGTTTGGGCGTCATCGACGGTGGGGTCTCGGCCT
>CAYFLC010000118.1:0-5313 GCA_964343885.1 uncultured Bifidobacterium sp.
GACCGCCGCCCGAACGCAAACTGCGATCCCTACACCGTCACGCGTCTCATCCTCGAGACGGTCTGCGGCGGCTGATCAACGGCGCTTCGGCGCAACAGAATCACAGTTCCGGGGGGCCGCACGGCCCCCCGGTTCGTTTTCCGGAACGGGTTTTCGAATTGAACGGCAGACTGGGGAGATGAGCGAGATGCTCGAACAGCAGCAGAACCAGCAACGCGAGTACGTGCTCCGCACGGTGGAAGACCGCGGCGTGCGTCTCGTGCGTCTCTGGTTCACCGACATCCTCGGCAACTTGAAGTCGTTCGCAATCAGCCCGGCAGAGCTCGAGAATGCCCTCGAGGACGGAATGACCTTCGATGGTTCCTCAATCGAGGGATTCAGCCGCGTGCAGGAAGCCGACGTTCTGGCACTCCCCGACCCCAACACTTTCGAGGTGCTTCCCTGGGCCGACCCGAAGGGCACCGAGGCGCGCATCTTCTGCAACATCCACAATCTCGACTCAGCGCCGTTTGATGGCGACCCTCGTCAGGTGTTGCGTCGCAATCTCGATGCTGCGGTGAAACTCGGCTACTCGTTCTACGTCGCGCCAGACCTCGAGTACTTCTACTTCGCACCGCCAAAGCCGGGTGAAGCTCCACAGCCCCTCGACGAAGGTGGCTTCTTCGACCTCACCACGTCCGACATCGCAACATCGCTGCGCAAGGAAACCATCCGCACGCTCGAGACGATGGGTATTCCGGTTGAGTACAGCTTCCACGAAGACGCACCGAGTCAGCACGAAATCGACCTCCGCCACACCGACGCACTCACCATGGCCGACAGCGTGATGACGTTCCGTCTCGCGGTGAAGGAAGTCGCCGCCGCCCACGGCGTGCACGCCACGTTCATGCCGAAGCCCCTCGAAGGTGTGCAGGGTTCGGGCATGCACCTGCACCTTTCGCTTTTCAAGGGCGAAGACAACGCGTTCTACGACCAGAACGACCCGTACAACCTGTCCGCAACCGCGAAGTCGTTCATGGCCGGGCTGTTGCGGCATGCAGCCGAGATCACGGCAATCACGAATCAAACGGTGAACAGTTACAAGCGACTCGTTCCGGGTTTCGAAGCGCCCGTGCACATTTCATGGGCACGCAACAACCGCAGTGGTCTCATTCGCGTGCCGGTGCCCAAGAAGGGCAATGCGATGGCGACGCGCATCGAATACCGCTCGCCCGACCCTGCAGCGAATCCGTACCTCGCGTTTTCGGTCATCCTCGCGGCTGGTCTGAAAGGAGTACGCGAGGGCTACGAATTGCCGGTCGAGGCCGACGCGAACCTGTTCGAAATGGACGATGCGGCACTGTCGAAGTTGGGCATCGAACAACTACCGCAGTCGCTGTCCGATGCCCTCAACATCATGGAGCGCTCCGAACTCGTTCTCGACGCACTCGGCGAACACATCTTCGAGTGGTTCCTGCGCAACAAGCGCAGTGAATGGCGCGGGTACAAAACCCAGGTCACACCGTTCGAACTCAACCGCTACCTGAGGTCACTCTAGTCACATGGCGAACGAAGCGATCGACTTCCTCGTCGTATTCCCCGACCCACCCGCGGCGGATCTTGCGCGCACGCTCGACCTTGCCGGCTACCGGTGGAAGGCCGTCGCGTCGGCGGAAGAAGCACTCGAGCACGAACCAACAACGGGTTGGGCCGGCGCCGTGGTCACGTGCGATCAAAACGCCGAAGCAGCGTGGGCGTTCTGTCGTGCGATGCGCCGTCGCGATGCCCTGTCGTCACCGATTCTTCTTCTCATTTCCGGTGCCGAACTAGGACAACTCGAACTGCGCGACGACATCTTCGATGACTTCTGCCTGACCCCTTTCCATCCGCGCGAGCTCGAGGCGCGGTTGCGCCATCTCACGTACTCCGAAAGCACGGTTGTACGCGCAGAAATGATCGAGTACGGCGGACTCGCACTGAATCTTGAGACCTACCAGGCAACGTTCGAGGGTCATTCCCTCGATCTCACGTACATGGAATACGAACTCCTTAAGTTCCTCGCGCAGAACCCGGGCAAGGTGTTCACACGCGAAATCCTTCTCTCGCGCGTGTGGGGCTACGAGTACTACGGCGGTGCGCGCACCGTCGACGTGCACATCCGTCGTCTGCGCGCAAAGTTGGGCGAAGAACACGCCAACCTGATTCAAACCGTGCGCAGCGTCGGCTACCGATTCGGCCAGTCGCGCTGGAACGGCTGATCAGCCAGCAATCGCTTCGACTCCGAGAAGAATTGCAAAGGCGAAGAACGAAATCGCTGCCGCAATTTTGATGGTTCGTTCAGGCAGGCGCGCACCAAGAGCACGTCCCACCACGATGGCAAGTGCGTCGGCGGCCACCATTCCGAACGTGGAACCGAGCCACGTTCCGACGACACCTTCGCGCGTTGCGAGCGTGATGGTTGCGAGCATTGTCTTGTCACCGAGTTCGGCAAGAAAGAACACGGTCGCCACCGAAACGATGACGTGGCGCGTGGCCCGCTTGGCCCGCTCTTCGTCGTCCGCGGTCAGCTCGTCACCGCGCAATGTCCAGAATCCGAACCCGAGGAAAGCCACGGCTCCGATCGCGTTGATCGGCCGCGTCGGAAGGGCTGCACCCATGACCGCGCCGATACCGACCGAGACGAGGTGCACGAACCCCGTTGCCAACGTGATGGCGATGAGCACCGGGGCGGTCTTGTGCCGCGTCGCAAACGCGAGTGCCATCAACTGACTCTTGTCGCCGAGTTCGGCCACAAAGATCACGCCAAAACTGACGAGAAACGCGTTGAGCAAGGCGCTACCGGTCGCCGAACTTCTGGATGCGACGCGACACTTTGTCGTGCAACGCCAACATTTCGTCGACACGGTTGCTGACCAGTTGGCCGTTGCGCACAACGGGCCGACCATGAACGATCGTGTCGCGTGCACCAATCGGGCCGCAGCGCAGCCACCCTTCGATCGGGTCGGCCACGGCTCCGGCGAACGCGGGGCCGGTCAGCGACCAGACGGCCAGGTCGCCCACTGCGCCAACACTGATCTCACCGACCTCGCCGAGTCGCCCGAGACAGCCAGCTCCACCAATGGTGGCCACTTCGAGCGCCATGCGCGCGGTTCCCGCGTCGGCGCCGTTGCGTAATTTCGCGAGCAACATCGCTTGGCGGGCCTCGAGCCACAAAGATGCACTGTCGGCCGATGCCGAACCGTCGACACCGAGGCCGACGTGAACACCCGCGGCGCGCAGGTCGACCACCGGTGCGATTCCCGACGCGAGGATGAGGTTGCTGCTGGGGCAATGTGCGGCACCGATTCCGGCACGTCCGAGACGTTGTACCTCGTCGTGATTGGGCATCACGCAGTGCGCCACCCACGTGCGGTCGGTGCACCAACCGGTGCGCTCGAGATACTCGGTCGGGCGACAACCGAAAGTTGCAACGGAGAACTCGTCGTCTTCGCTGTTCTCGGCGAAGTGCGTGTGCAGGCGCACGTCAAGTTGTTCGGCAAGTTCCGCCGACCGGCGCATGAGATCTTCGGTGACACTGAAGGGTGAGCAAGGAGCAAGGGCTACCCGAACCATCGCACCGTGTGATCTGTCGTGGTACTTCGCCACGGCTTCCGCTGATTGGGCGAGGATCGTGTCGTCGTCCTGAACCACGTGGTCGGGCGGAAGCCCACCATCTTTTTCTGACAGCGACATCGACCCGCGCGTCGGATGAAAGCGAACGCCGATGTCGCGCGACGCAGCGATCTCTGCGCCCAACAGGTCACCCGCACCGCGGGGATAGAGATACAGATGGTCGGTTGACGTGGTGCAGCCTGACAATGCGAGTTCGGCGAGGCCCACCCATGCGCTCACGTTGACGGCTTCTTCATCGATCGCGGCCCACAGCGGATACAGCGTCTTCAACCAGCCGAATAGTGCGGCATTGGTCATCGGCGGATACGCACGCGTCAGGTTTTGATACAGGTGGTGATGCGTATTGACGAGCCCCGGCGTGACCAAACAGTCGGTCGCGTCGATCACGTGCGTGGCATCGGGCTGAGGATCGATCGACGATCCGACAGCCGAAATCAATCCATCGGTGATCGCAACCCAACCACCAGGAATTTCGCGACGCGCGGAATCGACGGTGGCAACGAGTCGCGCATTGCGCACCAACAGGTCGGCGCGCGCCATGACGAGTGGTTACCGCTCAGACGTTGAGGTCGAGCAACTCGCTGTCGGCGTGACGCACTTCGGCGTCGCGGTACAGCAAGTGACCGAGCACTGCAGCGATTGCCGCGGTCGACAGCCCCACGATGATGGGGAAAGCCAAGAGGGCGAGAACGAGGAGGATTGCGCCTGGCATGATCGTCACCGTACAGGCTTGTATGCCCAGGCTTCGATTTCGACCTGGCCACCGGCAGGTAACGAGGCGACGCCGATGGTGCTGCGGGCCGGGCGGCTGTTGCCGAATCCCGCCACATAGGCGTCGTTGAAGGTGGCGAATGTGTCCATGTCGGTGAGGAAGCACAGCGTCTTTTTCACATCGTTGATGGTGACACCGGCCTCGGCGAGACGCGCCTTCAGGTTGACCACGGCCTGAGCCGTTTGCGCAGCAACGCCTTTTGCCATCACGCCGTCCTTCAGGCCAAGTTGGCCCGACACGATGACCCAGTCACCCGCACGCACAACCGGCGTGTATGGGCCGATCGGAGCAGGAGCTGCGCTCGATTTCTTTGCCGTCGACTTCTTTGCGACCGGCTTCTTTGCCGCTGACTTCTTTGCGGACTTCTTGGGTGCTGCTTTCTTTGCTGCCATGACGCAACCTTATAGTTTTCGCATGACGAACCTCTCGCGACGTCAGTTTCTCGTACGCTCAGCAGGGTTTGGGGCGGCTACGTTCATCGCGCCTTCAGTACTGGCCTCGTGCGGTGGAGGTGGCAAGACCTCGTCACTCGATCTCTCGAAGATCAACCTCGTCAAGCGATTTCCGAGCGATGTACAGGTGCCCGGGCGACTCCGACTTCCCTTCTCGCTCGGCGATGCAAACGGCGTCGTCTCGGTCGATGCGGGCTACAAGATTCCCGACACGCTGCAATTCACCGTGACCGACATCGATGGCAAGAGCCTCGGATTCGAGGATCCGTTCATTGTTGCTTCACATGTCACCGACGTTCCCCAGCCGTACTGGCCCCTCGAAATCGAGCTCGACAAAGTCGGCTTGTATGTCGTCAACCTCGTGGGCAGTGACCAGCCCGGATCATCGATCCAACTGTTCGATCGCAAGGAAATCGACATTCCGTTGGTTGGTGATCC
>CAYFLC010000119.1:0-4930 GCA_964343885.1 uncultured Bifidobacterium sp.
ATGTAAAGGCAGGTTTGGGCGACTCGTAATGAGTTTCTAAAACCAACGGCGGCGTACCTCCGTTCGGCCACACAAAGCAGTTGCGTGTGTTCGTCGACTTGGACGTTTACCGAAGTCAGTCGGTCGGATAAATGATCAGCGCATAGCCGTCGGGGTCGTTAAACACCGATGCACCCATGTCTTTCCAATATGGATTTGAGTGATGGCGTGCCTGATAACCCGCGGATTGCAGTCTTGTGGTGATGGTCATGGCGACCACGCGAGGAAAGTACAGAGCAATGAGGTCTTCCTCGGTGGGCGAGGGTATGGGTTGACCGGACGAATGTTTGGTGACCTCTAGCTCCCACGAAGCAGCAGGGAGTCCCATGATCGCGCCGTCATATCCGTCGTGGTCTTCGAACCGAGCGAGCATGTCGAAGCCGACGATCTCAGTCCAGAAGGTGATGGCTCGACGAAGATTGGACGTCGGTCGCGCGATTCGCAGCCGCGGAATCGCAGTTGTCGGCATCAGAAAATTGGCTATCGGTTCGAGAACGATCTCGGGAAAATATTCCGCGATTGCTTCCCGCATGGCACGTTCCGCATCCTCGACGGTGTTGGGTTGGGTGAATGCAGTATCTCTGACTTCAGCATTTGGCCACTGCGCGTACGCATACCAAAGTCCGTCGTTACTCCTGTGAAGACGCGATCCAAGCGACCCGCGTTTCGTTAAATCGATCGTCACTAACGACCAGGCCTCTTCAAATTGTTTTTCATATCCTGGTCGTAATCGCCATCGGTAGAGAACGGTGAATGGCCGAGATGTCATCGGGGTCAATATACGACGGCGCAGTACCGGTAGATCGCCACAGCAGTGATCGTCGGACGATCTCGGGCGTGCACCAGTATCGTGTCTAGCGATGGCGTTCATTTTGACCGGAAGCCGCGTGAATTTGCGACGCTGGAAGTCAAGCGATCGTGAACCTTTTGCTGATTTGAATGCAGATCCTGAAGTGATGCGGTATTTTCCGGACACTTTGACGCGATCTGAATCTGACGCGTTTGTCGACCGAGTCGAACGTGGACTCGAAGCGAATGGCTTCGGTCTGTGGGCTCTGGAAGTCGAAGGCCAGTTCGCCGGCTACACCGGCCTGAACAAAACGACCTTCGAGACGCCGATGGGTGACCACATCGAAATCGGCTGGCGTCTTGCTCGATGGGCGTGGGGTCACGGGTATGCGACCGAAGCTGCTTCCCTCGTGTTGGACTTCGGGTTTCGAGCGCTCGCGTTGTCTGAGATCTTCTCGTTCACTACCGAGTCGAATGCGCGCAGCGAGGCGGTTATGAAGCGAATCGGAATGATGCGGCGCGCTGATCTTGACTTTGATCACCCCAACGTTCTCGATTGGTGGGGTGCGAGGCACATCGTCTACCGAGCGACTCCGTCGTCGTAAGCAGGTGTTTTGAGGTCGGCGACGATGATGCGCGACATTTGCATCATTGCCCGGAAGGCGTAGGCGCTGTCGTATCCATCGAGACCCTGCAGAGCGCGTCCGAGGGCGGCGGGAATGATCTGCCAACTGATGCCCCACTTGTCTTTGCACCACCCACACTGGCTTTCTGCTCCTCCGTCGGCGGTCAGTGCGTTCCATAGGCGATCGACGTCGTCCTGGGTTTCGCATGCGACCTGGAAACTGACGGCCTCGCTGTGTGGAAACTGTGGCCCACCGTTCAACCCGGCGAATGGCCGTCCGAAAATCTGAAACTCCACGGTGAGAACCGAGCCCTCGGGCCGTTGGGCATCGGCTTGGTAGTAGCTGATGTTTCCGAGGCGTGAATCGGGGAAGAGACCAACGTAGAAAGTGGCCGCTTCGAGCGCTTGGTCATCGAACCACAAATACGTCGTCATCCCGGTTGCCGCCATGTGAAGACCCTAATTCTTTGTTTGACCTTCGTATTTGACGCTGTTTTGACGATCAGTGAGAATGCGGGATGACCTCGACCCTGCATGTCAAGCACTGGGTTGCAGCGTCGCCGGAAGAAATCTGGCGGGCTTATACGACGCCCGAGTTGTTCCATCAATTCTTTTCACCCGACGGACTGCGCATTCCCCTCGAGTCGATTGTCATGGAACTTGAAGTGGGGGGTCGCTTCGAATTCGACATGGTTTTCGAGGAATCGGGTGAAGTGAGTCCCAACCGAGGAGTGATCGTGGCATTGGAGCCGCCGAATCGACTGGTCTTTCTCGAGCCCGACTTCATGGGTGGAGAGCTGCGGTCGACCCAACAGTTCACGGCTGACGGCGCGGGAACGTTGATCTCGGTTGCCCAAGAAGGGCTGCCCGAAGAAATCGTCGGAAATCCCGAAGTGCTCGAAGCGTTCCGTTCGTGTTTTCGCAAGCTCGGCCGCGTGTTGGGTGTGGCAACCGAGAACCGCGAGTGAGCAACGAACTGGGGAGGAAGAAGACATGCCCCGCCATTTGATTTCATTTGATGACGGCGCGATGGATCATCTTGGTTACGGGGGAGTCGATTCGCGGCAGCATGCCGGTGCCCACAGGAAGTTCGATTGATCATGGACGACCCCGAGGTCTGATCAAGTCGTCAGAGTTCGACGAATCCTTCGACACACGACACGACGGTTCCGCCGACCCAGAGGGCACCGGACGCGTCCGATGCGATGTGCACATTGCCCGCCCGACCCAAAACGGTCCCCTGAGAGGCTCGATAAGGAGGCGTAAATCGCCCGGCGCCAATGAGCCACTGTGCAATTGAAGCGTTGACACTTCCCGTGACCGGGTCTTCGAACGTTGTGCCACCCGACGAATAGAACACGCGTACCTCGTAGGCAAACTCCGAGCCGGCTGGATAGGGACCGACGATGCCGACCTTCAGATTCATCGGACCGGCCTTGATTGCTTTCACGTCGTCGGCAGATCCAAGAAGGAGACCGAAGAAGCCCGGGCCGTTATCGATCCATGCGGCATCGACGATCGCGGAACGGGCAATCCCCAACGAGGCAGCCGCCTCGATAAGGAGCGATTCATCAACTGGTCCGCCGCGCAACAACGGAGGTGCAGCGAAAGCGAGTGCATGACCGTCGCGCTTCACCTCGACAAGACCAACGCCACATTCTTGGACGATGACGTCGAGTTTGCGCGAGACACCACCGTGGGCGAGCCAGGCAAATGCTGACCCGAGTGTTGGGTGGCCCGCGAACGGCAACTCTTCATCCGGAGTGAAGATGCGTACGCGGTAATCAGCCAAGGGATTGGTAGGGGGAAGCAGAAAAGTTGTTTCGGACAGGTTCGTCCAATTGGCGAATCGCTGCATGTCTTCGGCGCTCAGGCCGTCGGAGTCGACAACGACTGCGAGCGGGTTGCCGTGAAGAGGAATATCGGTGAAGACATCGAGTTGCAAGAAACGTCGGCGCATTTCGGATCAATCTTTACGTCTGGTCCATTGATTTGCGCGAACATTCTGTGCGGCGAGTTCGGCCGTTTCGGTGACGCGCTTCATTCGTGTGGTCGGTGTCTTTGCGTTGTTGATCCATTCGAGAATGGCTCGCCGCGTCGAAGGCGGGAAAGCATCGAAATTCTCGCGGGACGAGGGATGAGCTTTGAATGCGGTTGAAAGATCTTTGGGAACTTCGAGTCGGTCGACCCCGTCGAGTCGGCTCCAGCTACCGTCGTTCTTTGCTCGCTCGATGACGTCAAGTCCCGCAGGTGCCACCAAGTCTGCTTCGAGAAGCCTCTCGAGGCGATCCTTGTTGACCTTCGACCAGCCGCTTCCTGGCTTCCGGGGAGTGCACAACAGCGCGCTGCGTTGCGCATCGATGCGGGCCGGACGGGAATCGATCCAACCAAAGCACAGACATTCCTCGTTGACATCTACCGCGCTGACGAATTTGTCCTTCGGGCCGAGTGCATCTTTCTTCAGGGTCACGACCCACACGCCCTTGGAACGTGCGTGTTCACGCTTCAGCCATTGACGCCAGTCCGCACGCGATGTGATGTGGACAAGAGGAAGATCGGGTCGTAGTGACGGGTTCACGTCTCCATTGTCGCCGACGGGTGATGGTGCCTTGGTACCGTTCGTCAATGGCTGACGAAAAGGTGAAAGGCCCAGCGTCGTACTTTCCTTCGATCGAGAAGACGTACGGAAAACCGATCTCACATTGGAAGTCACTGCTGAAGAAAATGAAGGGTGCCAAGCACTCCGAGATGGTTGCGATGCTGAAGGCAGATCACGATATGGGCCATGGCCACGCGAACGCGATCGTCGCACACTTTCGCGCCGAAGAAGGTCTGTGAGTCATGACCGTTGAACCGTCCGTGCACCGCAGCCTTGCGGTCGAGGCAAACAACTCGACGTGGGAAATTCTCGGCAAGCCGCTTGATCAGATCTCGGAGGATGACGCGGAAGAGATGACGCGTCGCGCCTATGCCGCGGCGTATCACTGGCAACGGGCCGAAGGCGCAGCACCGGCCAATGGGGTTCGCGCAGATTGGTTGCTGTCACGAGTTTGGGCGGTGCGTGGAAATGGGGCGCTGGCGCTGCATCATGCGCATCGGTGTTTCCAAACATGTGAGTCGGCTTCGCTCGTCGACTTTGACCTTGCCTATGCGCACGAGGCGCTGGCTCGCGCGCATGCATGTCTCGGCGATCGAGAAGCGGCGCGGCGACATCGCACGCTCGCTTCCGAGGTGCCGATCGCGGACGGCGAAGACAAATCCATCGTCGACACCGACATTGCGTCCGAGCCGTGGTTCGGGGTGCTCTAGTTCGATCGACGAACGACCTCGGGTAAGAGGTCGAAGTAGAGCGTGACCACCTTGGTGTCGTCGGTAACAATCTCTCCTTGCGAATTCCAAAACGCCAGATGGCCGGCTCGGAAGTCGGCAGCGTTCAAATCACCTTCGGCTTCGACGAGGGCGAATTCATCCGGGACG
>CAYFLC010000119.1:4940-5267 GCA_964343885.1 uncultured Bifidobacterium sp.
CGTCAGCGAAGCGGAGAACTTCAACTCGAGTGATCTTCAAGGTTCCGACGTGTTCCCCGGAGGTGTCGGTCATGGCGAGGAGTTCTCCCACGTGCTCGATCGGTTCGCCTTCGTCTTCATATTCGTGAAGAAGTCCCGCAGTCGCTCGTTTGTTGCCGTGGAGGACGAGTCCGACCAAACGGTCTCGCATCTCTCCGGGGTTCCCGAATTCGATCGAACGGAGTCCGTCAACGAGTGGAAACATGCCGAGACTCTAGATCAGCCGTTGTTCGAACTGAATGTGTCGCCAAGTAACGTCTCGCATCGAAATGAGTGAAAAGGCGATTC
>CAYFLC010000120.1:0-535 GCA_964343885.1 uncultured Bifidobacterium sp.
AACCGGAATCCAATTCGGTAGCGAGACGAAGGAATACGACGCCATCGTCTACGCAACCGGTTTCGACGCGATGACCGGTGCGCTTGTCAACGTCGACATCACTGGCAAAGACGGCATCACCCTGAAGAAGAAGTGGGAACACGGACCGTTGACCTATCTCGGTCTCACCACGGTGGGTTTCCCCAACTTCTACATGATCACCGGCCCCGGCAGCCCGTCGGTGTTGTCGAACATGATGGTGTCGATCGAACAGCACGTCGAATGGATCCGCGACACGCTTCTTGCGATGCGCAACGACGGTTTCGAAACCATCGAGCCGACACCTGCGGCTGAAGAGGATTGGCGCGTGCACTGCACCGACTGTGCAGACATCACACTGTTCCAGGAAACGAATTCGTGGTACATGGGGGCAAACGTTCCCGGCAAGCCGCGCGTTCTCTTCCCGTACATCGGAGGCGTGGGTCGCTATCGCAAGATCTGCACCGAAGCACAGCAGCGTGGCTTGCTCGGTTTCGAACTCACCGCACCCGGCAAG
>CAYFLC010000120.1:545-4727 GCA_964343885.1 uncultured Bifidobacterium sp.
GCGTCCACCGGGTCCCGATGTCGGCGAGATCATCGACGGCGTTCTTCCCGGACCCGCAGGCGATCTCGAATACCGCGTCTACAAGCCGGCGACCACAGGACCACACCCCGTGGTCGTGTACTTCCACGGAGGCGGTTGGGTTCTCGGCAACGCAACGTCCGACGATCCGCTGTGTCGTGACCTCTGCAACCGCGCGGAAGTCATGATCATTTCGGTCAACTACCGCCACGCACCCGAAGCACGATTCCCCGCGGCCGTCGACGACGCGTGGGCAGCATTGCAGTGGATTGCTGGGAACGTCGAAAGCCTCGGTGGCAAACCTGGCCAGCTGGCGGTTGCCGGTTGGAGCGCCGGAGCAAACCTTGCCGCCATCGTCGCGCAGATCGCGCGCGACAACGGTGGACCCGCGCTTTCGGGTCAGCTATTGCTCACGCCGGTCACCGACGGTTCGCGCCAGTCGAAGTCGCACACCGAGAACGGCGAGGGTTACATCCTGACCAAAGCCTTGATGGAGTGGTTCTGGAACCACTACGCCGATCCGGCCGATCGTTCGAAGCCAACCGCATCGCCGCTACTCGCGCAAAGCCTCGCCGGTCTGCCGTCGGCGATGGTGGTCACCGCACAGTTCGACCCGCTACGCGACGAAGGCAACGAATACGCACGCGCCCTCAAAGCCGCCGGAGTTCCGGTGATTCACGTTCAGGCTCGTGGCCACATCCACACGTCAGTGGGCATGGTCGACATTCTTCCTTCGGGAGCAAAGATCCGCGCGAAGATGGCTTCGGGCCTGCGCGGCTTCTTCGCCTGACGAAAGCCGAATCGATCAACTGCGATGTCGCCGAAGGTCTTCGTTCACGGCAATCCCGAGACCGATGCGGTGTGGTCACTACTTGTCGAAGTTCTGCGCCCTCGCACAACTGATCAGCTGTTGTTGCTATCGCCCCCAGGCTTCGGAGTTCCATCGCCTGAAGGATGGGAAGGACGTCAATCTGACTACGTCGACTGGTTGATCGGTGAACTCACGACGATCGGTGAATCGGTCGACATCGTGGGTCACGATTGGGGAGCCGGACACGTGTACGGACTTCTCGACAAACGGCCAGACCTTGTGACGTCGTGGGTCGCCGATTGCGCCGGACTTCTTCACCCCGATTACGAATGGCACGATGCGGCCAAGACATGGCAGTCATCGGAAACCGGCGAGGCCGCGGTTGCCATGTTGATCGGAATGTCAATCGACGAAAAAGCGACGATTCTCGAATCTCTTGGGATGACGGGCGACATCGCGAAACAAGTTGCGCAACATGTCAATGCCGATATGGGTGCAAGAATCCTTTCGCTCTACCGTTCGGCTGCACAGCCCGCGATGAAAGAACTCGGCGCGAGACTCGCGCTCAAGAATCTGCCTCGTGGATGTGTGGTGGTGCCAACCGCAGATCACTATCCGGGCACGCCGGCAATGGCTGGTGCGATGGCAGCCAGTCTCGGAGCCACAACGCTTGAACTCGAGCATCGCGGACATTGGTGGATGATCGAGGCCGCAGAAGATGCGGCGCAAGGCCTGATCGATTTCTGGGCGAGGGCCGCGTAACCGACGAATTCAGTCGTCGGTAAAGAGATCGTCGTTCGTCTCGCCCGGAGCGTCGGCTTCGAGTTCAGGGATGCCCTGCTTGGTGCGCATCTTCTCGATTGCCTTGATGGGCACGTTCAGCATGTTGAAGCGCGTGCCTCCGGTTGAGATGTCGTCGATTTTGCCCGTCAACTTTGTGAAGGTGTCCTTCACATCGTCAACGGCTTTCACGTACTTCTGCCACTGGCCGTTGAATTTGTTGATTTGCTGCATGATCGACGCCGCGGTTTGCTCGGTGTGGAAGCTGTCGGTTGCCTGGCGAATGACCACGAGAAACGAATAGAGCGCCAGGGGCGAGCACAAGACCACTTTCTTCGACAGGGCGTAGTCGATGAGTGTGGGGTCGGCTTCGTGGATGAACCCGGTGATGCTTTCCACCGGCAGGAACATCAGCACGTAATCGAGCGCCTCTTCCTTGGCATTGTTGACGTAGTCGCGCTTCGCGAGAGCATCGACATGGCCTTTCACGGCCTTCACAAAGTCGGTCTTTGCCTGTGAACGAAGAGCCTCTGTTTCGGCATTGAAGTGTTCGGCGTACTTGTCGTGCGGAAACTTCACATCCATAAAGAGCACGCGGTTCGGCGGCATCATGAACTTGAAGTCAGGACGTCCGCCCGTTGCATTGATGTCTTGTTTTGCGTAATTGACGTTCTCGACAAAGCCCGCAGCGCGGAGCATGTCTTCGACCACGCGCTCTCCCCACTGGCCACGCTTCTGTGAACTGGATAGCACTTCCTTCAGATTGTCTGTGCGCTGGGAGAGTGCCGCGACTGCCTTCTCGACCCCGGAGTATTGGCTGTTGTTGAACTCTCGAAGCTGCTGTAGTTCGGTTGACAGTGCGTCGAGCCGCTGGGTCATCTGGCCGGCGAGGTTCTGGAGCGTGGTGTCGATCACCTGAGCCTTGGTGCCAAGCTGCTCGCCACCGGAAGCCGCAACCTTCTCGGCCGCCATTCTGATCGACTCCTCGCGATCGAGCCGTGCCCGCTCGCTGAGATCGTGCATGGCGGTCGCGACCGAACGATTGACGGTTTCCGACACGGTGCGGGCCAACTCAGCCGACATCTCTGACCGCAAAGCTGCGGTATCGATGGGCAGTGGAGTTGCGACCGGTAACGCCGGTGGTGAGGCGACGCGGCGCTGGTTCAACAAGACCGAGCCAAGGACTGCGAGTGCGATGACGAGAGCGATGACGAGGGCGACGACCAATACGGCTTGCATGGGAACAAATTAGGTCGGGGGTGTTCGGGCACGCATGAAGTCGCCAACCTGCAACACTGGAAAGGTGATGAACCCCGCCGCCACGGCCACGACCACGGCCGACATCCAGAAGCGCACGTTGCGCGTGCTGGTGCTGGGTCAGTTGGCTGCGGCCGCGGCGCTGTCGTCGGGGGTCACTGTCGGGGCGTTCGTCGTGCAGCGCATTCTGGGGCAATCGACGCCGTGGGGTGGTTTGGCCACGGCGACGGTCACCACGGGAACGGCCTTCATGTCGCAGGTGCTGGCCCGGTTGATGAACAAGCGTGGTCGCCGTGCTGGTCTGCGCCTTGGCTACATCCTCGCGATCGTCGGCGGTGTAATTGCGGGTGTGGGAGCTGAGTCGAAGTCGTTGGCGTTGTTCGTGGTTGGCCTTTTCATCTACGGATCGGGTCAGGCATCGAACCTGTTGTCGCGATTCGCGGCCGCCGACCTTGCCGAGCCGGAACATCGTGCGAGCGCGATGAGCCGCATCCTGTTTGCCTCAACGTTCGGGGCTGTATTCGGACCAATCTTGGTGCAGCCAGCCGAGTGGGCGGGCGAGCATTGGTTCGGCTGGAACAAGTACACGGGTCCGTGGATCTTTTCGGCGAGCTTCTTCATCCTGTCGGCTTTGAATGCGTCGATCCGGTTAAAGCCCGACCCGCTGTTGCTGGCGCGCGAGGTTCGTGGCGAGGTGGCCGGAACGGTTCCGCAGCTGCGGATTCGCGAGGCGTACGGCGCGGCATTCGCCACGGTGAACGGGCGAATTGCGGTGTTTGCGATGGTGGTGTCGCAGATGACGATGGTTGCCGTGATGACCATGACACCGGTGCATCTGAAGGTGCACGGCCACGAAGGTGTCAGCGCGTATGTCATCTCGTTGCACATTGCCGGTATGTACGCGTTCAGCCCATTCGTCGGTCGGTTCTGCGATCGCCGCGGCAAGATCGTGTCGATTCGTATCGGCGGGGCACTTCTTGTGGCGGCAACCGCAATGTCCGCGCTAGCGGGCGACGCTTACGGATTGTTGTTCCCGGCGCTGTGGCTGTTGGGAATCGGCTGGAGCTTCGGGTTGATCGGCGGGTCGAGCTTGTTGATCGATTCCGTTCGTGACGAATCGCGGGTAGCCGTGCAGGGCGTAGCCGACATGTCGATGAGCCTGTTCGGTGGCGCTGCGGGGTTCTCGAGTGGGTTCATCCGCAAGGCGGTGGGATACCACGTGCTGTCGTCGTTCGCCCTGATTCTGGCGTTCTTCATGGCGGCGATAGCGACGCTCACCGCTATGTCGGCGGCGCGCCGCTCGGCTCGACCTGCTG
>CAYFLC010000120.1:4737-5235 GCA_964343885.1 uncultured Bifidobacterium sp.
GTGTCGGTGTTGGCGCTGTCCATCGCACGATTCTTGCCGCCTGAAATTCCGCGTTTCGGTTTCGACGTCGGCAAGAATCGTGCGATGGACAGCGCCAACACCGACACCGTTCAGGAATTCGATCCGACGAAGTTCGACACCTGTCGTTCGCGTTTCGGAACGTTTCCCGAGTGTCCTTTGTGTGGTGGCGCGTTGACTCCCGAGCACGCGCACTTCAAGTGTCGTGCGTGCGGTTGGCGCGACAGTTGCTGCGACTGAACTAGTTGGTGGAACAGTCGGTCAGAGGATCTTGCGGAAGAGCTTGAGCTTCTTGTCGGTGTAGGGCGGGTAGGCGATCTTCGGGTCGATGCGGGTGCCGCGCGACAGAACGGGCTTCATGTGCTGGAACAAACGAACGCCCGATTCGCCGTGGTAACCGCCCATTCCACTTTCGCCGATTCCGCCGAACGGAAGATTCGGGTTGGTGAGGTGGAGGAGCGTTCCGTTCACGGTCACGCC
>CAYFLC010000121.1:0-254 GCA_964343885.1 uncultured Bifidobacterium sp.
CTGGTCAAGCAATTCGGTGAAATGCAGAAGATGATGAAGCAAATGGGTGGTCTCGCTGGTCGCAAGGCGGGCAAGAAGGGCAAGTCACCCAAGATGAACCCTGTGAAAATGGCCAAGGCCATGAAGCAAATGGGTGCCGGCGATCTCTCGGGACTCGGCAATCTGGCAGGCGGGGCGGGGTTCTCGGGCCAGCCCGGACTTCCCGGCACGAAAAATGGCGAAGCCTTCCCCGATTTTCGCGACTTCCGAGAGCC
>CAYFLC010000121.1:264-5121 GCA_964343885.1 uncultured Bifidobacterium sp.
CCGCAGTACCGCATCATCGTCGCCGACGAGCGTCGCTCGCGCGACGGCCGCTTCATCGAGATTCTCGGCCAGTACAACCCGCGTCAAGAGCCCTCGCACTTGGCGGTCGACAACGACAAGGCGGTTGCGTGGTTGCAGCAGGGTGCACAGCCGACCGAGCGCGTGCGCAAGCTTCTTGAGATCTCGGGCGCGTGGGCACAGTTCACCGCTTCGAAGAGCGCCAAGTGAGCAACGGCTCCAATCTCGTTCCGGCACCCACGGCAACGGCGGTACTGCAACACGTCGTTCGTTCGATCGTCGATGATCCCGATGCGGTGCACGTCGATGCCCGCGAAGAGGACGAGAAGATCTACCTCGAGGTGCGCGTCGGTACCGGTGATCTCGGTCGCGTTATCGGTCGTCGTGGACGCACCGCACAGAGCATCCGCACCGTGGTGCGCGCGGCAGCCAGCCGCGACGGAGTCGACGTCGACGTCGACTTTGTTGATGAATGATCCCATTTGTCGATGAGTGAATCGCGCTTCGCGAAAGACCCCCCAATGACCGGTTCTGACGGTCTTCTCGAAATCGGCAAGTTCGGCCGTCCGCACGGAGTGCGCGGCGAGCTCTATCTCAGTCTCACGTCCGATCGCCCCGAGCGTCGGCGTGCCGGTGGTCGTGTGTTCGCCGGGGGCGAGTGGTGGACGATCACCAAAATCCGTCCATCGAACGACAGATTCCTGGTGGAACTCGACGGCATCGACGTTCGCGAAAAAGCGGCGGCACTGACGAACGAAGTCGCCTTCGGCGAACCAATTGCCGATTCGTCCGCATTGTGGGTTCATGAACTCGTCGGATCTCGCGTCGTCGACGTGAACGGCACCGAGTACGGCGTGTGCACGGCGGTGCTCGACAATCCCGCGCACGCAATCATCGAAACCGACAGGGGAGTCCTGGTTCCGGTGCCATTCGTTGACTCGCACGAGAACGGTGTTGTCGTCGTAGCTCCACCGGCTGGGCTGCTCGATCTGCAGGAGAATTCCTGATGCGGATCGACGTCTTCAGCATCTTTCCCGGGCTTGTCGACGGATTCTGTGCCGACAGTTTGCTGGGCAAGGCGCGGGGTTCGGGACTCCTCGATTTGCGCGCGCACGACCTTCGCGATTTCACGCACGACCCCCATCGCACGGTCGACGACACGGTGTTCGGAGGTGGCGCGGGAATGCTCATGCGTCCAGAACCGATTTTCGAAGCCGTCGAGACCGTTGCCCCACCGCGGCCGATTCTTCTGATGGGTCCCGGCGGCGACCGCTTCGATCAGTCCATGGCGAAGGAACTCTCGGAACTCGACGGATTCAGCATCCTGTGCGGCCGGTACGAGGGTGTCGACCATCGCGTTCGCGAGCATCTCATCGACGCCGAAGTGTCGATCGGCGACTTCGTGCTATCGGGCGGCGAAGTTGCTGCCTGTCTCATCATCGAGGCCGTCGTGCGCTTGGTTCCCGGGGCGATGGGCAACGCCGAGTCACCTGTCACCGAGAGTTTCGGCGCGACGGGGCTTCTCGAAGAACCCCAATTCACCCGTCCGGCCGAGTTCAACGGATGGGAGGTTCCCGAGGTGCTCCGAGGAGGCGACCATGCGAAGATCGCCCGCTGGCGCCTCGCTCAGGCCCTCCATCGCACGATTGCCGCCCGCCCCGACCTCATCGCGGCCAGGGGAGGCCTCTCAGAACCCGAGAAGAGACTGTTGGAAGAGTTCGCCCCTGTCTCGTATCCTTCATCGTTCGCTCAGGGCGGTCCCTCCGCCCCCAACCAGTAACGGATCGCCATGAAGACCACCGACCTCGTCGACAACCAGTACCTGCGCAGCGACCTTCCCGACCTCCGTCCCGGCGATGAAGTGAAGGTGCACGTGCGCGTCGTCGAAAGCGGCAAAGAGCGCATCCAGGTGTTCCAGGGCAACATCATCGCCATTCAGGGTTCCGGCGTCGCCGAGTCGTACACCGTGCGCAAGCTCAGCTACGGAGTGGGAGTCGAGCGCACCTTCCCAAAGCACAGCCCGGCCGTGGCAAAGGTCGAACTCATGCACCGCGGTGATGTGCGTCGCGCGAAGCTGTACTACCTGCGTGACCGCACCGGTAAGGCCGCCAAGATTCGCGAGAAGCGCGAAGCCTGAGCCGGCACGAATCGCTCGGTTGTGCACACACCCGTGTCGATTGATCACGTCGCCGACTATTGCGCCGTCACCTACCATCCGGTGAGGGAGCCGAATTGAACACCGACGATCTCGAGAACTACGAGGCCGAACGCGAACTGCAGTTGGCCCAGGAGTACCAAGACGTCGTGTCGATGTTCCGCTTCGCGGTCGAGTCCGAACGCCGTTTCTATCTCGCGAACGAGGTTGTCACGCGCGTGGCCGCCGATGGTCCTCGTCCGCTCATCGAAGTGGAGTTGACCGACGCATGGGTGTGGGACATGTACCGCAAGAGCCGGTTCGTGCCGAAAGTGAAGATCCTCTCGTTCAAAGACGTGAACGTCGAGGAATTGCCGACCGGCGAGATCTAGCCGCGCGTCGTCGCGCCCGCGGCGAATGGGGAGAAAATCTCGCCGCGTCGTGGTACCGACGAAACGGATGGCGCATCGTGGGTCGAAACGTGCGCCACGGTCGCGGCGAGATCGACATCATCGCCGAACGAGATGGAACCGTGGCGGTGTGCGAAGTGAAGACACGGGGTTCGAGCGCTTACGGTTCGCCGGCCGAAGCAATGACCACGGCGAAGTGTCGATCAGTGCGTGTTGCCGCACACGGGTGGGCTCGCGAGAACCTGGTGCCGTTTCACAGTCTGCGATTCGACGTCGCCGTGATCACGGGCACATCGCTCGAGGTCATCGAAGACGCCTTTTGAGGCGGTCAACGTCGGTCCCAGCACGCGTAGTGCCAGTGGCGTCGCAGATCGGGTGCGTCACTGGGTACCGCCACGTAGTGACCCGTGCCCTCGGGGATATCCCTATTGCAGCCGGGGCAAACATACGTCTTCAACGCCTGGTAGGGCTGAACGCGGCGAACCTCAACTTCGCCGAATGCGCCGCTCCAGATGTCGCTCACGTTCGGCTCACCCGAAGAAAGCCCAGGCGACCAGCCCGAGCGCGGCGGCGACTGCCGCGATGACGAAAACGATGTCGGTACGCCGCTTCACCCGTTTGCGTGTCGCATCGAATCCCACGGCGCCATTATGTATCGTCGGGTCATGACAACCAACGCCCTGCAGACAATCATCGTCGAGCGCAACGATGCGGGAATCGTCACGGTCACGCTGAACCGTCCCGAGAAGAAGAATGCAGCGAACAACACGATGTGGAACGAACTCCTTGCGACCTTCCGCGAGATCGGGCAGTCGGCTACCGATCGGTGCGTTGTCCTCACCGGAGCGGGCGGCGATTTCTGCTCGGGTGCCGATCTTTGGGCCGGCGACGATGCATCGGCCCGACAGCACCAGTTGGCCCGAATGCGCCACGTCACCGAGGTCGCGATGTCACTTGCTCGTCTGCCCCAGCCCGTTATTGCGAAGGTGCGCGGTGTCGCGGTTGGCGCCGGAATGAACATGGCGCTCGGCTGCGACCTCGTCGTCGCATCCGAGAACGCGCGCTTCTCCGAGATCTTTGCGCGTCGCGGTCTCAGCATCGACTTCGGTGGGTCGTGGCTGTTGCCTCGGCGCGTCGGTTTGCACAAGGCGAAGGAACTCGCACTCTTTGCCGACATCATCAATGCAGCCGAAGCCGAGCGCATCGGCCTGGTTAACCGCGTGGTACCCGACGTCGAGCTCGACGCATTGGTCGACGAGTGGGCCAAGCGGCTCGCGGCGATGCCCCCCATCGCGATCGCGCAGACGAAGCGCATGCTCAACAACTCGATGAACGTGACACTCGAAGAGGCACTTGACGACGAAGGTGCGGCTCAAACGGTGAACTTCTCCACGAAAGACACCGCCGAGGCGATCTCTGCCTTCACAGAAAAGCGCGAACCCAAGTTCCAGGGGCGCTGACAGTCCTCCTGATGCGTCGCATCGTCGCCATAGTCATCGGACTTGCAGGAGCATTCGTTCCGCTGGTGGCGGGCGTGAATGCCTCGTCGAACACCGCGGACACCACGCCCCCGTCCACGACTGTGGTTATTCCGGGTTCCGACGGCCAATCGATCGATGAACAAAGCGGAGTCACGGTCCCACCGTCCGTTGTGTCGGTCAGCACGGTTCCTTCGGCGACGACCACGGTTCCTGTTGGGTGTGCCCCTCCGCCCGTTTCACAGGCGGTGTTTGTCGGCAAGCTCAAGACCGTCGACATCACGTCCGCGGTGTACGAACTGGTTCGTCTGCGTTCGGGCAGCCTCGCTGGATATTCAACCGAGGTGCCGTTGTCCAGCGGGGAAGTGACGACCGAGATCGGCATCTACTACGGGCGCGACGTGAAGTTCCTCACAATCGGCGAGTCGTATCTCGTCGGAACGTCGCTTGATGTGACGTCGGGAAGGATCTTCTCGCGCGTCACCGAATCCGCACCGTTGTTCGGAGGAAACCAGGTGGCCGACATCAACAATTCCGGTGTCGTGTGTCCGACGTTTGCCGATCCGGCGCGAACGCTGCACGTTGATGGTTCGAGTATCGAGTCCGGTGTGCTTTCGGGCCTGAAGGGCGAATCGAATCGGTTGGTCTTGGCTCTGCTGGTCCCGAGCCTTTTGGTGCTCGGCGCCCTTGTGACGCTCGTGCTGATCCGGCGGTCGTTGCTGCGCTGATTCGTCAGTCGCGGAACGCTGCGGTGGCTTTCTCGCGAAGTTCGGCGACGGCGGCTTTCAATCCATCTGGGTGCTTGAAGAGCGCGCTG
>CAYFLC010000122.1:0-5071 GCA_964343885.1 uncultured Bifidobacterium sp.
TGCAACAACTCGAATTCCTTCAAAGGCAACGCAACCGCTTCGCCGCGGATACGCACCTCGTGCTGGTCGGGGTCGAGTTGCACGTCGCCCACCCCAAGGGCTCCCTCGGCGAGCTCACCCACTTTGTCGAGCGGAGCACGACGAAGCACCGCCCGCATTCGGGCCACAAGTTCACGCAATCGATAGGGCTTCGTGACGTAGTCATCGGCGCCAACCTCGAGGCCGACAACGGTGTCAATCTCGGCCGCCTTTGCCGTGACCATGATGATGGGAACCTGCGAACGCTTGCGCAGCTGGCGACAAACATCGACTCCGGACACCTTTGGCAGCATGACGTCGAGAAGCACGAGGTCAGGTTTCACGATGTCGAACATGTCAAGCGCCTGCATGCCGTCGCGGGCAATTTCGACGCGGAACCCTTCCCGTTTCAGGCCAACCTGAAGAGCCTCGATGAAGGATTCTTCGTCTTCAACGACGAGGACGGTCTGAGTGGTCGAAGCGAGAGATGCGTTCATACGGAGTTCTTCTGATTATCGCCTACAACGACCGGAAGGATAAGGCTGAACGTCGAACCTTCACCTTCTTGTGATGCCACGTTCACCTGGCCGCCATGATTCGACATGATGTGCCGCACGATCGAAAGCCCCAATCCGGTGCCTCCGGTGCCTCGACCTCGAGCCTTGTCGACGCGATAAAAGCGTTCGAAGATTCGGTCGAGATCGTCGGGCGGAATTCCGATTCCTTCATCGGTCACGTCGATGACAACATTCGATTCGGTTCTTGAGAGCGCCACTGTCACCGTGTCGCCGGCTTCGCTGTATTTCACCGCATTGTCGATGAGATTAGAAACAGCAGAAAACAGTTGGACCCGATCGCCCGTTACCACGAAAGTACCGTCCGAAATCTGCGAAACAAGATGCACGCCGGATTGCGATGCATTGTACGAGTTCCGTTCGATTGCGTCACGAACAAGCTGGACGAGGTCGATGTTGTTCTGCTTCAACGGCGCATCAAATTCGATTCGCGACAATTCGAGAAGGTCATCGATGGTGTCAGCCATGCGGTGTGATTCGAGGACCATCTTCGCGGAAAGTCGCTTGACAACATCGGGATCGTCTTCACCCTGAATGGTTTCGGCAAGTACCGAGAGTGCTGCAACGGGAGTCTTTAGCTCGTGGCTGATGTTCGCTACGAAGTCAGTGCGAACGGCATCAATTCTCGTGCGTTCACTTACGTCTTCGATGACAGCAAGACAATTTCCCCCACCGATGATCGACGTCGAAACGATCAACGTTCGTTGGGGTGGTCCGAACAGTTCGAGTTGCTCTGACCTGCTCTGCAAAGTCTCTCGTGTCTCGCGCAAGAGGCGATCGACCGCGGCGTCGACCAGAAGGTCAACGTGGCGTAAGCCAACGACTGCAGATGCCACCGCGTTCCTAACGAGAACCGTGCCATCAGGACCTGCGATCACTATTCCCAGCGGAAGCGCATTCAATGCGGCCACGAAATCTGTGGCGCTTTCAGACTTTCTTCTGTAATCGGTAGAAACCGTCTCGGACCCGGACTCTGCGGGACGACGTCGAACAAGAATCGCCACGATGCCGACAACCAACGCGCCAGCGAGAAACGCGACGACAGAAACGATCTCGATTACCTCGACTCGTCCGACGGAAACGGGATTCCGTCCGTGTCGTCGCCGGCCTTGCGCGCATTGTGTCGGGCAGCGCCCTTCAATTCGGGCCGCCAGCCGCTAACCGCATAAAGAATTCGCTCACCAATGTTCACCGCATGGTCGCCGATTCGTTCATAGAACCGGGCAACAACGGCCAATTGAATCGCTACCTGCAGGTCGATAGTGCCGTTCAGATTGCACTCAAAGATCGCCTGAACGAACTGCCGTTGCAATCCGTCAAGGTACGAATCCATGTCGTCGAGCGCGGCGGCTTTTGACACGTCGCTGGTTTCAAATGCCTCGAGAGCGGCGGCGAAAAGTTGTTGGGCCTGCTCGCCCATCTTGTTGATGATCCCACGCAATTTTGGATCGAGTTCGTGACCGTAAATGCGGCGAGCGGCTTTTGCAATGTTGACAGTGAGATCGGCCGATCGTTCGATCTCGCCGATCATCTTGAGGATCGCGACCAATTGGCGCAGTTCCCCGGCAACGGGTGCTTGGAGAGCAAGGAGTCGATAGCAACGATCTTCCAACTCGAGCGAACGAGCGTCGATTTCATCGTCAGTAAGGATCAGGTACTCGGCACCTTCAAGGTCGCCGGCGAGCAGAACCGTGGTGGCACGCGGAATCGCCTCGATGACCGAGGCCGCCAAAGTTGCGAGACTTTGGCGAACATCATTGATTTCGTTGTGGAATCCCTTACGCAGTTCTTCCATCGCGGATTCGCCTCCTCGTTGTACGCCAATAACCCTGAGTGAATCTCAGGCTAACCCTCTGCAATCTTGCAGGAAGTCCATTTACGCCACGTGGACGCACGCCAACATCGGCGTGAACTTCGGTGACTTATCGGCGGTTCGTAATCGCAACCAGGAAAACTCAGGCGTGGACGTCGCCCAGTTCCCACTCGATCGAGATGTTCTCGCGCTCGGCATCGCGGGCGATGCGCTCGGAGTTGCGGCGAAACTGCGGGTCGTCGCGGGTGAGGAGCACCAGGCGGGCAAGTACGCGCGTACGAAATTCGTCGAGGAGGGCGCGGTCGCCGTAGTCGCCATAGACCTCCCAGTGGGGCGCGACCGGGCCGAGGTACACGATGCGGGCGTGGGCGCGGGGCGGCTCGTTGGTGATGATGTCGGACACGGAAAACCTCCTGAAGTGCCCGTCAGGCTACCGCTCGGGCCCGCCAACGCGTTCCGAACGCTCGCGAGACCTCGTGTTTTCAGGCATCGGAAGGTACTCGGGAGAAATTTCCGAAATTTGGGAACTTTTGTCCCGGTCAGTTCGTCAGACATGACATGAGCCGCACAGCAGGACACATGATCAAGAAGCGCACCGAACTAAAAGTGGTTGCGCTCCCCTTCGTTGGCAACTTCCGTACGACCGAATGGATGAACCTCGGCCTGTGCCGCAACCACTCACCGGAAACCTTCTTCCCGTCCGATGGTGCCGGGGTCGATCGCGCACGAAAGATCTGCGCCAAATGCGACGTCAAGGATCTGTGTCTCGAATACGCCCTGGTCGAAGAGATCGAACACGGCGTGTGGGGTGGAGCGAGCGAACGTGAACGTCGCCGCATCAAGAAGCGTCGCCGTACCGGCGTCGCCTGAACAGTCCTGCGAGCGGACTACTTCTTGTCGGAGTCGTCGGCCTGACCTTCGGCAAGACCCTTCTTGAATTCCTTTTGGGCCTGACCAAGGTTCTTTGCCAACTTGGGCAACTGTGCTCCGCCGAAGAGCACCAGCACGATCACCGCAACGATGATGAGTTCGGGACCGTCGAGAAATGCGAACATGCCCCGAAACCTACCATTAGAAATGAAGAGTGCTGGAGTGCGTCGTCAATATCAGCGAAGGGCGTGACCAAAGCCTCGTTGCTCGATTGAGCCAGGCGTGCGGGCACCCGCTCGACGTTCATACCGACGCCGACCACAACCGCAGCGTCTTCACTCTCATCGGCACCGAAGCACCACGGGGTTTGTCGGTCACGGCGATCGAGCTTCTCGACATTCACGCCCACCGTGGTGAACACCCGCGTCTTGGCGTGATCGACGTCGTGCCATTCGTCGCACTTGAAGGTTCGACTCACCGCGATGCACTTGCGGCGCGCAACGAATACGCCGAATGGATCGTCGACGAGTTGTCGGTACCGGTGTTCTTCTACGGTGCGGAACGAACGCTTCCCGACATCCGCAAACATGCATGGAAATCGCTTGCGCCCGACCTCGGACCGCACGCTCCGCACGCGACGGCGGGCGCGGTGTGCGTGGGCGTGCGACCACCGCTGATCGCATACAACGTCTTTCTCGATTCCACCGACATGTCCGTCGCGAAACGAATTGCAAACGAAGTGAGGCGGCCGGGCCTGCGCACGCTCGCGTTCTTCGTTGCGGGAAGAGCGCAGATCAGCATGAACATCGTTGACACCGAAAAAATCAGCGTTTTTGACGCATTCGATGCAGTTCGAACCGCATCACTCGGTCACGGCATCAGCACACAACGGTGTGAACTGATCGGACTCGTGACCGATCGGCACCTGCGAATGAACGATGAATCGCGTTGGGCCGAATTGGATCTCTCGACCGACAAGACGGTCGAGTTCCGAAGTCAGATGACTTGACGGCTGGCCTGCGCACGTGCGCGACGCAAACGACGGCGCTCGCGCTCGGACAAGCCACCCCAGATGCCAAACTTCTCGCCGTTCACGAGTGCGTACTCGAGACAGTTATCGCGCACGACACAGCCGCGGCACACTTCCTTGGCTTCGCGGGTGGATGCTCCGCGCTCGGGAAAAAAGAGATCGGGATCGACACCGAGGCAGTTGGCTTCATCCTGCCAACCACGTTCCGTGCTCAGTTCGTCCTGTTCTGGGAATTGCATTCGTCGCCTCCCGCCCCGCAAATCACTGACATCCACCGTCGCCGTCCGGCGCGTGTTGACCGGACGCTGTCCCCCAACTTGTGGCATGCCTGTGATGGCAGCGCTGTAATTACATCGATGTCATTGTGGCAAATCCTTGCAAAATAAGCAAGTGCGCATGTGACGGCCGCAAAAAGCCCGAAAAAATCGGGGGATCTGTCTGTCAAGCATCCTGAAACCCTTGCAATCAAAGGGTTTCAGGATCAACGAGCTCGGGACAGGCGCCGCTTGTGCTCGATGAAGTCGACGAGGACGTAGTCGCCCAACGTCTCGGGTGTGGTGAAAAACGCCCGTCCGTGGTTCATCTCGGTGATCCGCTCGATGAACGAACGCAGGCCACTCGTGGCATCAAGCATGAACGTATTGATGACGATCTTCTCGCGGGTGCACTTCATCACCTCGGCCATCGTCGCCTCGATGGTCTCGCGCACCGGCGGATAGTTGAAGTACACGTCGCCGTTGCGCGTGATGTGCGCGGTCGGTTCGC
>CAYFLC010000123.1:0-4894 GCA_964343885.1 uncultured Bifidobacterium sp.
AAAAACCATGCCCGACCGAAGCGACTGCATTATGACGGCTCCGAGCACCGCGCCGACGATCGTGCCGATGCCACCGGCAAACGATGTTCCACCGATAACGGCGGCCGAAATGACGTCGAGTTCGTTCTGGACTCCGAGGTTGGTGACTGCGGCATCGAGGCGCGCGGTCTGAATCGCAGCGCTGATGGCACACAGGATTCCCATCAAAACGAACGTCATCATGATTGTTCGACGGGTGTTGATTCCACCAAGCTCTGCCGCCTCGGGGTTGCCACCGATTGCATACACATAACGTCCGAACCGACGCCGACGCGCGATGTACGTCATGCCCAGGGTGACGACAACAAGAATGAGAACCGGGTAGGCGATTCCGGCGGCGTCTCCCGATACGGGCGACTTGTACCCAACGGCGATCAAACCGATGCCGAGCACGATGACGACACAACCCAAAACGGCAAGTCCGACGTCGATGAACATCGGACGAACACCGAGATCAAACCGGCGTCGGCGCCGACGGGCGAGAAAGATGCTGGCGACGATCGCAACACATCCGATCAGGCCGACGAGCCAACTTCGCCAGTCACCGAGGGATCCATCGGCGCCTCCGCCGATACGACCGAACTTGTCGTCGAGTGGAGACAGAGTTTGGCCTTGCTCGCCCATGCGGAAGATGAGTCCGCGCCAGACGAGAAATCCACCGAGTGTGACGATGAATGCGGGCACGCCTCCATAGGCGATGATCGCGCCCTGCACTCCGCCAACCGCGGCGCCGAGAAGAAGCCCGACTGCTAGCGCAACGATCCACGTGTACCAGCGGTTCAAACCCAAGTGGAACGTGTTGGGAATCCAACGCGTTTGCACCATCGCCATTACGTAGCCGAGGAATCCGAGCACCGAACCAACGGACAAGTCGATGTTTCGCGAAACGATGATCAACACCATTCCAGTCGCCATGACGGCAATCGACGCACTTTGTACCGAGAGGTTCCACAGGTTGCGTGACGTGAGGAAGTCACCGCCCGTGAGGATGTGAAACGCCACCCAGATGACGACGAGCGCGACAACCATGCCGGCAAAACGCGTGTCGATTTCAGCGGAGTCGATGATCGACTTCCACGGCGGTCGGCGACGCGAGGTCGAGTCGGTTTTTGTTTCGGTGGTCATCTGGTTCACAAGTCACTTTCCGATTCGTACGACAGAAAATCGTGCCACAAACGACAACGTGCCCCCCGCCGAATCCGGCAGGGGGCACGAGTCATTCAATGCGTTGTGCTATTTGATCACGGACAAGCAGCGATCGAACCGGACTTGACGCCCTGGCAAAGGGTCGCGGTGTCGGTCCAGCCTGCGTCGAGAACGAGGTTCAGGTTGTCCTGGGTGATGGGCTGGGGCTGGAGGAACGTTGCCGAGACGTCAACGCCACCGGGCGTCGTGAACGGTGCTGCACCCGAGATCGCCGAAGCGTCGGGGTTGCTGCACAGTGCCATTGCGGCTTCGCCTGCTGCCTTACCAAGTGCGCGTGCATCCTTCCAGATGGTGAGCGACTGCGTTCCGAGTGCAACGCGGTTCAAAGCTGCCTGCTCGGCATCCTGACCGGACACCGGAACCTTGCCTGCAAGGCCCTGTGCCTCGAGTGCGGCGACCGCTCCGCCGGCCATACCGTCGTTCTCGGCGAGAACCGCGTCGACCTTGTTGCCCTGGGCGGTGAGGACCTGCTCCATCGTTGCCTGAGCCTTTGCGGGGTCCCAGTTGTCGGTGTAGGTCTCGCTGACGATCTTGATGTCGCCCGACTTGACCGCGTCACCAATGACCTCTTCGTAGCCAGAGCGCAGGAAGTCGGCGTTCGCGTCGGTCTTGCTGCCCTTGATGATGACGTAGTTGCCCTTCGGCACACGCTTGAAGATTTCTTCAGCCTCAAGCTTGCCAACACCCTTGTTGTCGAAGGTGAGGTAGAAGGCCTTCGGGTCTTCGATCAAACGGTCGTAAGCAACAACCGGAACGCCCTGCTCGATTGCTGCAGCAACTGCGGGCTTGATGGCCACACCGTCTTGTGCGAGCACGATGAGCGCCTTGGCGCCATCGGTAATGAGCTGTTCAAGGTTGCTGGCCTGTGTTTCGGCCGACGACTTCGCGTCGCTCGACACATAGGTTCCGCCAGCGGCTTCGATTGCGGCCTTGATTGCCGGCTCGTCCCACTTGGCCCAACGCTCTTCCTGGTAGTTGTTCCATGAAACGCCAACGGTGCAACCCGAGCCACCAGCAGCAGCAGCCGTGGTGTCGGCGGTTGCAGTTGTGTCGGCGGTTGCCGCTGAATCAGCAGTCGAGTTTGCGCTCGAGCTGTCGTTGTTTTTGCCGCACGCCGCAAGAGCAAGTGCCCCCACAGCAACGACGGCACCAAAATGCCTCAACTTCACGTGTAAGTCTCCCCTTTTTCATCGGGCCGGTTGCCCGAAATCTGTGTGGTACTGGCAGGAGCAAGTATGAACCGCGAAATTCACCTTCCTCCTGTGCGCAGGGAAGCCTAACATTTGCCGAAACACCCGCTGACAGGCCTCATCCGCTCGATTTCACCGCTCGATTTCATGGTGCGGCTCGAGAAGACCCTGCGCCAACACGGCCAAGCAACGGCAAGGAGCAACACATGACAACGACGTGGGGAATCATGTCGACTGGGCGCATCGCGGGCGATTTTGCCCGTGATATTCGGGCGGTCCCCGACGCGGTGATTGGCGCCGTCGGCAGCCGGTCAGCCGCCGCCGGTGAGGAATTCTCACAAAAGTTCGCGATTCCAACGGTGCACGCGTCGGCCGAATCGCTCGCCAACGACCCGTCAATCGACGCTGTCTACATCGCGGGAATCCATCCGGTCCATCGCGAACACGCAATCTTGATGATGGAAGCCGGCAAGCACGTGCTCGTCGAGAAGCCCCTCGCGATGAACGCCACCGAGGCCGCCGAGATGACGGCGGTCGCGCGGCGTACGAACCGCTTTCTCATGGAGGCGATGTGGATGCGATTCAACCCGTTGCACGTCGAGATCAAGCGGCGTCTCGACTCGGGCGAGTTCGGATCCGTGCGAGCGATCGAGGCCGACTTCTCGTTCGTCGGACCCGATGATCCGACGCACCGACTGTTCGACCCGACGAAAGGTGGAGGATCGTTGCTCGACGTTGGCGTCTACCCCATCACGCTTGCATGGTGGCTTGTGGGCGCACCCGATCAGTGGAATGCAGAAGTCGTAATCGGAAACACAGGCGTCGATGTCAGCGCCGCATTGGAACTCACATGGACAAGTCGAGCGCGCGCAAGCCTGCAGTGCGGCACGCAGCGCGATGGCAGCCGTAGCGCCACCATCGTGTGCGACTCAGCGACAATCAATATTCCGGCGCCGGCCCATTCGTCGCCCATCGCCGAGATCACGACGGCAAACGGTACGGAAGTTGTCAAGTGCGCCCCGCCTGGTCTGCATCACCAAGTCATCGAGGCGCAACGCTGTATCGCCGAGGGGCGCATCGAGAGTTCACGAATGTCGCACCACGACAGTGTCGCCATTGCACAATTCATCGACGACGCGCTCGCCGGGGGCCACCGGGCCTGACGACCCGTTGACTCAGTGTTTCGAGGGAAACACGTTTGCACCAACGACACCACCCGCATCGATGCTGGCCGGATTGTTCAACACCGCACCGGTCGAGTCGGCCAGACGCGTCATCATTTCGAAGTTTGCAACCACGGCGGCCGCGTCGACCATTGCTTCGACGCCAACGAGGTCGGCTAACCGCTGACGCGAAGCGGCAAGGCCGGCTGAATCGGGCGCGGGCGACGTTGCAGCGCGGGCGAATTCACCCAACAAGACGGCCGTGGGCAAGTCGACTTTCAATGCGTCGAGTTCGACCGCAACTCCGTATTCGTGCCCGCTCCAACTGAGCATGGCTGCATGTGACGACGTTCAATAATGACATTCTCGGCCGCGCGACACATGCGTTGCAACGAGTTCCATTTCGACACGACTGAGGGTTCCGCGCGTCCACTTGGGATCGACCATTTCTTCATTCGGTATGTACTGCGCATCGGCGAGTCGCCACAGATTGGCGTGCGATTGCGGCACCGCAGTCAATGCTTGAACTACCGCTGCAGACGCGTCGGCAGGTGCGGCAACCGGCACCCAGTTGAGACTCGCGTTGGCGAGGTCAGGAGACGAAGTGCCGCTGGCAGTTGTCGCGTCCGATTCGGGAAGCTCGATCGGGTTGCCACCAAGAGAATGGTTCAACGACGACACCGCGGCAGAAAGGCACACGATTTCTACGAGCTCGACATATTCGAGTTGGCCGAGTTGGGTGCTGACGTTTTCGTACCAGCTGCGGTCGATCGTCGAAGCGTGACGTGCCATACGGGCCACGGCACGGTGCGCCGTCAGCGGCGCATCATCGAGCACCGCAGGCGAGATGAATTCGGCCACGGACTCGTTCGTTGCCCAAGGCGCGAGCGGCTCGGCCGCCCACATCGCGCGAATCGCGGTTGTCGCCAATGCCCGACGTTCGCGCGCCGACCACCGAGTTCCTCCGGATGCCAGAGCAGCAAGGGATGCACGATGCGCATCGGCAAGATCAGGGCGAATTGACACGTCCACGATCAGTGATGCTAGCGACGCACGAAATCGACGCCCGTACGGCACTCGAGTCGAAACGGGCCGAGAAGACCTGTTTCCCTTTCGCCGATTAAGTTGGTGACGACATCAATCGCACGTCCGACCATTCGGACGAACATCCGGGGGAAACATGATCAGCAGCGGACCAATCGAAGATCGTCTTGCAATCCGTGAACTTGTCGAGTCGTACAACGATGCCGTCATGCGTTTCGACGGCGAAGCCTGGCAGTCCAACTGGCTCGACGA
>CAYFLC010000124.1:0-4875 GCA_964343885.1 uncultured Bifidobacterium sp.
GCGGCGCAGCAGCTCGCCGAATACTTCGCGGGCAAGCGCAGGGAATTCGACATTCCACTGGCGCCCGAGGGCACCGAATTTCAACTCTCGGTGTGGAAAGCATTGGGGCGCATTCCCTACGCGACGACGGTCAGTTACAAACAACAGGCAACCTGGGTGGGCAATCCGAAGGCAACGAGGGCCGTGGGCTCTGCCAACGGACGCAATCCGATTGCGATCGTCGTCCCGTGTCACCGGGTCATCGGTTCGGACGGACGGCCAACCGGATACGCAAGCGGCATCGAGCGGAAACTCTGGCTGCTCGATCATGAGAGAGCAGTCACCCATCGCTAATTGCGATTGAGAATCATTCTCAATATTGCTAGTCTGAGCCCGTGAGGCAGGGAAACGCGCATCGGCTGTGGGCGATCGCTGCTGCGATGGGTTGTGTGGTCGGGTTGGCCGCCTGCGGTGCGGAGAAGTCGAGCGGCCCACCGGTCGTCGTTGCATCGACCAGCGTGATCGGGTCGATCGTCGAATCGATCGTGGGTGATGCCGGTCGGGTGAAAGTGGCCATTCCGAATGGGAAGGACCCGCACGAATTTTCTCCGTCGGCGCGCGACGTCGAGAGCATCGACCGCGCCGACCTTGTTGTCGTGAACGGCGGTGAGCTCGAATCGGGTTTGGTCGACGTTGTCGAACGACTTGACGACGCGAAGGTGTTCACGATTTCTAACCATGTGACGATGCGCGGCAACGACCCGCACGTTTGGCTCGACCCCAACACGATGCTCGCTGCCGTACCTGCTTTGACAACGGAACTGGGCAAGGTTCTCGGTCGGGATTTGTCGGCAGACGGCGCGAGGCTGATCGATGATCTGAAGGCGCTCGACGCCGACATCTCGTCGAAGATCGAATCTTTGAAGTCGTGCGAACTCGTCACCGATCATGATGCGCTTGAGTATTTCGCTGCCCGATACGGCTGCACGATCGTCGGTTCGGTCGTGCCCGGACTGTCGAGCGCGGGCGAATCAACCGCCAGCGACGTTCAATCGTTGAAGAATGCAGTCGCGAAGACGGGCGTCAGGGCGATCTTCGTCGAGCCCGGGTCGTCGGGTGCGATATCCCGCGCGGTGGCCGATGAGCTTGGCATCAACGCGGTCGAGTTGACGGTCGAACGTCTCCCCGAACGAGGTGGCTACGTTGGGTTGATGCGCACTCTCGCCGACACCATTGTCAAAGAACTGGCGCCGGCATGATCTACGACAACTTGGTGCGACCGTTTGTCGATAACGAGTTCTTGCGCAACGCCCTCATCGCTGCCGTGCTGGTGTCGGCCGTGTGTGCGGTTGCCGGAACATTCGTGGTACTTCGTGGTCTCGCGTTCGCCGGCGATGCTCTCGCACACGGGGTAGTTCCCGGTGTGGCGGTGGCGACGCTTGCGGGATTTTCGGGAATCCTCGGTGCGGCAATCGGCGCCGGTGTGATGATGGCCGGAGTTGGTGTTGTTTCGCGACGCCTCAAGTTTTCGGGCGACACGTCGATCGGTTTGTTGTTCGTCGGAATGTTGGCTCTCGGTGTGATGATTCAGTCGCGTTCCGAAAGTTTCGTTGGCGATCTCACGACGATTCTCTTCGGTGAAGTTCTGGGCGTCACGACTTCCGACATCGCCTGGCAGATCGTGGCCCTCGTCGTCGTTGCGGCTGTTGCGTGGACGTGTCGTCGTCCGTTCCTGTTGATGTCGGTCGACGACGGACTCGCGGCAACGTCTGGTTTTCGAGTCGGTATTTACCAGAACATCTTGTTGGGCTTGGTTGCCATCACCGTGGTCGCCAGTTTCCAAACGGTTGGAACCCTTCTCGTCTTGGGGCTTCTCGTCGCGCCTGCAGCCACCGGGGCCCTGTTCGCACATCGCGTCGGAACGGTGATGCTGGTCGCCGGTGTGGTCGGTGCGGTGTCGTCGTACGTGGGCCTGTTGCTCAGCTATCACGCCGATCTTGCGGCGGGTGCTTCGATCGTGTTGACCAGCGTCGTCGTCTTTGCACTGGCGGCAACCGCGACGGAAACCCGCAAGTGGTGGCAACACCGCAAGGACATCCACCATCATCACGACCAACCGCATTTCCACGAACATGTCCATCACTGATCCTTCGCCGAACTTTGCAAACGCATCGGTTCGGGCCGACAACTTGGCCGTTGGCTACGGACACCGACCCGTGATCGATGGAATCGATTTCGCCCTGTATCCGGGGCAGTTGTTGGTGTTGATCGGAACTAACGGTTCGGGCAAGTCGACGCTGTTGAAGACCTTTGCCGGACTGCTCGAGCCTCAGGGCGGCGATGTTTCCGTTCTCGGTGGTCGCCCCGGAACCCAACATGCGCGAGTTGCGTACCTTCCGCAGCATCCCGTGTCGTCGCACACGTTGCCGCTCCGAGTCGAGAACGTCGTGACGATGGGCCGCTTCGCGCGGCACGGTTTGTTCGGACGAATGGGTCGAGACGACACCGCCGCGGTGACCGAATCGATGAAGCGAACGGGTGCGTTCGAATTTCGACACCGACCGTTGCGTGATCTCTCAGGTGGACAACAACAACGGGCGCATCTCGCGCAGGTTCTTGCCCGTCAGGGCGACGTCTTGTTGCTTGACGAACCGACAGCGGGTCTCGATGTTGCGGGTCGTCGACTGGTCGCCGACCTGATCGCAGAAGAACGTCGCAAAGGAGTGACCGTTGTGATGGCGACTCACGAATTGAGTGATGCCGACACCGCCGATGCGGCGATTCTTGTTGCTCAACGCGTCGTGGCGCAGGGTGCGCCCCGCGAGATTCTGACTGATGCGGCGTTACGTGAAGTTTTCGGCTTCACCCAGCCGCACTGAGTCAGAGTCACACGGATTCAGAACAGAGTGACGGGTAGTTTGCGCCGGCCCCAGAGAATTTCGGGGGCGAGTCGTTCTGTCGGTCCGTTGGCGCGCATCGCGGGGAAACGGGTTGCCAAGGTTTCGATCGCAATTCGTGCCGTTTGACGGGCGAGTGGTGCGCCGAGGCAGTGGTGAATGCCCCAACCGAAGCTGTAGTGACGCTTCAGCTGCATCTCGTCGCGGTCGATGTCGAATTCGTCGGGGTTGGGAAAAGCATCGGGGTCGCGGTTGGCCGACGCGTAGAGCGCCATCACCTTCGATTTGGCGGGAATGGCAACATCGCCGATCGTCGTTTCTTCGATGTTGGTGCGGAAAAGACCGAGCACCGGCGGGTCGAAGCGCAGACTTTCTTCGATCGCATTCGGAATGAGCGAATGATCGGCAACGATTCGCTTCCAGCGAGTGGTGTCCTCGAGCATGCGCCACATGAAGTTGGTGATGAGCGACGTGGTGGTTTCGTGCCCGGCCACGAGCAGCTGCAACACCATCGATTCCATCTCGATGAGCGGGATGCGCTCACCGTCGAGGAGCCGGAGCGAATACTCGGTGAGAAGGCCGGGTCGGGGAGTGCCGCCGTCGTCGGCGATGCGGCGTCGTTCCGCCACCGCGGCATTGATGTACGTCTTGATCTCGGCTGTGGGCTTCACCGCCTGCTTTGGGTCGGAGAGTCCGAGTACCAACTGATCGGCCCATGCCTTGATGCGGTGCCGGTCCCCAGGGTCGACGCCCATCAGGTCGATGAAACCGAGAATCGGAAGCGGGCACGCAAAGTCGTCGTGCAGTTCGGCCGTATTGCCGGCAGCTTCCATCGCGTCGGCGAGGCCGACGGCAAGTGCGCGCGTCGAGTCGGCCAGTTCGCGCACCTCGAGCGGGTTGAACTCGTTGCGCATGAGGACGCGACGTTTCGTGTGCTCGGGCTGGTCGTAGTGCTGCAGGTTGCCACGGCCGTCTTCGCCGGAATACGCGATGCCTGCACCGTGGCGGTTCACCCAGAAGTTCGGGGCCGTCAGAATTGCGTGGACGTCGTCGCGCCGCGCGACGGTGAGAAAGTCGACGCCCGCCATCGTGGTGTGGTGCACGGGACATTCGTCGCGCAGTTGCTTGTAGGCCGGGAACGGGTCTGCCACGACCTCGGGGTCCGTTGGGCTGTAGGGACACCGCGCGGCGGTGTCGGCGTCGTCGCTGCTCATCGGCGAATTATCCCACGCCACCGAACAGGGTGCTTCTGGTGCCCTCGGCAGGATTCGAACCTGCGCATCCGGCTCCGGAGGCCGACGCTCTATCCCCTGAGCTACGAGGGCATTCCGGCGAGCCGGAAGCGGTCGTCAGGCTACCCGTGGAATGCACCAAGGGCTTCAACAGGATCGAGCAGGTTCAAAAGAATCGCGGCGTTTCGCTCGACGTCGGCAACAATGGACGCGACATGGCAGATCCCCTTCACCTCCTGTCTCTGCGATTCGCCGACGCATTCTCCGCTGTTGCGGGTGTGCCGGCCGATCCTGTCGTACGTCCGAGCGATCATGCCGACGCCCAGGTGAACGGGTCTCTCCCCGTGGCGAAATCACTCGGACGCAAACCGCGTGATGTCGCCGACGAAGTTCTCGGTCGCGTGGGCGACCTCACCGACATGTGCGAGCGTGTCGAAGTTGCGGGTCCAGGGTTCGTCAACGTCACGTTCAGCAACCACTTCGTTGCCGACACCCTGCGCAACGTCTTGCGCGATTCCCACCTTGGTGTCCGCCGAAGCGAACCACAGCGCAAGGTTGTGGTCGATTATTCGGCGCCGAACGTTGCGAAAGAGATGCACGTCGGTCACCTTCGTTCGACGGTCATCGGCGATGCTCTCGTGCGAATGCTCGAGTTCGTCGGCGACACCGTTGTGCGGGAAAACCACATCGGCGACTGGGGAACTCCGTTCGGAATGTTGATCGAACATCTCATCGACCTGGGTGAGGAACGCGCGGCCGCCGAGTTT
>CAYFLC010000125.1:0-4870 GCA_964343885.1 uncultured Bifidobacterium sp.
GGCGTGCAGGACGACATCTCGCTCGGCAACCTCGATGCCAAGCGCGACTGGGGCTACGCCGGTGACTATGTCAAGGCAATGTGGTTGATGCTTCAGCAGAACGAGCCCGATGACTACGTCGTTGCCACGGGCGAGACCCACTCAATCGAAGAATTCCTCGAATTGGCTTTCGCCGAAGCGGGAATTGCCGACTGGCATCCGTACGTCAAGCAAGATCCACGATTCTTCCGTCCGGCTGAAGTCGACTTGTTGATTGGTGACCCCACAAAGGCCAAGACGAAGCTCGGCTGGAAGCCCGAGGTCGATTTCCCGGGTCTCGTGAAGATGATGGTGCAGCACGACCTCGCCGTCGAGACCGCCAAGCTTTCCAAATAGGCGTTGGCGAAGTAATCAGGCTTCGAAGGGGCGCTCGGACAGTGCCTCGAACAACGAATCTTCGTCGGGTGTGTCGCCGCTCGCCATGCGGGCGCGCAGCGCGACCGCGAACACCACCAGGGCTGCAGCCGACGACAGCACCGCGCCGAGTTCCACGCGGAGATAAAGGTCGTTGCTCGCAAGCCACGTGACCACAACGAACGTCGCCATCGCGACGACCCAACCGAGCGTCACCCACTTGTGGCCGTGCAGTGCGATGACCGCCTGCGAAGTGCCGAGCGCGAGCATGTAGAGCGCGCTGCCAAGCGCGAGAAGCGTAAGTGTGCGGCGGTCGAGGCCACCTTCGTATACGACCTTCAGCACCTTCGGGCCGAGAATTGCCGAACCGCAGACTCCGAGAACACCGATGCCAATGACCGCAGCGAGAAGTCGGCGGAACGCTGCACGAAACTCCGAGAGGTCGCCATGGGCGGCCAGCCGTGCGAGACGGGGGAGGAGTGCAGCTTGGATGGCTTGGAAGAGGAAGAGCGGAACGCGAGCAAGGATCACGCCGTTACCGAAACGCGTCACGAGTTCGGCTTGTGACGAATTCGCGAGAATGTCGACGCCGATCGGCGCGGCGTTCACCAGTGCGGCGGCCATGACGGAACCACCGAGCAACCACCCGAGGTTCGGTGTGATCTCTGACCACGAAGCAGGCGGTCCGTCATCGGTACGCAAGGCGCCGCGCGACCACACGATGATGACGCCGAGTAAAGGTGCAACCGCAACGACCATCGCATACGCACCGACAACCTTCACGCCGACGAGCCAAAGGACGATGCAGCCGATGATGCGCGTTGCGCCGTCCATGCCCATCACGATGCCGTAGTCGGTGAATCGGCCGGACCCGGAACAGATTCCGCGCGCAAGGTGCGTTGGCGCGTAGGCCGCGAACGCGACGATCAACGCAATCGTGACGACCCAGTAGTGCTCGAAGAAGTCCTTCGTCAGCCAGGGGCTGCCCGCGAGAACAAGCACGCTGACGATCGTCGCGAAGATCGCAGCCAGTGGAACGACCTTGCGCACCACAGGGCGACCACCTTGACCGAGTGCACGACGGTGGGCAAGGGCGCGGCCGACTTCTTGTTCGATCGGCATGAAAAAGCCGGGGGCGAGAGCGAAGGTGGCGAACCACAGTGCGACGATCGGCTTGAAATCTTCCTGGCCGAGAGCCTGCTGGCCGACCTTGAAGAACGCGTAACTCGCGATGCCGGCGACGAGCAATCCGGCGCCCACCGGAAGGGTGCCTTCGGGGACGGCTGCTTTGATCGCGTCGAGGCGGCGGGGGTCACTGTTCACGCGCATCGCAGGCTAGTGCGACGCGCGCGAACAGACGGGGGAATCGATGTCAGGCCGACGGTGCGATGCGCGAACGCACCGAAACAACCGTGTCGGTGAGTGTCTTCGTCGCGTTGGCTGCGACCTTCTCGGCGATGTCCTTTGCCGAATTCACGAGGGCTGCACCCTTGGCGCTGACTGCGGCGCCGGCTGCGGTGACGTCGCCGAGGCTCGAGGGGATACGCGCCTGGATCGAAGCGGTGAGTTCGCGACGGCGAACCTGCACCTGCTGCATGGCGAGCACGCCGCTGCCGACGGTGACGTAGGCAGCATCTTTGGTGAGATTCACCACGCGTTCGGCGTTCTTGCGAGCGGTTTCGATGTTCTTCTTCACATCGAAGTGGGTGAGGTCGATGCCGGGGATGTCGAACTTGGGCATTTCGAACTTTGGCATTTCAAGCTTGGGGAATTTGGGGGTGAAAGCTGGCATGCGAACTATTGTAATCAGCGGTGCTAACTATTGCAAGCACTTCAGGCACCTTTTCTGCCACCCCGAACTAGCCTCGTCTCATCGTGGAGAGCGCCCCCGAGACCCCCTCCGAGACGCCCCGTGCGGAGTCGCCGGCCGTGCCAGTGGTGGCATCGGTCGTTGTGGCGTCCCCCAGCTCCGACCTGGCCGAGGCAGTCGGGGCCCTTGCCGCCCAGGACTATCCCCAGGTTCAACATGTCTTTTTCGTTGCGGGGGACGCCGCTGAAGGTGGTGTCGACGAAGCAACCGCAGTGATCCGCGCGGCGCTGCCGGGCGCGATCGTGCGCAACGTGGTCGGCAATCCCGGCTATGGACCCACCCAAAATGAATTGGCCCGCATGGTCGAGGGCGACAACGGCCTGTTCCTCTTCCTGCACGACGACGTGGCCCTGGCGCCCGACGCGATCAGTCAGATGGTGGCGGAACTCTTCCGATCGAATGCCGGTCTGGTTGGCCCCAAACTCGTCGATTGGGACGATCCGACGATCCTGCAGCACGTCGGCCTCGGCGCCGACCGCACGGGCGAGATCGATCCGATCGTGCTGGCAGGAGAGCGCGACCAAGAACAACACGATGGTGTCGGCGACGTCTTCTGTGTGCCGAGTGCGTGCATGCTCGTGCGCGCCGATCTCTTCCGCGGTGCCGGCGGCTTCAGTCCCGACATCGACTTCGGTGGCGAGGAGCTCGATCTGTGCTGGCGGATTCACCTGACGGGTGGCCGCGTGCTTGTGGTGCCGTCGGCAGTCGCGCGTCACCGTGAAGGTTTCGCCTCGCGCAATCCCGATATCGACCTGAACGAGCGCCGCGAACGTCACCGTGTCGACACAGTGCTCGCGGCAACTTCGGCGTCACGCTTCGTGCCCGTCGTGATGCTCATCATCGGTCTTTCCCTCGTCGAGATGTTCGCCGGTGTCGTGTCGGGGAGATCGCGTCGCGCAATCACCGCGCTCGGTGCAACGCTCGGAGCATTGCTGCGCCCCGCACGCCTGTTGGCCCGACGAAAGAGATTTCAGTCGATCCGTGTCGTATCCGACGCCGAGGTGCACGATCTGCAGGTGCAGGGAAGCGCGCGCCTCGTGGCGTACCTTCGCCGGCGTCGCGTGCGTGCCGATGTGCGACGGCTCGAGAATCGACTGTCGGCCGCCGAGCGCGAGCGCAGGTCGCGTGCCGTTTGGGGTCTCATCGGTTTTCTCGCCGTCGTCCTTGGAATTGGCTCGCGGCGCATCATCACGAGCGGTGTCACGTTCGTCGGCCAGTTCGTGCCGTTCACCGAAAGTTGGCGTTCGCTAGGTGCCGCATACCGACTTGGGTGGTGGCCCAGTGGGTTCGGGGCTGCGAGTCCCGCACCAACGGGAACCGCACTGGTGGCCGTGGCCACGTTCTTCTCGTTCGGAAATCCCGCGATGGTACGAACTATCGGAGTGCTCGGTCTCGTCGTCTTCGGTCTGGCGGGCATGTGGCGGTTCGGCGCCGAAGTTGCACGTTCGCCGCGTGCTCGTGCGGCAGGTGTTGTCGTGTACGCATCGCTTCCGTTGCCGTACGAGTGCATCGCGACGGGACGATGGGGCGCGCTTGCCTGTTACGCGGCTGCGCCATGGTGCTTCCTCGCGTTCAGTCGGGCAAACGACATGCTCACTGCCACCGCGGCTGATGTGGGTCGTCGCGCGATTCGTCTCGGGTTGTTGCTCGGCGCAGTTGCGGCATTCGAGCCGTCGTTCCTCGTGGTGGTTGCGGTCGGGGCCGCTGTCTACATGTTCATCTCGGCCATCTGCCAAGGCATCCGTTCGTTGCACGGACTTCCGGGCGTGGTGATGGCGTCTCTTGTCGTTGCCGTGCTTCTCAACTTTCCGTGGGTCGGGCATTACGTTTCGCGTGACTGGTGGCAGTTCCTTGTTGGTGCCGACACGGGCATCGGGCGACACGCCGGCGTGTTGCGTGTCCTGACGTTCGACCTTGGCCGATCCGCTTTCGCTCCTGCGGTTGCAGTCCTCTACGGAGTATTGGTCGTAGCGGTGTTGGTCGCTCGCGACGCACGTTTCGTGTGGGCCGCACGCGCCGCGGGTATTTGCGGAGTGGCCGCGATCTTTGCAATTACATCCGACGCACATGGCTTCGGCTTCAAGTTGCCCGAAGTTTCGGTGATTTCGTCGTTCCTTGCGATGGGTCTCGCGATCGGTGCAATGGTCGTTCTCGAAGCATTCGACTTCGACGTCAAAGGCGAGCGGTTTGGATGGCGTCAACCGCTCGTCGCGCTAGCCGGTCTTGCGCTGTTGATTCCCGTGTTTCCGTTGATCGTCAATTCATCCGGCGGTCGATGGAACCAACCGACGTCGTCCACTGCAACGTTGCTCGAACAGCTTTCGAAAGATCCCGACCAGGGCGACTACCGAGTGTTGTATCTGGGATCGGCCGATCTCTTGCCGGCGGCTCCCCGGGTGATCCGCGTGGCGAACCGACACAGTGATGATTCGGGGAACTTGGCGTACGCCGTGACCGACGACGGTATCGCAACGGTCTCGTCGCAGTGGGCTCCCTCGGTCACTTCCGCAGTGAAGACGCTCGAGAATGCTCTCGTGCACCTCGTCGACGGCGACACACCGCGTGTCGGTCGTCTGCTCGCACCGCTCGGAGTTCGTTACGTCGTCG
>CAYFLC010000126.1:0-1569 GCA_964343885.1 uncultured Bifidobacterium sp.
GTCGCGACTGGTACAGCGAATCCCCAGTCGACGAAGGCAACGTTGAACGGCACCGTGAACACCGGTGGCGTTGACGCTTCGGTGACCTTCACCTACGGAACTGACCCGACCCTCGCAAGCGGAACAAAGACCACGACGGCCGTGACAAAGCAAAATCTCGCAGCAGAGGACGTGTCTGCCGCCGTGAGCGATCTCACCGAGAACACCAAGTACTACTTCCGCATCGAGGCAACGAACTCGGTTGGTTCCGTCAAGGGTGACATCAAGTCGTTCACGACAAACAAGCCCGAGGGTGTTTCCGTGAATAACGGCGACGAGTTCACGTCGACACAGTCGGTCACGGTTTCTGTCGTCGGTCCCGCCTCGGCAACCAAGGCTCTCCTGTCGAACGACGGTGGTTTCGTTGGCGCCCAGACCTTTGACTTGGTCAGCAGTGCGGCCGAAATTCCCTGGCAACTCCAGTCGTCGAAGGAAGGCACGTTCACCAAGATCGTTTACGTGCGTTTCGTTTCGAAGTTGGGCTCGACACTTTCCACGCAGTCCGATGACATCATCCTCGACACGACAAAGCCGGTGATCTCGGTTGCATCCGCCGCGTCAACCTCTTCGACGGGTGGCGCGGTCACGGTGGCACGGGTTCTGCAGAAGGCGACTGCAAAGGCTGCGGGCGTGAAGCTCACGTTGAAGGGGAGTGACACCATCTCCGGAATCGGCACGATCGAAGTTCGGTCGTCGGCAGCGAAGCCATCGACCGCCGTGAAGTTGAACTCCGTCGCCGGCAAGACTGACGGCAAGCCTCGTGCGGCAAATCAAACCGTTGTCCTTGCGACGACGGCGAAGAAACTCCAGGTCCGGGTGATGGATCGTGCCGGGAATGCTTCGGCCTGGAAGACGATCTCCGTCAAATAGGCGCCTGTACGAACGTCGGTTCTCGGAATAAACTTCCGTTTAATGTGGAAGAAGACGATTCTCTACCTCGCACTCGTGGTTTCTGTCAGCACCGTTCAATCTGGGTTGACTGAGGCAGAACGAGCCAACGCGCCGTCCGGCACTTCTGAGCGGACTGCGGCTTCGAAACTTGTCGCAGGTCAATACTTCACCTGCGTGCTCGGGTCCACCGGAAAGGTTCGGTGCTGGGGCGACAATACGTATGGTCAGCTTGGTAATGGGTCCACGAATCCTCTCGGCGAAACGACGTCAGTCGAGGTCGCTGGCATCTCAACCGCCGTCGAGATTGCCGCCGGGGCATATCACGCGTGCGCCCTTCTTGCCGACACGACAGTGAAGTGTTGGGGATACAACTTTGATGGACAGCTCGGAAAGGGTGACTCAGGCACTGGCACCAACTCATCTACGCCGGTCAGTGTGAAGAACTCGAGCGGAACTGCAAGCCTGTCGGGTGTCAGCACCATCGGCGCCGGGTACAACCATTCGTGTGCGGTCATGACTGCAGACGGATCTGTGTTTTGTTGGGGTTCACAGGGTTCGGGTCAGCTTGCGAATGGCGTTTCAAGTTCGTCGGTTCAGTCGTTGCCGGTGCAGTCGAAGACGGATGCCTCGACCGCTTTG
>CAYFLC010000126.1:1612-3362 GCA_964343885.1 uncultured Bifidobacterium sp.
TCTCTGTTGGCTCGTTCAACGCCTGCGGTCTGAAAGCAAACGGGACAGCTTTCTGCTGGGGATCCAATGGCAACGGGCAATTGGGCCAAGGAAACACGAACGCATACGTGTACGCCCTACCGTGGGGGGCAAGTCCCGAGACCGGCCTGACCGCGATGTCCGTTGGATCTGGTCACATCTGTGGCATCACTTCGGCGAAGTTAGTTTGTTCGGGCGGAGCAAATAGTCGGTACGCGTTCGGTCTCCAGTTGCCGCAATCAACACCGCAGAATCGTCCTGAGGTCGGGATAAAGCAGATCGTTACTTCCGACAACGCGACGTGCATCTTGCAGGCTGCGGGCACAGTGTCATGCGTTGGCGGGCTCTACATGTTCGAGGATTCTTCATTCAAGTCAGTTGAGGGAACTGGTTCTGGGCCAAACAGCACGTTCACATCGATTTCAGGGCTGACCGGTGTTACCGCTCTTGCAGCGGGTGCCGACTTCTTCTGCGCCTCGATGTCATCGAGTGGTCTTAAGTGCTGGGGAAGAAACGGCTACGGACAACTTGGTGGGGGAACGACTTCCTTGAGTGCAGGACTCACGAATGTCGTGGGTGCTCAGCCGACTGTCGTCACGTTCGCCGATCCGGGTGCGAAGACGGTCGATTCTGCAGCGTTCGATCTTTCTGCAACTGCCGATTCGGGTGAGACTGTTTCGTTTGGCGTTGACGTCCAATCCGCTGCGGTGTGCTCGGTGTCGGGCACGCGACTCACAATTCTTGGGGCTGGCAATTGCGTGATCACCGCGAGTGCTGCGGCGTCGGGGTTGTATGCCGCAGGAAGTGCGTCTCGCACAGTCACCGTCACGGCCTTGGCACCAACGGTGACAACTGGTGCGGCCTCGGACATCACGATGTCAGCGGCGACGTTGGCCGCCACGGTTAATGCCAAGGGTGCATCGACGACGACCAAGGCCGAGTACTCGAGCGATGCCGCGCTTGCTGGCGCGAAGTCGGTCGACGTGACGGGTGCGCAATCCGGAATCGCTGCATCGTCGGTAACTGCCGCCGTCAGCGGCCTGACACCCGGTGTCACCTACTACTACCGCTTCATGTCGACGAACGAGATCGGCTCGGCCCAAGGTGTCATCAAGTCCTTCACCGCGAAGGGTGCGAAGCCCGTCGTGAGTACGGGGTCGGTCACTCCGTCGGCAACGAAGGCAACGCTGAACGGCAAAGTGAATCCGAGCGACCTCGATACGACGATCACGTTCGAATACGGCACCGACGCAAAACTGGCCACGTCAACGTCGACGCCCGCACAGACCAAGTCGGGTGCAGACGATGTCGACTTGTCGGCGACAATCACTGGGCTCGATGAGAAAACCACCTACTACTACCGCATCGTCGCCACGAACGTGGTGGGAACCGCCAAGGGTGACATCAAGAGCTTCGTCACGACGAAGCCGGAAGGTGTTTCGATCAACGATGGTGACGAATTCACCGGATCGCAGCAAGTGACGATTTCGATCGTCGGTCCGTCGAATGCCGCGAAGGCGATTCTTTCGAACGACGGCGGATTCAAGACCTCTGAAACTGTCGCATTGACGAACGGCGTCGCCGACGTGCCGTGGACGCTGCAGTCGAGCCGCGAGGGAACGTTCACGAAGATCGTGTACATACGCTTGATTTCGCGCTTTGAATCAACGCTGCGCGACCTGTCCGACGACATCATTCTCGACACCACGAAGCCGGCGATGTCCACGACAAC
>CAYFLC010000126.1:3372-4822 GCA_964343885.1 uncultured Bifidobacterium sp.
CGAGGTTCGGTCGTCCGCGTCGAAGCCGTCGTCAGTTTTCAAATTGACAACAGTTGCCGGCAAGGCCGACGGCAAGGCGCGAGCAATGAACCAGACGATCTCGCTGAAGTCGACCGCGAAGCGCCTTCAGGTGCGGGTGGTTGACCGCGCAGGGAACGCCTCTGCCTGGCGTTCGATCATCGTCAAATAGAACTAGTTGACGGCGGCACCGAACAGCTTGCCGACGAGCATCGTGAAGCCCATGGCGATGATTCCGCCGATGACAACCCTGCGTACCGAAACGCGCTTACTCGCCCGTCCGTAATGTGCGCCGGCCGAGCCGAGCGCAACAAGTGCCCCGATGGAAACGATGAGCGTGATCCAAATGCGGCTGGCGGTTGAGTTGCCGATCGCGACGGCAAGAACGGGCATTGCGCCACCGAGCACGAACGAAACGGCCGACGTGACTGATGCTTCGACCGGCTTGGCACGATTGTGCTCGGTGATGCCGAGTTCCTCGGCGAGGTGAACCTTCAGGGCATCTTTCTTGGTCAACTCGACAGCTACTTCTCGAGCGAGATCGTGACGAAGTCCCTTTTCTTGATAAATCGCGGTGAGCTCGGCAAGTTCGCGTTCGGGTGTTTCCCTCAGCTCCCTCGTCTCTTTGGCGATGTCGGAGAGTTCCGAGTCACGTTGCGAACTAACCGATACGTATTCGCCGAGCGCCATCGAGGCTGCGCCCGCAACGAGGCCGGCGATGCCGGCCGTGAGTATGGAATTGCGGGCAGCATCGGACGCGGCGACGCCGAGGACGAGACAGGCGATCGAGACGATTCCGTCGTTTGCCCCCAGCACCATGGCCCTCAGCACTCCGACGCGGTGACTCGCGTGACCTTCGTCCTCGACAGGCATGTCTCCAACTTAGCGACACAGTTGGGCATGTACGTCGTCGTGCGGGTTCACTAATGGTGTGGGCCCTCAACAGATGTCACGTCGCGGTTTCATCGCCACCGGTCTGGCGACCGTGTTGGTAGCCGCATGCGAATCGGGGCGGCCCAATGGGCAGGTCCAGACAACGACGACCAATCTCGCTGATCGGGTCATCGATCTACGCCCGACGGAAACGACCGTTCCGACTTCGGCATACCTGACACCGCAGGCGGACTTTTATCTGATCGACACTGTTGGGTCGATGTATCCGCGCGTCAACCGTGATGAGTGGTCGCTGAAGATTCATGGAATGGTCGACAAGGAAATCGAAATCACATACGCCGACATCCTTGCGATGCCACAGGTCGAGAACGTCGTGACGCTTGCATGCGTCTCGAACGAAGTTGGTGGCGACCTCATCGGAAACGCGCGCTGGGGTGGCGTGTTGCTCGCCGACGTGCTGCGCGAAGCCGGAGTACAGCCCGGCGCGCAGCAGCTGGTCAGCACAAGTGCAGATGGGTGGACGTGTGGAACGCCGGTC
>CAYFLC010000127.1:0-2362 GCA_964343885.1 uncultured Bifidobacterium sp.
GGTGCAACCTTGCGAACACCGCAGCACATGTCGGTGTCACGCATCCACAGGTCATCCTTGCCGACCTCGGAAGTTGGGGTCAGGATGCGTAAGTTGCCTCCGGAACGATCAGCCAGGTGCTTGGCGAACCACATCGTCTCGGCGAAGAGGTACTGCGTGTCGATGAGCACGACGTCGATTCCGGGAACCGTGCTCCAGGCAAGGTGCGCGAGAATCGGATCAGCGAAACTCGAGGTCACGGCGAGGCCGTGACCGAATGTCTTTGCTGCCCAAGCGAGAATGTCCGACGGTTGGGCCGTTTCGAACTCGTCATTCAACTTGCGCAGTTCATCGGCCGTGAAGTGTGGGCGTTCGATCGTCATGTCGCGCACTCCGATTCGCCTGCGGCCGCGACGAACGGGCCGGTTTCGTCGTAGTCGACGAAGAACCCGGGTGCCGCGTCGGGGGTTGGCACGATGTCGAGGTCGCGCAGGTTTCCTGCCAACACCGTGGCTCCACCCGTTCGCCTGAGCCATCCCTGGAAGGTTTCGCCGGCGTCGCGCTCGTTACTGAACTGGCGTACCACGCGGGCGACCGCCTCGGGAGCCGCCTTCGCGGGAACACGTAGAGCCTTTTCGCCGAAGTGGATCTGCTCTTCGCCCACGTAACCACCCACCAAGAGCTGATAGCCGGGCAGCGACTTCCCGTGCGCACGACGTTCGGCCCCGAACAGGCCGATATCGGCCGCGTGGTGTTGGCCACAGCTGTTGGTGCAGCCCGAGATGTTGATGCGTACGCCACCAACCTCGGCGAGACCCTCGTCTTCGAGGCGTTCACCGATGGCCTTTGCCAAGCCGCGCGACTGTGTGACTGCGATGTTGCAGGTGTCGGCACCTGGGCATGCGACAACATCGCGGGCGAGTTCCGCGCCGGGCTGTGCCATGCCGATGGCAACCAAGCGGTCGTACAACTTGCGCAGTTGTTCTTCCGTCAGATTACGAAACGCGATGTTCTGTCGGTTGGTCAGTCGAACATCGGCTCCGAGTTCGCGTTGAATTGCAGCGAGTGACTTGAATTGCGACGCTGTGATATCGCCGAGGGCGGCGTACGCAATCGCTGAAACTGTGCCCTTCGCGGACCCGCGGATCACGCTCGTCTGTTCCCAGCGAACGTACGGGTCGGACGAGCGAAGTTCGACGCGGACGCCCTGACCGACCGCGGTGACTTCACCGGTTGCGGAGCGTCCAGCCGGAGCATCACTGGCGGCGACCACTTCGGGCGGCAATCCGCCCGGCCACGACGATGAAGCCGGGAGTGTGTGGCGAATTTTGATCACGCGACGACGTACCTCGTCGATGCCCAGTTGATCGACAACCCACTTCAGGCGCGCACGCAACTTGTTGTCACGGTTTCCGGTTTGTTCGAACAGACGCAGAACCGACTCGATGGTGGGGAGGAGTTCTTCGCGCGTCGTGAAGTCCTCGAGGGCCAGGGCGGGATGCGGCGTGGCTCCGAGGCCGCCTGCGATGTACACGCGGAAGCCCTGTTCGGTCGTTCCGTCATCACGTTGACGCGTCGCGGCAACCACGCCGACGTCGTTGAACATCGCTTGTCCGCAGTCGGTCGAGCAACCGGAGAAGTTGACCTTGAACTTGCGGGGGAGGCGTTGGCCGAGCGGGTTGCGCACGAAGTGTCGGAACGTTGCTTCGGCCCACGGCGTGACGTCGAGATGCTCGTACGGGCAAGCACCCGCAAGGTGGCACGCCATCACGTTGCGCACGGTGTCGCCGCACGCCTCGCGACTCGTCAGCCCAACGGCGGCGAGACGACGAAGCAGGTCGGGAATACGTCGCAGTTCAACGAAATGAAACTGGATGTTCTGGCGGGTCGTGATGTGGCCCCAACCGCGTGAATACTCGGTTGCCAAATCGCCCATGAAGTCGAGTTGCTCGGGGGTGATCGTGCCGGCCGGGAGTTTGATGCGCACCATCTGGTTCGTGCCACCCTGACGCTGGCCGTAAATGCCGTTGTTCAGCCGTATCACGCGGAAGACATCTTCTGAGATTTCACCGGCGAGGTATTGATCGATCGCCTTCTCGAAGCGCTCGATGTCGGCCAACTGTTCGGCGTCGAGATCGCGTTGCTGCGGTGCCTGGGGGATTCCGTTCATCGTCTTCTCCATGTCTCGTTCAGCGTCCCGGGTCTTGTCCGATTTCGCGGAGTGCATCGTGAATCGCCCCACGAAGACGTCGCGCGTGTTCCGCACTGAGGTGTGCCACGTAACCCGCACCGGGGTTGCCGAGTTCCTCGACGGTCATCACGACGCGCGGTTCGGTGTCGTCGTAGTCGTCGGAAATCGCTATTGCCCAAGAAACCTCGTTGG
>CAYFLC010000127.1:2372-4769 GCA_964343885.1 uncultured Bifidobacterium sp.
GGCATGTCGTCGATCGATCGGCGCATGTCAGCAGACCTCCATGGCCGGCGTCGATAGAGCGCCGGGCGAGAAGTTGAACGCGGCGACCGCGCCGATGACGATGGTTGCCGGAGCCTCGACTGCGACTGCACCAAGCTCGGCGAGGGTAGTGCGGATGGTGTGTTGCTCGGGCCGTGTACCCCAGCGAACCGCAGCAACCGGAGTTTGCGGCGAAAGTCCGCCCGCGATGAGGCGCGCTGCGATCAACGCACGTTCCGCCACACCCATCAGCACGACGATCGTTCCACCCACGCGTGCGAGGGCTTCCCATTCGATGTTCGTCGATCCGCCCGTTTCGCGGTGCCCTGTGACAACGGTGAACGAAGTCGCAACGTTGCGGTGCGTGACGGGGATTCCCGCCGCAGCCGGAGCGCCGATCGCCGATGTCACCCCGGGAACCACCTCGAATTCGATACCCGCTGACATCAGTGCGTCGGCTTCTTCGCCACCGCGACCGAATACGAACGGGTCGCCGCCTTTCAGGCGCACCACGTTCAGGCCTTGACTGCCGAGGTGAACGAGCAGTGCATTGATGTTCTCTTGGGGTGTGGGATTGCCCGGTCGCTTGCCGACGTCGATGCATTCCGTGCCCGGACGAGCGAGCGAGAGAATCGACGGATCCGCGAGCCGATCGTGGACGATCACGTCGGCCGCGGCAACCAGGCGCGCAGCCTTCACGGTCAGCAGATCGGCGTCGCCGGGTCCTGCGCCAACGAGATGAACCGTCATCGCGAAACTCCGTGCGCGACCAAAACTTCGTCGATGATCGGCTTCCAGTCGATGTCTTCGGTGCTCAAGCCACGTGAGTGAACATCAGCGCGCTTCGCAGCCAGCTCGGCGGCGATGTCGGCGAATTCCGGGCCAATTAGATCGGCGATTTCGCGACGCAGCCACGACGACAATGCGGGACTCGCGCCGCCGGTCGATACCGCAACCATCACCGAACCCTGCCGATGCACTGCGGGAAGCGTGAACGTGCAGCGCTCGGGGTCGTCGGCCGAGTTCACCCAAATGCCGGCGGTTTCGCATTCGTCGAAGATCTGCTGGTCGACTGGCACGTTGCCCGTGGCGGTGATGACGAGGCGGAAACCGAGCGCATCACCCGCGGCGTATTCGCGGCGCAACAACGTGACACCGAGTTGGTTGAACTCGTCGATGATCTGCGGAGCAATGACCGTGATGTCGGCACCACAAGGAAGTAACTGCTCGGTCTTGCGCAACGCGATGCGACCGCCACCGACCACGAGGACGCGACGTCCTGCGAGGTTGAGATTGATGGGGAACTGCATTGTTGACCTCTTTGATCGGGTTTAGGTGTCGAAACCCTATCGGATTGGTCAACTTTTGGGCAGCCCTTTCCCTGACGACCTCTCGGGCCTAGTCCCAGCGCACGGGCAGGGTTTCAAACCCCTTCAAAACCTGAGCCTTGACCTGGGTCGGCGAGCCGTTCGGCCGAATGCGGGGCAGGTGGTCGAGCACGGCCTCGAGGGCGATCGCGCCCTCCATTCGTGAGAGCGGCGCACCCAGGCAGTAGTGGATCCCCACCCCGAATGCCGCGTGACGCTTCAGGTTGGTGAGGTCGCGCGTGACATCGAACTCGTCGGGTCGATCCCACGCCTCGGGGTCTCGATTGGCCGATCCGAACATCATCAACACTTTCGAGTCGACCGGGATGTCGATGCCGTGAATCGACACGGGACACGTGTTCGTGCGGAACAGGCCGTGCACCGGAGCATCGAATCGAAGACTCTCTTCGATGGCGTTGGGAATGAGCGATCGATCGTTTTGCACGAGCGCGAGTTGGTCGGGAAACTCCATCAGACGTTTCAGAACATTGCCGATGAGAAGTGTTGTCGTTGCCGAACCCGCAACGAGAAGAAACTGACAGAATCCGATCACTTGTTGGAACGTCAACTTGCGCCCTTCGCGTTCGACGGTGAGCAACCGCGTGAGCAGGTCATCGGGTACGTCGTCGCCACGTTCGATCGCGGCCATGCGGCCCTGAATGTGAGGCCCGAAGTATTCGCCGTACTGCTTGTAGGCGCCCATCACGGTTTCGTTTGCCTGCCGACCACCGACGTAGGCGACTGCCTCGGCCATGGGGAGAACCCAGTTGCGGAACTTCTCGATGTCTTCGACGGGCGTGCCGAGCATCCAGCACATGATGGTGAGGGGAACGGGCATGCCAAGGTTGGCGATGATGTCGCCACTTCCTTGCGGCTTGAAACCTTCGACGAGTCCGTAGATCAGCTGGCGGATGTCGCCCTCCATCGCGTCGATCGCCGAGGGTTTGAAAATACGCGAAATCGCCAGTCGTTCGTCGGTGTGTCTGGGCGGATCGCTCGAAACCAGAACGCC
>CAYFLC010000128.1:0-4721 GCA_964343885.1 uncultured Bifidobacterium sp.
ACGTGAACTGAAGTTTGCCCATGCCGACCAGCACCACTCGCCCACCGCGGCGAACTGACTTCACGGCTGATCGGGTGGTTGAGTCGAAGCCGGCGTAATCGACGATGAGGTCGAAGCCTTTGCCTTCCCATTCGCTTGCGTCGCGCACGATGTTGTTCACGCCGATTTCCCGTGCGGTCGGCCACGCGGCCTCGTTCGGTTCGGCGACGTGCACTTCGGCACCGCGAACCACGGCGACACGCGCGCCGATCTGCCCGAGTCCACCGAGGCCAATGACTCCAACCTTCATTCCAGCCTTGACGCCACCTCGCGAGACCATCGCGCGGTACGAGGTCATGCCCGCATCGGTACCCAGAGCGGCAAGTTCGAACGAAAGATTTGCCGGCATCGGCACGAGCTCGATTGGCTGCGCGAGATACTTCGACGTGAAGCCGCCATGGCGCGAAAAGCCAGGGGCGCCGAGACCAACGGTTGGGCACACGCCAACGCGGTCTCCGAGCTTCACGTCGGTGACACCTTCGCCGATTGCGCTGACAACGCCGGCGATTTCGTGACCCAGGATGAGGGGGGTGAATGCCACGCGGGTCATCCAAATGGGGTCGGTCATCACCCCGACGTCGGAGTGACACAGACCAGCCGCCTTGATGTCGAGGAGAACTTCGCCGGGGCCGGCTTTCGGCTCGTCGATGTCGAGCAAACTCAACGGCGCGTTCGTTTCGGTAAAACACCAACCCTGCATGAAATGCAAGAGTACGACATGGCCACATCCCACCAACGAGACAACGCTGACCGCCCTTCGACGCCACGATTGGCGCCGCTCTCGCCGCTGACGGCCGAAGTCGAGGAAATCCTCGCGGGAAGCATCCGCTCCGTGAACGGCGACCCACTGAACCTTTTCGGAACACTCGCGCACCATCCGAAACTCCTCAAGCGATTCCTCGCCTTCGGCGGCTACTTCCTCATGCGCGGAACGCTTCCGGCACGCGAACGCGAGATCGTGATTCTGCGCGTCGGTGTGAACACGGGTTCCATCTATGAGTTTGGCCAACACACGGTGATCGGCCGCGACTGTGGCCTCACCGATGCGGAAATCGCCGCGACCGCAGTACGTGATTCAACTCATCCGTGGTCGACGCGCGACCGCGGACTGCTGGCAATGACCGACGACATTTGTGCGAACGATTGCGTGAGTGAGCCGACATGGAAAGAGCTCCGCGCCGAATGGACCGACGCGGAGCTCTGTGAGTTGGTATTGCTAGTGGGCGTTTACCGAATGGTGGCCGGGTTTCTCAACACCATGGGCGTTGAACTTGACCCGGACACTCCCGGCTGGCCCGATTAGCCGCCGTTCGGCGCCGTAGTTGCTACCGGCCTGAGGGGCGGAAGCGCCGACGGCTTGCTGACCGTTGTTTCGGTGGCTGCTGCGATTGTGGTGCTGGTTTCGCCCGTTGGAACCGTTGTTCCCGCGCTGATGGTGGCGGGATCAACCACGCGCTCGTCGCGTGCCGGGAGGCCCGGCTTCGTGGCAGGTGCCGCGAGGTCGGTGGGCATCGGACGGTTGACCTGCGTGTTGTCGAGCTGGCCCGTTTCGGTGGTGACGGTTTCCTTGCCGGTCGCGTCGACAACCTTCTTTTCGATCTGGTTGTCGCCGGTCTGGGTGAGGATTTCGACGTTTGCATTTGCATCGACACCGTCGCGACCGGGCGTGCGCACGTCGACGGCCGGAGCCGCATCGGTGACCGTCACGCTGACGGGGTCGCCATTGGGTGCGGTGACCTGCACTGCCAGCTGATCGCCGGTGGTGCTGATTTCGTTTCCGGCACCGTTCGACGACGCAACAAGGTTGCCGTCAGCTAGCGACAGCACAACTGCCGGGTCATCGGACTTGACGCCCGTGTCGGTCAACGTGACCGGACCCTTCTTCGAACCCTTGGTATCGATACGAATCGCTGCCTTCGGCGTGATGCCGGTGACGCGCGAAGGGTCGGGCAGATTGAACTCGAGCTTCTGGCCTGCATCGACACTGATCATGTAGTCGACCGGTGCGCCGGGGGCTTTGTTGGCCGACGAGCGAACAGGACGAATGGACGTGCCGGACGGTGCAGCCTCGCCGGGCTTGAGTTGGCCGGCAGGCGTTGTGATCGACCAGTTCAGCGCGGCCGAACGAACGAGCAACAGCGACTTCGTCACGGTTCCATCACCCTTGCCGAACGGAATGCTGGCCGAGTCACGTGCACTCATTGAGGTGATGTCGAGATCGCCTGCGCCGCCCGTCCAAATGTTTTCGCCGGTATCGGTTGCCGGATTGGCGCCCGAGTAGTCGAAGGTCCACTTCTCGTTCTTCAGGTCGACGAGCACGTAGCGATCCTGGCCCGGCCAGTTCGAGTCGTACACCTTGATCTTGGCTTCGTCGGGTCCGTTGTATTCGACCGCGTACGGAAGGATCGCGTGACCACCTTCGGCCGTGTAGACGGCGAGGGTGTAGGTGACCTTCTTGGAAGCAAGTGCGTTCTCGAGCGTCGCAACCTTGTCCTTCAGCGACTTCTTCTGCCAGCCAACGGTTTCATCTTGCGTCGACTGGAAGAACTGCGTTGCAAAAGCGCGCATGATGTCGTGGGTAACGGTTGCGTCTTGCGTGAGCTGCACGCTTGGCGGGTTCTTACCCGCGGTGAAGCGGTTTGCCGACAAGACCGCGAAGCCCTCGCAGTGACCCGCCTGGCGGTTGTCGTTCACCATGGCTGCCCAGGCGGCCGCTTCGGCCGTTGGCTTGCACGGTGTGGTGCCACCGACACAGACATCGGGTCCATTGCCAAACATTGCGACAAGATCGTCGGCGCCGAATGTCTCGGGAGATGCAGCTGCACCGAAGTTCGCGAATGCGAAACCGTTCGGGTTGGGCGCAAGACCGGCATCGGCGTTCTGGCCACTTGCCGCAGGCACGGTAATGTCGGCGCTCTTGTCGGCACCTCCGCCACTGGCTGCTCCGCCGCCACCGCCACCGCCGCACGCGGCGAGCAACGCAAGCGAGCTGGCAGCGATCAGGACACGTCGTGTTGAATTCATCGATTCACCCTTCATTCGACCTCGGTTGATCACCGATTGTCCCGACCTACGACCACGCGCCATTGGCGCGGGTGAAGACACTTGCGGCGCCGGCACCGGCGTTCGGACCACCAACGGCGAGAACATTGCCGTCGGACGAGAGCGATACCGAAGTACCGAAGTTGGCCTTCGCACTGGGCGCTGCTGCCGTCAACGTTGCCTGAAGTGCCCAACCGCCATCGCGGGTGAACACCGAGACGTTGCCCTGGTCAACGTTGTCGCCGGCATCGGCGCCGGTTGCACCAACAGCAAGGGTTCCACCGTCAGCCGAGAGCGACACCGAGAATCCGAAGAGGTCGCCGGCCTTGCCGTCTTTTCCGGTGACCGTCTTCGCGAGCTTCCATGCTCCACCCGAGCGCGAGAAGACCGAAACGCTGCCCTGATCGGCGTTGCCGTTTGCATCGGCATACACCGCACCGACTGCAACCGTGCTGCCGTCGGCTGACATCGCGATCGAGTAACCGAACCAGTCGTTCGCTGCGCCTGGAACACTGAGCGTTCCCTGCTCGGCCCAGTTGCCACCGTCACGCTTGAACATCGTGACCGAGCCTTGATCTTTGTTGCCATCAACATCGGCATACAGAGCGCCGACCGCGAGTGTGCTGCCGTCGGTGGAGAGCACGACCGCGCCACCGAATGCGTCACCGCTTTGGCCCTTCGACTGAACGAGCGACACCGCTTGGCCGGTTGTTGCGGGCGCGGTGGTTACCGCACCGGGAAGGGTTGTTGCCGTGCCCGGCGCGACCGTGTCACCCGATGCTGCGGTAGTGGTGGTCTCGCCGCCTGCAGGTGTCGAATCGGTTGAACCTTCGACCGTGGTGGAGGAACCGCCCGTCCAATCGAACAAAGTGGTGGTTGCACCGCTGTCGCCGGGCAACGTGGTGAATGCGTTGTTCTTCACGCGGGTGGTGTCGGTCGAGCCCGACGAGCCTCCGCAGGAAGCAACACCTGCTGACACCGCAAGAACGGCCGTGGCCGCCGCGATGGTACGGAAGAGAGATTGACGTGTCATTGGTACCCCTGTCGTGCGAGTTCTTCCGAACAATACTTCCCCAGAATACGAATGTGTCAGCAGGCCTGACGAGTCTCGCGGTGGCCTTACCGAGCCTTCAGGAACGCCTCGATTCGGTCCAATTGGGCTTTCACTTCCGCGAGCTGAGCCGCCGACGCATCGTGCTCGATCAGGGTCACCGCGATGTGCCCGTTCGGCTCGATCACACAACGTTCGACCTCGGCGAAACCCTCGCCACCCGCCTCGACCACTGCCTGGAGCACGTCGTCCTCGGTGAGACGAAGTCGTCGGAGGTTGCGGGCATTGACAACACCCGACTCGATCAGCGGCGTCGGACTTCCCACGAGTAACCGGCGCATCGTGCGACTTCTCGCCACGCCGATGGACGCCACGCCATTGATCACGAAGAGCGTTGCCGCCCCGATCACGGCCCCTGTGATCGAGTTGTCATTTCCGATGATGCCGTTTTGCACCGCATTGGCCACGGCAAGAAGAACGATGAAGTCCATCGTGTTGAGTTGACCCAACTCACGCTTGCCACCCACCCGCAGCGCGACGAGCAAGAAGCCGTAGATGAGGAATGCGCGGAGGATCTTCTCCCCAACCG
>CAYFLC010000129.1:0-1573 GCA_964343885.1 uncultured Bifidobacterium sp.
ATTCGGAGCGGCGGAGAACCCGACGGTCCTGCTCGTGTCGGGTTTCACGGCTCAGATGCTCATGTGGCCGACCGAATTCTGTCGGATCATTGCCGATGCCGGTTATCACGTGGTGCGCTTCGACAACCGCGATTGCGGTCTCAGCACGAAGCTTGATGGGCGCGAAGTCGACACGAACAAGGTCATCCACGCCGCGCTGATGGAAGACCCGGTGCCTGCGGTGCCGTACAACCTGTCCGACATGGCGGCCGATGCAATCGGATTGCTCGACGCCATCGGTGTCGAACGCGCGCACATCGTTGGCGGTTCCATGGGTGGAATGATCGTCCAGCTGATGGCAATCGAACATCCGCACCGCGTCCTCTCGATGACGTCGATCATGTCGAATTCGGGCGAGCCCGAGTACGGCCAGCCAACTCCCGAAGCGATGGAAGCTCTCGTGGCCACGCCGCCGTCGAACCGCGACGATTACATCGCATCGGCCGACAATTGGATGGTGTGGCAGTCGAAGAAGCACCGCAACCCCGAGCAGAATCGCATCGATGCAGCAGCGTCGTACGATCGCTCGTTCTACCCGGAAGGTGCGCCGCGTCAGCTCGCCGCCATCTATGCCAGCGGCAGGCGAACCGATGGATTGAAGAATCTCACAGTACCAACGCTCGTGATCCACGGAACCGACGACACATTGATCGCTCCGAGTGGCGGAATTCGCGCCGCTGAGCTGATTCCAAACGCACGTCTCGAGCTCGTCGAAGACATGGGACACGATCTGCCGCGGCCGTTGTGGCCAACAATCACCGGTGCGATCGTCTCGCACATTTCGTCCATCAACTAACTCACGTCAGGAGACGCCAATGGCAGGACCATTGAACGGTTATCGCATTGTCGAGATTGCAGGAATCGGACCCGGTCCCTTCGCGGCAATGCTGTTGTCCGACCTCGGAGCCGAGGTCATCCGTGTCGAGCGCGCGCAGTCGGTCCGCGGACCGCTGCCCGACTCTCCGCATTACGACATCCTTCTGCGTGGTCGTCGCAACATCGCGATCGACCTGAAACAGGCCGACGGCGTCGAGACTCTGCTCAAGCTCGTCGAATCGGCCGATGCGATCATCGAGGGATTCCGTCCCGGGGTGATGGAGCGCCTCGGCGTTGGACCCGACGTCTGCTTGGCTCGCAACCCCAAGATCGTGTTCGGCCGCATGACCGGCTGGGGACAGGACGGCATGTACGGCCAGGCCGCCGGCCACGACATCAATTACATCGCTCTCGCGGGTGCTCTCGCGCACTTTGGTCGCGCGGGTGAAATGCCCACGCCCCCGCTCAACATGGTTGGCGACTTCGGTGGGGGCGGCATGTTCCTCGCTCTCGGCGTGGTTGCTGCCCTTCTCGAGGCACAGAAGAGCGGCAAGGGCCAGGTTGTTGACACAGCGATGGTCGACGGCACGGCGATTCTCATGACCATGTTCTGGGCGATGAAGAACGTCGGCATGTTCGACGAGAACGCACCGGGAACCAACCTGCTCGATACCGGCGCGCACTTCTACGACGTGTACCGCTGCAAGGACGACAAGTT
>CAYFLC010000129.1:1583-3019 GCA_964343885.1 uncultured Bifidobacterium sp.
CGAGCCGCAGTTCTACGCCGAATTGATGCGGATCACGGAGTTGTCCGATGACCCCGAATTCGCGAAGCAGATGGACCGCAAGCAGTGGCCCCATTTGAAGCAGCGTCTCACCGAGGTCTTCCTCGAAAAATCGCAAGCCGAGTGGTGCGCGCTGATGGAAGCCACCGATGTCTGTTTCGCACCGGTACTCACAATGAGCGAGGCCGCGCAACATCCGCACAACGTTCAGCGGTCGACGTTCGTGAACCACCATGGCGTCACGCAGCCGGCACCCGCGCCGCGTTTCTCGCGCACGTCGAGCGAGCTCACTCTCGCCCCGGCGCACGCCGGACAGCACTCGCGTGAGGTTCTCGAGCGCAGCGGCTTCGACGACCGGAGCATCGCGGCGTTACTCGAGTCCGGTGCGGTGAAACAAGCCTGATGGCAACGCTCGTCTTTTTTCACGCCCATCCCGACGACGAGGCAATCGCAACCGGCGGAACCATGGCTCGCGCGGCGCGCGACGGACACACGGTCGTTCTCGTCGTGGCAACGGGTGGCGAGCACGGTGAAGTCCCCGCCGACCTCTCGCCCAACGAGACTCTCGCTGATCGACGCAGACGCGAAACGGAAGACTCGTGCGAAGTGCTGGGTGTGACGCACCTTGAGTGGCTGGGTTACCGCGACAGTGGAATGACTGGTTGGGAGCAGAATGGCCATGACGGGGCGTTCATCGGTGCGAATCTCGACGAAGCATCTTCACGTCTGGCCGAGATTCTGAAGCGCCACAATGCGTCCGTCCTCACTGTCTACGACTGGCACGGCAACTATGGCCACCCCGACCACATCATGGTGCACAGGGTGGGACATCGCGCCGCAGAAATCGCAGCCGTGCCTCACGTTTACGAGGCAACCATGAACCGCGATGCGATGCGACGCATGCAACAAGCGGCGCGCGAAGCCGGCCTCATCGGGCCCGACGATGGCTTCGACCCCGACGGTCCCGCCGATGACGGCAATCCGATGGGTCTTCCCGAGGCCGAACTCACTCACCGTGTCGACGTTGCTGATTTCATCGATCTGAAGCGCAGCGCGATTCAGTGCCACAAGAGCCAGATCACCGACACGGGATGGTTTGCACAGATGCCCGACGATGCATTCCGTACCGCTTTCGGTGCCGAGTGGTATCGCAAGGTTGGTGACCCCAGTCCGGTGCGTGACGGGTGGCTTCTCTGATGGCCCGTTTGCACTTGGTGCGTCACGGTCGCGCTGCGGCTGGTTGGAATGTCGATCCCGACCCCGCTCTCGACGAACTGGGCCAACGGCAGGCGAACGATGTCGCCGCGGCGTTGCGGTCGTTCGGTCCTTTGCCGATTCTTTCGAGTCCATTGCGTCGATGTCAGGAGACATCGCGTCCACTCGCGGCCGCGTGGGGTGTCGATGTCGTGGTTGATCGT
>CAYFLC010000129.1:3029-4005 GCA_964343885.1 uncultured Bifidobacterium sp.
CTATCGAACGAACTTGTTGTCGGCGTTGTCGTCTCTGCAGAACGACACCGTGGTCTTCAGTCATTTCATCGCGATCAACGTGGTCATCGGTGCAGCCACCGGAGACGACCGCATGGTCATCGCAAGTCTCGACAACTGTTCTGTGACCACTGTCGTGACCGACGATCGCGGAGGTTTCACGATCGAGTCGATCGGCAGGGAAGCCGACACCTTGATTCGCTAGATTTGCCGCGTGAACGCACTGTTGATCCGCGATATCCACGAGAACTGGGCATGGTTCGTGATCATCGGCAACGGTCTCGCCGGCGTGTGGTCGCTGGCCGCGCACAAGGTTGAATCGCTACGAACGCGCGCGCTTTGGTGGTTCATCACGGTTGCCGAAGTCGCGGTGTTCGTGCAGGTGGCACTTGGCGTTGCGATGGTGAACAAGTACAAACTCGAGTTTCCGCAGTTTCACGCGTTCTATGGCTTCGTCGCCATCATCGCGGTTGCGATCATCTACTCGTACCGCAACCAGCTGAAGGGCCGTCTGTACCTGCTCTACGGCGGCGGAAGCCTTTTCCTCATGGGGCTCGGCATCCGAGCCATGCTCGTCGGCAAATAACCCCAAGGGTTCTCGGTGTGTATCTGCTCGTTTTCCGAGCCTTTACACACCGAAAACCCTCAAAGAGTTAGGCGTTGGCGAGGGCTTTGTCGAGTGAGTCGAGGGCTGCGGCCAACTGGTTCGGCAACTTCGGTCCGAACGCCGCGTAGTGCTCGCGGATCTGCGGAACTGCTTCGCGCCAACCGTTGACATCGACCGAGAGGATCTCGGCGAGGTCGGCCTGGTTCACGCTGAGGCCGCTGGTGTCGAGGTCGGCCGGGGTCGGCAGATATCCGATGGGGGTTTCGACTGCCTTGGCCGAACCTTCGACGCGCTCGAAGACCCACTTGAGGACGCGGCTGTTCTCGCCGTATCCCGGCCACAGGAAGCGGC
>CAYFLC010000129.1:4015-4697 GCA_964343885.1 uncultured Bifidobacterium sp.
TGTCCGAAGTAGTCGGCCATGTTGTAGCCACAAAAGGGCAGCATCGCCATGGGGTCGAAGCGCAACTTGCCAACGGCGCCAGCCTGCGCAGCGGTTGTCTCTGAGGCCATGATCGAGCCGAGGAACACGCCATGGGCCCAGTCGAATGCTTGGGTGACCAGCGGAACCGTCGTGCGGCGACGACCACCGAAAAGGATGGCCGAGATCGGCACGCCGCGCGGGTCTTCCCATTCGGCCGCGATCGACGGACACTGCGACGCGGGAGCGGTGAAGCGTGCGTTCGGATGTGCCGCCGGCGTTTCGGTCTCGGGCGTCCATGCGTTGCCGCGCCAGTCGGTGGCACGCGCCGGTGCGTTGTCGCTCATGCCTTCCCACCACACATCACCGTCGGGGGTGAGGGCGGTGTTCGTGAAGAGCGAGTTCCCCCACAGGGTTTCCATCGCATTCGCATTGGTGTCGTAGCCGGTACCCGGAGCAACGCCGAAGAAGCCAGCTTCGGGGTTGATCGCATACAAACGGCCGTCATCACCGAACTTCATCCAGCAGATGTCGTCGCCGATGGTTTCGGCTTTCCAGCCCGGGATCGTCGGAACGAGCATCGCGAGGTTGGTCTTGCCACAAGCCGACGGGAAGGCGGCTGCGATGTACTTCGATGCACCTTGCGGGTTGGTGAGCTTGAGGA
>CAYFLC010000130.1:0-4643 GCA_964343885.1 uncultured Bifidobacterium sp.
GTTGACTCGGTCATCGCCAAGAAGGGTGTTGCCAAGTTCGAATTGGCCGCCACCGACGACGATGGCATTTGGCTCGACGGTGACTATGCGTTCCGTGCACACGCACCGAAGAGCGGGAAGAACGGCGATGTGTTCTCCGCAGAATTCGACGTGACCTTCACTTCGTCGGCCGCAGCCGATGACACCGCTTCGGCTGACGATGGCACCGACTCCGGTTCTTCGCCTGAAATGCAGTCGGCGATGGACGACATCGACAATCCGACCACGAAGTTCGATGACAATTGCTCGAAGATCTTCAACCGCATCGATTGTGGCTACATGTTCCGCCCGGGCAAGGGACCCGATTTCCAGACGCTCGGCAAGGACAAGTGGGTGAAGATGTGCTCGACACTTTTGAATCGCCCTGCTGCCGATTGCGAAAAGGAATTCCAGTTCGCAACGAGTGGTGGCGCCAAGCCCAACGGTATGCCCGGCCAGGGTGGTGGGGCGATGCAGGGTCAGCCGCTTGATCCTGCGAAGGTCTCCGCAGCATGTGCAGCGATCGGCATGGCTGAAGCAGATTGTCGCGCTGCGTTGCAGGCGGGACCAATGGTCGCGTTGCAGAAGTTCGGTGCGAAGGCCGAAGACTTCTGCAAGGCCTACGGAGGTACGTCCTGTGCCGATCTCATTGCAAAGATGGCCCCAACCGGTGGTGGATCAATGCAGCAGCCCGGAATGGGCGGCGGATCAACGCAGCAGCCGGGAATGCCTGGTGGTAACACCCAGCAGCCGGGAACCGGTGGCGGATCAACGCAACAGCCGGGTATGCCTGGTGGTAACACCCAACAGCCCGGAACGGCTGGAGGTTCCACGCAGCAGCCTCAGCAGAACACCGGCGGCAATGGCCCGAGCAATGACAAGGTCAAGGCAGCATGTGCAACGGCGGGTATCAGCGATGCTGATTGCTCGAAGTTGACAACTGCGAATTCGGCGGGCTCAACGATGAAGCCACGCGACATCATCATGTCGTGGGGTGCCGACAAGGCCGAGAAGTTCTGTCAGGCGATTGCGCAGAAGCCGTGCGCTGAAGTGCTCAAGTAAAACTCGCACGAGAATGGAAAGAGCCCGGCCTTTCGGCCGGGCTCTTTTTCGTTCCGATTCCGAAGAACGAAGGATTACTTCTTCTTGCCCTTCTTGGCCGGAGCCTTCTTGGCGGGCGCCTTCTTTGCTGCAGCCTTCTTGGCCGGAGCCTTCTTCGCGGGAGCGGGAGCTGCCTTGCGCACCGTGTTCAGCTTCGGGGCCGGAGCAACGCCGAGTGCGATGTCCTTGAAGCCCTTGAGTGCGGTGATCTTGGCAACGGTCTTGGCCTTGACCTTGATCTGCTCGCCGGTCGCTGGGTTACGAGCGATGCGGGCAGGACGCTTGATCTTGGCGAACTTTGCAAAGCCGGAGATGTTCACGATTTCACCCTTGGCGACATTCGCCAGGATGACATCGATCGTTCCTTCGACGACACGGGCCGCTGTCTTGTTATCGACATCGGCGTGGACTGCTACTGCTTGGATGAGGTCACGCTTCTTCATGTCGGAGAAATTATTAGATCCCGCCGACAAAGTGGGTGATACCCACGTCAAAAACCCCGATTTTTTCGGGCTGGACGGACGGTGCTACGGACGAGGTCTGGCGGGTCAGCGACCTTTCCAGTTCGGGGGGCGCTTCTCGGCGAACGCCTTCGGTCCCTCGATGAAGTCCTCGCTGTGCTGCAGGCGGCGCACCGATTCGTACGACGCCTCCATCGACTCGCGGAGTGAACCCATCGAGAGGCTGCGGTAAACGACGTCTTTACTGGCCCTCACCGAGAGCGGTGAGCAGGCGAGAATCTGGTCGACCCACTCGGTTGTTCTGGCCATCAACTCGTCGTGGGGCACGACGGCCGTGACGAAACCGAGTTCGTAGCCCTCGGCGGCCGAGACATGACGGCCCGTCAGAATCATGCCGAGCGCGCGTTTCGGGCCGATGTGGCGGGGGAGTCGGTTGAGTCCGCCAGCCAGCGCCGCGAGGCCGACCTTGGGTTCCGGAAGGGCGAAGGTCGCTTTGTCGGAGGCGATGATGAGGTCGCAGGCGAGGGCGATTTCGAAGCCTCCGCCCATGGCGACGCCGTTCACCGCGGCGACGACGGGCTTGACCATGTCCCAGCGCGAAGTGAGCCCACCAAAGCCGCGGGGCATGGGGTCACGCTTACCCCCTTCGGCCTGGTAGCGCAGGTCGTTGCCCGCGCAGAACCCGCGACCCTCGCCGGTGATGAGGGCAACCCACATGTCGTCGTCGGACTCGAAGTCATCGAAGACGTGGCCGAGTTCGATGTTCGCCGGCGGGTGCATCGCATTCAGGCGCTCCGGTCGGTTCAGGCGAACCGTCATGACGTGGTTCTTCTTCTCGACGATGCAGTACTGAGTGTCCATGCGCCTTGCCCCTCTTTCCCTGAGGGTTCTCGGTGTGTAAGTGCTCGGAAAACGAGCACTTACACACCGAGAACCCGTGTGGTGATCCTAGGACGGTGACGTCAGTCGAGTGACAGGCCAGCGGCTTCCGCTTCGGCGGCGAGTTCGAGCCAACGTGACTCGGCCTCGGCGAGTTGCTCGTGCACCACGGCGAGGTCGTTGCTCAACTTGGTGATGAGTTGGTGATCGGCACCTGCGTTGGCCATCTCGGCGTTCAAGCGTTCCTGTTCGGCCATGGCCTTGTTCATCGCTCGCTCGGCTTCGCCGATCTGTCGACGAAGCGTGCTGGGACTGATCCTCGGGCGTTCTTTTTGTTTCGGAGCTGTTGTGGTGGTGGCAGATTTCGCCGGCACCGACCGTGTGGAAGCGGCTGCGCGTTCGGTCAGCCATCCGGCGACACCGCCGCGAACGAGTCGCGCGTTTCCATTTCCGTCGAGGGCAAGGACCTGGTCGACGGTGATGTCGAGGAATGTGCGGTCGTGGCTGACCACCACGACGATGCCCGGCCACGTTTCGAGGTAGTCCTCGAGCGCGCGAAGGGTATCGAGGTCGAGGTCGTTCGTCGGTTCGTCGAGAAGGAGAACGTTCGGTTGCTCGACAAGCGTGAGGAGAAGTTGCAGTCGCCGACGTTCGCCACCCGAGAGCGTGTGAATCGGTGCAAACTGCGCGTCGCCGTCGAACCAGAAACTCTTCATAAGGTTCAGGTCTTCGAGCGATGGATCGCCCTTGTCGCCGATGACGGCTTCGCGCACACGTTGGTTCACCTGCATGTCGCGGCCGAGCTGGTCGTAGTAACCGATCTTCACGGTGCGTCCGACGTTGACCGAGCCCTCGGTGGGTGCGAGGCGTCCGGCGATCAGGTCGAGGAGCGTGCTCTTGCCGGCGCCGTTCGAGCCGACGATGCCGAGACGGTCACCGGGTTCGAGTGTGTGGGTGAAATTGCCTACGGTTGGTGCGTCTGCGCCGGGCCACGAGAACGTCACGTTGTCGAGTTCGATGCCTTTTGATCCGAGGCGTTGGCTACCGAGGTTGAGGCCGAGTTCGCCTTGTCGCGCGGGTGCGTCAGCTCGTTGAGCGATGAGATTCTTTGCGGCTTCGACACGGGCTTTCGGTTTGGTTGATCGCGCGGGCGCTCCGCGTCGAAGCCACGCGAGTTCGCGACGTGCCGCATTGCGACGCACTTGTTCGGCGGTCGCTGCATTTTCTTCGCGTTCGATCCGCGCGGCGAGGTAGGCGGCGTAACCCGACCCAGCGTGAATTCCCGTCGGCTCGTGCAGGTAGGCGCGACCGCGGTCGATTTCGAGCACCTTTGTTGTCACGCGGTCGAGAACGTGACGGTCGTGCGTGACGAGGAGCAAACCGCCGGTGAACGCGGCGAGCCACTCTTCGAGATAGGCGATGGCATCGAGGTCGAGGTGGTTCGTTGGTTCGTCGAGAATGAGGGCATCCCATTCGCGCGACAGCAACGCAGCAAGTGCGACACGCTTGCGTTGGCCGCCCGACAATTGCGAGGTGTCGGCGTCGAACATGTCGCCCATGCCGAGCTGTGTGAGTGCCGACTCGCCACGCCACGCCTCGTCGAGGCCTTTGGTGACAGCATCGCGTACGTTGCCGGCGGGAAGTACCGGTTGCTGGGGAAGAATGCCGATGCGCGCGTTGCGGCCCAGGCGCACCTCGCCGGTATCGGGCTCGAGCTCGCCGGCGATGATGCGCAAGAGGGTGCTCTTGCCGCAGCCGTTGATGCCGACGATGCCGATGCGGTCGCCCGTCGACACAGTGAGCGAAAGGTTCGCGAACAGCGGCCTGTTCGGGCGTGAAGCCGACAGGTTCTGGGCATCGATGACAATCATTGGGGTGTCTCCGCGAAGATCATCAGTGAGCCTGTGTAATTCGCGACCCATACGCGCCGATGTGCCGCGTCGTAGGTGACGCCGACCGGATGAACTCCGGTGCGAACTTCTTGGATCACCTTCATGTCGCTCATTCGCACCTTCGACAGTGTGCCACTGACGTAGTTGACGACGTAAAGGCTTCGTGCATCGTCGGACAGAACCATGCTGCGTGTTTCGGTGCCTGTGTTCACGGTCGCGAGCACTTCTTCGGTGGTGGTGTCGATCGATCGAACGGCATTCGCCTTGTTGTTCGACGCGTAGAGAATTGAAT
>CAYFLC010000131.1:0-4636 GCA_964343885.1 uncultured Bifidobacterium sp.
CCGAACTCTTCGTGCTCTATCTCGCTGCCGCCATCGGTGGAATCGTCATGGTGGCGGCGAACGATCTGATCGTTCTCTTCCTCGGTCTCGAGACGCTCAGTCTCGCGCTCTACGTTCTCGCCGCGAGCAACCGTCGTCGCACGCAAAGCCAGGAAGCAGGCCTCAAGTACTTCATCCTCGGCGGGTTCTCGTCGGCGTTCTTCCTCTACGGCATCGCCCTCATCTACGGCGCAACAAAAGAAACCAATCTCGGCAAGATCATGGAGAATCTCGCGGCGAAGCAGGTGTTCCCGCGCAACGACGTCCTTCTCCTCGTTGGTGTTGGTTTGCTGCTCGTCGGTCTGGCGTTCAAGGTCGCTGCGGTTCCGTTCCAGGTATGGACGCCCGACGTTTACCAAGGTGCTCCGACCCCGGTGACCTCGTTCATGGCATCGGCGGGCAAGACCGCGGCGTTCGCCGCACTTCTGCGAATCAGCGTCACTGCGCTGCAAAGCCGGGTCGACGACTGGCGACCGGTCGTGTGGGTGCTCGCCGTGCTCAGCCTCGTGGTCGGTTCGGTGCTGGCTGTGTCCCAAACGAACGTCAAGCGCATGCTCGCGTATTCGTCAATCAGTCACGCAGGTTTCATCCTCCTCGGTGTTGAAGCCGCCTCGCACGTTGGCTCGGCCGATGCGAGCGACGGCATCGCTTCGTCGATGACCTACCTCTTGCTCTACACAGTGCTCGTCATCGGAACGTTCACCGTTGTCGGCCTCGTCGCCGGAAATGGTGATGCGTCAACCGAGCTCGGTGATTTCCGCGGTCTCGGTCGCCGGCGTCCTGCTCTGACACTTGCCCTCACGGTCTTCCTGCTCGCACAGGCAGGCATGCCCCTCACCTCCGGATTCGTCGCGAAGTTCGGTGTCATTCAGTCGGCCGTGCGCACGCACAGCTACGCGATCGCGATCATTGCGATGTTGGCCTCGGTCATCGGCGCTTACCTGTATCTGCGCATCCTTGTCAGTGCGTGGCTGGAAGATGCCGAAGGCGAAGATGCCACACCGCGCGTGCCGTTCTTGTCGGGTCTCGTCGTTGTGGCTGCGGCAGCATTCACGCTGCTCGTGGGCATCGTGCCCGGGTGGTTGCTCGATGCAACCCGCCAGGTCATCACTCTCGCCGGCAAATAAGAAATCAACAGCCGTTAGCGGCGCAGTTCTTCGACTTCGTAGCCCGCGCGTCGTGCTGCATCGATCACCGAGTCGGCGTGTTCCGCGCCACGTGTTTCGAGAACGATCTGCACACCCGTTTCACGTACGTGCAGATCGACGCCCTCGCGCACGTGTTCCACTTCGATGAGGTTCGCGCCGGCTGCCGCGAGCAATGTGAGCAACTGCGCCAAACCGCCCGGTCGGTCGGGGATGCGCGCGAACAACAACAAGCGACGTCCGGCCTGTGTTTCGTGACGGCGCACGAGCCCCGGCACCAATCCGAGATCGACATTTCCGCCCGAGAGAACCACACAGGTGGTCCCATCGGACGCCGGCTTGACGAGACCGCGCATCAATGCGGATGCACCAACCGCACCGGCTCCTTCGACCAACAACTTGCCGCGCTCCATCAAGAGAATCATCGCGTCGGCGACGTCGTCTTCTTCCACAACGACGATGTCATCGAGGAAGTGCTCGATGATCGGTCGGGTGACCGCACCGGGTTTCTTCACTGCGATTCCGTCGGCAAGTGTGACGACGGGCCCTTCGGGTGCGGGTGTGTTTGCGTACGGCGCACAAGCGCTGACCTGCACACCGATGACACGAATTTTCGGGTCGTGCATCTTCAACGCAATTGCCGTGCCGCCGGCAAGGCCGCCCCCGCCGAGCGGAATCACGACGGTGCGAAGGTCGCTGATGTCTTCGATCAGTTCGAGTCCCAGTGTCGCTTGCCCCGCGACCACCGCAGGGTCGTCGTAAGGATGGCAGAAGTTCATTCCCGTCGCAGCGGCGCGGTCGCGCGCGAGCGCGACGGCGTTGTCGAGCGATTCGCCACCTTCCGAAATGGTTGCGCCGTACGCACGGCACGCGGCGATCTTCGACAACGAGGCACCTGCGGGAACGAAGATTTCGCAGGAGATGCCGTTGACTTGCGCGGCAAATGCGATGGCCTGCGCGTGATTACCCGCGCTTCCGGCGACAACACCGGTGCGTGCGGCATCGCCGAGCGAAGCCACCTTGTTCATGGCTCCGCGGATCTTGAACGATCCGGTCCGCTGCAGATTTTCGGCCTTGACCACGACACTGCCGCCGCAGAGAGCAGTGAGCGCAGCTGACTCGGTGATGGGAGTGTGCTTGACGTACGCAGCCCCGGCTGCGCGAGCGGCGAGGATGTCGTCACGCGAGATTGGTGATGCTCCCATTCGGAATTACCGTACCCGTGTGCGCGCCGTGCTGATCGCCAATGGGGGAGACAACGACGGAGGTGTCGTTGCCGAACGTTTTCGCGAGTTGGGTTGGAATTTTGAACTGTGGGCTCGCGAAGACGCCCCGTCATGGCCCGAATTCCCGAGCGACGTCGACCTCGTTCTCAGCCTGGGTTCTGACTGGTCGGTCTACTGGGATGACATCGCCCACAATGTGGCGGCCGAGGCAGAACTGTTGCGGACGGCTCATGGCCGGGGTGTGCCGATCTTCGGCATCTGCTTTGGTGGCCAAATGCTGGCGCACGCCCTCGGCGGCAAGGTGGAACGGGCTCCAGAGCCGGAAATTGGCTGGTTTTCGGTCGATTTCGGTCAGAAACTCGCGAAATTTAGACAAGAAGTATGGTTTCAGTGGCATTACGACCGATTTGTCCCGCCCCAGGGTGCCGAAGAGCTAGGAGTCGGGGCCCAGGGGTCGCAGGCGTTCCTCATCGGGGCCAGCCTCGGCCTCCAGTTCCATCCCGAGGTCACTTCCGAGATCGTGGGTCGATGGTCGACGGGCGGCGGCGCAGCCGAACTGTCCCGTGTCGGAGTTGATGCCGCGCAACTCGTCGCCGACACCACGGCACATGCGCACATGTCTCGAGACGCGGGGCGGCGTCTCGTTGACTGGTTCGTTGCACACGTCATGAACTGAGCCGGTGTATTTCTCTCTCACAAGGGGTCGGGTAGTAGTTTCGGGGGCGATGTCCCCCTTCTTGCGGTCATATCTGACGGTTGTCTGGTTCGGACTCGCGGCCTTCCTGCTCGGCGGACTCCTCTTGTGGGTCGCCTCGCTGCTGCGTCCGGTCAAGCCGAACGCGGAGAAGTTGATTCCGTACGAAAGCGGTGTCGACCCCGTTGGCGAGGGGTGGTCGCAGAGCCAGATTCGCTATTACGTCTTCGCCCTTCTCTTTGTTGTCTTCGATGTCGAAGCCGTGTTCCTCTTTCCTTGGGCGACGCAGCTCGAGCGTTACGCAGGGTTCGGATTGATCGAGATGGGCGTGTTCATTGCCGTGCTGCTGCTCGGTCTCGTGTACGCATGGCGCAAGGGAGTCCTGCGCTGGGTCTAGGCCGCGCGGGAATCAGGACGGATCAAAGGAAAAGACATGGGACTCGTTGACCGCGGCCGGCTGCCGAAGTCGTTGAACTCGCTCTTCAACCTCGGCCGGTCCTATTCGCTCTGGGTGTATCAGTGGGGTCTTGCTTGTTGTGCGATCGAGATGGGTGCCGCATTCGGATCTCCCCGTTACGACGTCATGCGCCTCGGTGTCATTCCGTTGCCGGCGAGCCCACGCCAGGCCGACCTCGTCGTGATCTCCGGAACCGTGACCGACAAGATGGCGCCCGCGGTGAAGCGTCTCTACGAACCGAGCCCAAGTACGTGATCTCGATGGGAAGTTGCGCCAACTGCGGCGGTCCCTACTGGGACAGCTACTCGGTGACGAAGGGTGTCGACCAGGTCATTCCCGTTGACGTGTACGTGCCCGGCTGCCCGCCACGTCCCGAAGCGTTGCTCGAAGGCATCGTCCTCTTGCAGCAGCGCATCAAGAACGAAGACATGGGTGCGCGTTGGCGCGGAGAGGGCACCGTCGCGATGAACGCCGCTGACGAAGCCGAACGAAGGGGTGAGCCCGTTGTCGTCGCTCGCTGAAATCTCCGACGTCCTCGGCGCTGCCGTCGTAGAGACTTTCGAGAAGGGCCCCGAAGGTTCAACCGACACGTGGATCCGCGTCGGCACCGCGCACTGGCGCAGTGCAGCAGAAACACTGCGCGATCGACTCGGATTCGATTACTTCTGCTTTCTCTCGGCCATCGACTGGATGCCTTCGCCGTACGGCAAGGGTGAAGAAGATCCGACCGTCGAGAAGCAGCCGATCGACATGACGATCAAGCAGGGCTACGCCGGCGGTGCGACGCGCATGCAGGTGTTCGCTCGATTGGTCAACCACCGCACGCACCAAGGAATCACACTGAAGGTCGACGTTCCGGACGACACGATGAGCATCGATTCGTGGGTCGGTGTCTTCGCTGGTGCGAACTGGCACGAGCGCGAGACGCACGAAATGTTCGGCATCTCGTTCAACGGTCACCCCGATCTGCGCAACATGTACTTGCCAACCGATTTCGAAGGTCACCCGCTGCGCAAGGACTTCCCGTTGCTCGCGCGCATCGTGAAGCCGTGGCCGGGAATCGTCGACGTGGAAC
>CAYFLC010000132.1:0-4606 GCA_964343885.1 uncultured Bifidobacterium sp.
ACAGGTTCCCGTTCGCAAGCGCCTCACGACCACGGTGATGGGTCACACCGACACACTCGGCAAAGTTGCGACAACAATCTCGCCCGTCATGAACAAGGCGATGGGGGCCGAGCCGGGTTCCGCCGTGCGCAAGGTCATCGAAAAGACCGCGGGAGTTTCGAGCAAGCGCCTCCTTCCGCCTTTCGCAAAAGTTCGCTTCTCGACGTGGTTCAAGAAGCGCGTGAAGCCCGTCATCGCAAAGCGACAGGGCAAGGTCGCCATCTTCCCAACGTGTCTCGTCGAATACCAAGAGCCGGGCATCGGCAAGGACCTCGTGAAGGTCTATGAAAAGAATGGCGTCGAGTGTTCGCTCGCCGACGGCTCATCGTGCTGTGGTGCGCCGTACCTGCACAGCGGAGACGTCGAGAAGTTCAAGAAGGTCGGTGCCGACAACGTGAAGGCACTTGCAGCTGCCGTGCGGCAGGGCAACGAAATCGTCGTGCCGCAGCCCACGTGTGGCTACGTACTGAAGAAGGACTACATCGACTACGTGGGTGGAGCCGACGCCGAACTCGTTGCGGCGAACACGTACGACGCGGCCGAATACCTGATGCGACTCCACAAGGCCGAGGGGACGGAACTCAACACGGAATTCCCCGGCGAAATTCCCGAGAAGATCACGTACCACGCGCCGTGTCACCTGCGTGCGCAGAACATCGGTTTGAAGAGCCGTGATCTTCTCAAGCTCACCGGAGCGAAGATCAAACTGGTGCAAACGTGCTCGGGCATCGACGGCATGTGGGGCTTACGCGCCGAGAATGCCGATCTCTCGATGCCGATCGCAAAGAAACTTGCCGACGAAATCAATGCCGCGGAAGGCGACGAAGTGGCGGGTGACTGCCACCTCGCGAACACGGCGATCAATGAACAAACCGGCAAGGCACCAAGCCACCCATTGCAGTTGATCGCGCGCGCATACGGAATCCCCGAAGAGAAATAACCCGAACAAAGAAACAGGAGAGTGATTGTCATGCCCCCCACGGCAGTTACCCGCAAGCTCACGGTCGATGACATTCTCGACCTGCGCGCATACGAGAAGATCCGCGCCGAAAAGAAGGCCGAGGTCCTCGAGATCAAGCGCCGTCGACGTATCGAACTCGGCACGTTCGTCACGGTGATGTTCGAGAGCCGTGACACGATGTGGTACCAGATCCAGGAAATGCTGCGTGCCGAGCGTGTCATCAGCGAGGAAGGCGTCATCGATGAACTGCGCGCCTACAACCCGTTGATCCCCGAGGCCGGCCAACTTTGTGCGACGGTGTTCATCGAACTCACCTCCGATGCTGCGATGCGCGAATGGCTGCCGAAGCTGGTGGGCATCGAAAGGTCGTTCCGGCTCCTCCTTGGCAACGGCAGGGAAGTGGCTCCGGTGACCGACGAACAGCACGATGCGGCGCTGACCCGTGATGACGTCACGGCCGCCGTGCACTACATCCGCTTCGAGTTCGGCCCCGACGATCTCGCCGCCTTTCGCGAAGGGCCGGTCGCGCTGGTGTGTACGCATCCGAACTACCGCGAGGCAATGGAACTGGCCGATTTCACGGTCGAAGAACTGGCCCGCGACCTCTTCTGACGGGTTGATTTGGCCCCTTGTGGCGAGGGTGCGAGATTTGCATCGCCGTTGAACGGCGTTCTAGGGTGGCATCTGCGGTGAGACATCGGTCACGTTTCGGGGGGATCTGTGACCGATGTCTCCGCATGAAAAGTCAGGACGGAAGCTGGGGGGCTAGCCGTGACCATCACCGATATTTCGTGGCGAACAAAGGGTGCCTGCCAGGGCCTCGATCCTGCGGTGTTCTTCCCCGACGAGGGTGACGAAGAATCGGCGGGCATCGCCATCGCGGTGTGCGGGACTTGTGACGTTCGTATTGCCTGCCTTGAACACGCCCTCGCGTCCCGCGAGAAAGAAGGCGTGTGGGGCGGCACCACCGAGCGCGAGCGTCGCAGAATCATTCGTCAACGTCGCCGTACAGCGTAAAGAATGGTGGGGTGAGCGCTTCCCACCCACGGCCCCTGTCGGAACTCGGCGGATGGCCCGCAGTTCTCTCGACCCTGATTGCACGCCATGACCTCGAGCCCGAGGTCGCAGAGGCAGCGATCACCGAAATCCTCGAGGGGTCGGCGACGCCATCACAAATGACAGCCTTCATCGTGGCGCTGCGTGCTAAGGGCGAAACGGCTCCCGAACTTGCCGGAATGTTGCGCGCGGTGCGCGCTGCCGGTCAGCGTGTCGACCTGTCAGCCGACGTGTCGGCGCGCGCCATCGACATCGTGGGCACGGGTGGCGACATGAGTCAGTCGTTCAATGTCTCGACTCTGTCGGCTTTCGTCGTTGCCGGAGCCGGGGTGCCCGTGTGCAAGCACGGGAACAGGGCAGCGTCGTCGAAGTGTGGAGCCGCCGACCTTCTCGAGGAACTTGGCGTTGCCGCTGAACTCGACCCGGTGGGCGTGGCCGACTGCATCGCCGAAGCGAACATGGGTTTTTGTCTCGCCGCGCGATTCCATCCGGCATTTCGCTACACGGCACCGTCACGACGTGAGATTGGAATCTCGACGGCGTTCAACCTGCTTGGCCCGATGGCGAACCCAGCGCCGATCGGTTCGATGCTTGTCGGGGTTGCGGTGCCATGGATGATGCGGCCGATGATCGAGGCGCTCGGTTCGCGCGGAGTGAAATCGGCGTGGGTTGTGCATGGCCACGGCGGCGTCGATGAAATCACGCTGGCAGGTCCTTGCAAGGTGTTGTCGCTGTCGTCGGGCGACATCGCCGAGTTCACGGTCGATGCGGCGGACATCGGGCTCGACCACGCACCGCTCGATGCGATTCGCGGTGGAGACGCGGTTGAGAACGCTGCAATTGCGCGTTCGATTCTTTCGGGGGTGCCGGGTCCGATGCGAGACACGGTGGTGTTCAACGCGGCGGCCGCTCTGCACGTCGCCGGCGTAGCGGGCGATCTGCGTCAGGGCCGCACGCTTGCCGAGCAGTCGATCGACTCGGGCGCGGCCGGGAAAGTGCTCGATCGTTTGGTCGATTCGAGCAATCGCGCCGCGAAGCGCCTCGAACAGTAGGTGGCGCACCGTGGCCATCGTGCGCGTGCCGGGCAGTTCGGCAAACCTGGGGCCGGGTTTCGACGGAATCGGTCTCGCTGTTTCGATGTACGCGGAAGTCGGTGTCGTCGGTGTTGATCCAATGCCCGAACGTGCGCGGCCGGCCGATGAACGACATCCGGCGACGATCGCGTGTCGAGGCGTCGGCGGAACCGTCGATCTGTGGGTTCGCAGCGAAATGCCGATGGGTCGTGGCCTCGGATTCAGCGGGGCGGTCAGGGTTGCCGGTGCATTGCTCGGCGTTGCCGATGGGGTGGCGTGCAATCCGAAGGATCGTGCGGTTCGACGGCGAGTGCTCGACGCCACGGCCGAACTGGAAGGTCACGCCGACAACGTTGCGGCTTCGCTGCTCGGCGGCGTCGTCGGAACCAACGGACACGAAGCCGCCCGTGTCGTACCGGGTTGTGCGCTCGATGTTGTCGTGTGGATTCCCGACTTCACCACGTCGACTAACGAGTCACGCGCCAAGTTGCCGAGCAGTGTTCCTTTCACCGATGCCGTGTTCAACGTGACCCACACGGCGCTCTTGATGGCGGCGTTGGCATCGGGTGATCTCGATGCACTCGCTGCGGCAACGGCCGATCGGATGCACCAGGATGTGCGCCTTGCCAAGGTTCCTGCCAGCCGAGCCGCGCTCGAATCGATGAAAGCGGCTGGCGCTGTGTGTGCGTGGCTCAGCGGGTCGGGGCCGACCGTTGCATGCTTCGCACGTTCAGGTGAGGGCTCGGGCATCGTCGGATTGCTCCCACTCGAGGGGCGGTCCAAGGTTCTCGCGATCGACATCAGTGGGGCGACGTTTCTCTGACTCCGGAACTCCGCCGGATACCCGAACGTGTGACACCCCGTTGTCACGCTGATGACATGTCCACGAACGACAACCTCATCATCGACTGCGACACCTGTGCGATGCGCGCCAGCGACGCGTGCGGCGATTGCGTGGTCAGTTTCGTCATCGATCGCAATCCCCACGAGGCCGTGGTTCTCGACCTCGACCAGGCGCGTGCCGTCAAGTTGCTCGCAAACGCCGGCATGGTGCCTACGCTTCGGCACCGTGCCGTCTGAACGCACCAGCAGGGTCGAACTCGCTCTCCGCGACTACGCGCGGAATCTCTGCGATCTCGGTTTGTCTGCGGGTCTCGCACGTGTCGGAATCGCACCGGCCCGCCCGTTCGAGCGCGCGCGACACGCGATCGAAGACCGCAATGCACGCGGACTCTCCGACACGATGCAGTTCACGTTTCGCAACCCCAAACGTTCGACGACACCCTCGATGCTCGTGCCCGGGGCTCGATCGATCGTTGTCGGTGCCGTTGCCTACTACGAAGAGGCGCCGCCTCGACCGTTCGAACCCGTGGCAGATGTTGCGCGGTACGCGTGGCGCGATTCGTACGGGCGCTTGCGTGCCGCGCTCGGCGTCGTTGCCGACGAATTGAAATCAGTCGGCCATCGGGCCACGGTT
>CAYFLC010000133.1:0-4567 GCA_964343885.1 uncultured Bifidobacterium sp.
AACCATCACCGCCTGGCCATCGGCACTCACCGCATACAGGACCTACAGCCCGTCAAATTCAAACTACTCCGGAGCCGACTTCTCGGGCGCCGACCTGTCGGGGGCGAACTTGCAGAACGTGAACTTCACGAACGCAAAATTCGTCAACGCAAATCTGAGCGGGGCAAAGCTTGACTCGGCTGATTTCACCGGGGCCGACCTCACCGGAGCCGACCTCACCGGCACCTCGATTGGTTGCATCGGCACAACGTGCGGTCAACCCGGTGGCCAAAAAAGCACAAAGTTCGACGGGGCCACCTTGAACTTCACCCTGTTCGACAAGGCGTCGGGGTCGGGCACCACCTTCAACAACGTGAAAGCTGTGAAGGCCTCGTTTGCCAGTGCAAGGCTGTCTAATGCCGACTTCAGCATGGCAACAATCTCTGGTTCGCTGTTCACGCGGGCCACGCTCGCAAGCGTCCAGTTCCACAATGTGAACGGTGATTGCACCGCCGATGGTTATTGCACCAGTTTCGCGAATGCGGATACACGGCGTTCCAGTGCGAGTGCGCCGAAAACGGCCTTCGACACCATGACCGGGGGAACCTACTCGGGCAGCGCGTCTCTCAAGGGCGCCGACTTCACGAACGCCACGACCAGCGACACCGATTTCTACGGTGTCGACCTCAGCGGTGCGAGCTTCGTCTGCACACACATCGAATCGTCGCTCTTCACCACTGGAACAACTATGAAGCGAACCGTTTGGGCGGGAGTCTTCTCTGACGCCAACACTCGCATGTTTGCCGATCAATCAACCCTTGATCGTCGCCAAGTCGCGTGTCCGGTAACGCGGCCCGAGCTTTCTGATATTCAAGACGATGCGTACCTGAAGGTCAACGGCAAGCATTACAACACAACCACCACGTCGACGACGACGTCGACAACCTCAACCACGACGACAACCACAACTCTTCCACCAACCACAACAACTCTCGCGCCACAGCCCGTGGCACTTGTGAACCCGACCTTCACAGCAAATGGCGGCGGCTGGACCATCTCGGGCTCAACCTCGACCAAGACCTGTGGAAGCTACGGAACCAGCAACCAAAGGCCATCGATTGGCAGCTACGCGGCCAACCAGTTGGGTTTCGCCAAGTCCTCAGCGACCGTTTCCCAAACAGTTCAGGTCCCCCGCGCTGGACGTACGGAGTTCAAGGTCTACGTTTCGCAGAGTGACGCTATGGTCGCAGATGCAAACTACACGGTCACTCTCAAAGACTCTGACGAGACGGACACTGCCTCACAAAACGGAAGCCTCTACGGTCGCAAACTCCTCACTTTGAAGGTAACCACGACGAGCCCGAATGAAACCGTGACGATCTCGATCTCAGGCGGTGCGGGCTCAACGGTCTCCGCGAACGGCTACTGCCAGGGCCCGGTCTTCGACACCGCTTCGTTGACGAGCATGTAATCGCACGCCGTCGTACGTGTCACGCGTTGTCTTTGGTGCGCGTGACACGTGCGAGCACGGCGCTCAGCAACAAACCCAACAGAAGAATCAGGCCAGCGCCGATGCGCCACGGCCTGCGCACATTGAAAACGTTGTCACCTATTGCAATTGCGGCCTCACGCGAGTCCGCCACCACGCCGACGATCACGGTCTCGCCTGCCGCCCCGGCAAAACGCGACGTCAACAGACCAGAGTGTCGACCGAATGCGTACTTGCGGTTCGGGTCGACCTCGACCATCGAACGTTCCACGCCATCGGGAGTCGCGATTGCGAAACCGAGAACCGGAAACCCGTGAGGGTTCGACATCAAACGGCCAGCATTCGAACAGTCGGCCGTATCGGGCATCGGAACCGGCCCCGCTTCGACGTACACCCAATAGTCACCACCGCGCTGCAACGTCACCGGAACACGACACCCGGCACTCACACGAACCAGGCCACGGGCCACATCGACAGCCCGGGAATTTCCCTTTGCAAACAGCGCGCCAGCCGCGACGAACGATGCGAGCAACACAACAACGATGAACCAACGACCACGCCGCGGCTTTGATTGTGGAGCAACGAACTCTGTGTTTTCCCAGCGCGACGACGGGTCGGGTGCGGGAAAGGATGGAACGTCGCTCATGCCACGATTGTCATGCACGAATCACGACAATGAGACACCGAGACGACGTGCCATCAGGGCAATTTTGTCGTCGGGTTGCACCACGGCGATGCGCACGTTGTTGGAGCCGCCTGCGCCGTAGAAGTCGCCAGGACTGACAAGTGTTCCGGCCTCTTTGGCCAGTTTCTCGGCGAACGCCCAGCCATCGTGGGCATCGAACCACAGATAGAAGCCACCGGCGGGCATGTCGATGTCGAGGCCGGACCACTTGCCCACAATCGCGCGAACGGTCTCGAGACGACGCAGGTACGTATCGCGCTGAGCTGCAACGTGCGCGTCGTCGTCCAAAGCCGCGACACCGGCCGCTTGTGCCGGCCCGGGAAGCATCATGCCGACGTGCTTGCGGACTTCTTTCAAATAATCGACGATGTCGTGGTCGCCCGCATAGAAGCCAACCCGCACACCGGCGAGGTTCGAACGCTTCGACAACGAGTGCACTGCGACAACACCCTTTTGCGCGTGCTGAAGCGCCGACTTCGCCGTTGTCGTCCAGGTGAACTCGGCGTAACACTCGTCGCTGAAGACGGGCACGCCGTGAGCTTCACCCCACGCAACGGCAGCGCCCAGATCGTCGAGATGTCCGGTGGGATTGCTCGGACTGTTGACCCACAACATCAACGCTCGCGACGCGTCGTCGGCGGAAATGGCCGACAGGTCCATGGTTCCATCGGCGCGCATCGGCACGGGAACAGGCCGACAATTGGCGAGAATCGCCCCCATCTCGTATGTCGGGTACGCAACGGCCGGATACAAGACCGTGTCTTTCGACGGAGTGCGCAGTCGCATCCAATGCGGCGTTGTGGCGACGAATTCCTTCGTACCGATGCACGCTGCGACATCGGACAACGGGACATCGATCGCAAACCGGCGCTTCATCCAATCGATCGCAGCGCGACGCAGTGCTTCGCTACCGATGCTTGCCGGGTACCCTCGCTCACTGTTCGACGACGACAGGGCGGCCACGACGGCGGGAAGTGGCGGATCACACGGCGTACCGATCGACAAGTCGACCAGCCCACCTTCCATCTCGCGGCCGTATTTGGCGAACGCGTCGAGCTTGTCGTACGGGTACGGCGGAGGGACAAAACCCTGCGCGTCGGAACGGTTCGAATCAGCGACCATCGATCTTCACTTTGCCGTATCGCACACGTAATCGCGCAATCGACCAACCGAAGCATCGGAAAGTCGGGCCCGAACCCGCGTGCCGCCGTCTTCATGCGATGTCGACACCACTTCGCCTTCGCGGTGCACCATCGCGAGGACTTCCCCGTTCTCGTAGGGAATCAGCAATTCAACGACTCGCGAGAGGGCGCGCATGCGGTCGCTGAGCGTTCGCAGAAGCACGTCGACACCCTCGCCCGTGGCCGCGGAAACCGCCACCGAACCGTGATGGTTGGCAACGAGATCGGCCGACGAGGCGGGGTCACGATCGGCCTTGTTGAACACCAGTAGTTCGGGCACACGGTCGGCACCGATTTCAGCGAGCACATCGTGCACAGCATCAATTTGACCTTCGGGATCGGGCGCCGACGAATCGACGACGTGAACAAGGAAATCGGCTTCACTCGCGACCTCGAGAGTGCTCTTGAAGGCTTCGATGAGACCGTGTGGAAGCCTGCGCACGAAACCGACGGTGTCGGACAAGAGCACGGGTTCACCGCCGGGAAGCGAAAGGCGGCGGGTTGTGGGGTCGAGTGTGGCGAAGAGACGATCCTGCACCAACACTCCGGATTCCGTGAGGCGATTGAGGAGCGTCGATTTGCCGGCGTTCGTGTAGCCCACGATCGTGACCGACGACAGGCCGCTGCGCTCGCGACTCTTGCGCTGGTTCTCGCGCGTGCGGGCGAGATCTTTCAGGTCGTGTTCGAGCTTGGTGATCTTGCGCATGATGCGGCGACGATCGACCTCGAGCTTCGTTTCACCCGGTCCGCGTGTTCCGATGCCACCACCCTGCTGGCTCATTGCGCCCTTCACGCCACGACGTAAACGCGGCAATCGGTAGCGCAGCAACGCCAACTCGACCTGAGCCTTGCCCTCGAGCGTGTGCGCGTTCTGAGCGAAGATGTCGAGGATCACAGCGGTGCGGTCGATCGCGGTACGACCGAGCAGCTTCTCCAGGTTGTACTGCTGTGCTGGCGCGAGTTCGTTATCGAACACCACCGTGTCGGCATCGACCTCGAGACAGAGTTCCTTCAGTTCCTCGGCCTTGCCCTTGCCGATGTACCACGTTGAGTCGGGCGTATCACGTCGCTGGGTGAGCGTCGCGACCACGTCGGCACCTGCAGTGTCGACCAACAGTGCGAGTTCATCGAGGCTTGCTTCCGCTTCTTCTTCGGTTTGCGGCGGCAGAATCGCACCAACGATGACGATGCGCTCGCGAAATGTGCGCTCGATGAGCGTTTGACCAAGTGCCT
>CAYFLC010000134.1:0-4560 GCA_964343885.1 uncultured Bifidobacterium sp.
CCACCCGAGGAGGGAACCCCCGGTGAGAATCGCCAGGAACTTACGCAACTGTTGCTGTCGCGAGGAGTGTCGGTCCGTCGAGAAGGCGCACCGAATTTCCAGCTTTTACGTTCTTCGCTGCCTTCTTGGTCAGCGTGACGACAAGATCTCCACGTTCGTCGAGCACTCCCTTGCCAATCATTGCACCGGCCGCCGTCGCAACCGAGTAGGCCTTTCCCGCAAGAGCAGGTGATGCGTCAACAATCACGCGCAATCCCTTCTTGGTGACGCGGGCAGTGAAATTTCCCTGCAACGTCAGCCCGCGGGTGTTCACACCGCCCGCGAACGAACAATAGGTTGTCGCACTTTCGGCTTTGGCCGTTGGCTTGTTTCCCGTGAATTCGAGTGACGCAACCGTGGATGTCCCTAGTGCTGTTCCGATGGTGAGGTTGGGTGTGTTGCCGTCTGTTTGCCAGTTGTCATACAGCGTGGTTTGCATGGCGTCATTCGCATTGCAAACGGGATCAGTCGTGTCGGTGATCGCAGCCGGCGTCGACGTTGCCGCCTGCTTCCCAACTCCTTGGCCCGCGACGTCGCAGTACTGCATCGTCGGGAAATAAATCTTCGCACCGACAGCTGTCGCCAGAGTCCCTGCGGCGAGCGCATAACCGGCCGCCTTCAAACTGGCGAAGGTGGGAAGTTTGACGGCGATGTCGAGCATGATCGTGTCGCGCGCCGGATATCCATTGACGGCCGGAAGAACAAACTGATCGAACACGATTGAATTCGCGCGCTTCTTTGTTGCATCAGTCGGATCGGCAATCGTCTTGATCGTGGCGCGGTATCCACCCTTGTCGACAACACGTACCTCGGGAAAGATGAACGCTCCGGTGTCCGTTCGCGGAAGAAAGACTTCGACGCTTGTTGTGTCGTAGACGCCGTCGGGGTTCGACGCCGTTCGTGGTCCGCTGCAGCCGTGTCCCGGCGCGAACGACACGACATAGGTCGCGTTGGCCGCGTCGGTATTGACAGCGAGGCCACTCGAACCCGCCACGTAGACGCCGACGTGTGCACTCGCCGGCCCTGAAGTGGCCATCAAACCTGCGACGGATCCCATCGCAATGATTCCGGCGACGACGTGCTTCTTCAACTTCATATGACTCCAAACTCGAGGGGTATGTACTCAAGTCGTTCGGAGTCGCGATTCAGTTCCCGTTGACTGCAACTATTCCCACAGGGCACGACACGCCAGTGCCGCCGAGGCCGCAGTAACCGTTGGGGTTCTTGCCGAGATACTGCTGGTGGTACGGCTCGGCATAGAAGAACTCAGTCGATGGTGCGATCTCGGTGGTGATTTCGCTGTAACCGGCCTTGGTCAACATCACTTGGTAGGCATCGCGGCTGGTCACCGCGGCGGCACGTTGCGCATCGGACATCGTGTAGATCGCACTGCGGTACTGCGTGCCGATGTCGTTTCCCTGACGCATGCCCTGCGTGGGGTCGTGTGATTCCCAGAACACCGAGAGAAGTTTGGTGAACGAGACAATCTTCGGGTCGAACACGACGAGCACCACTTCGGTGTGTCCGGTGAGTCCCGAACACACTTCTTCATAGGCGGGATTCGGGGTGTAGCCACCCGCGTAACCAACGGCGGTGGAATACACGCCTTCGGTCTGCCAGAACTTGCGCTCGGCACCCCAGAAACAGCCGAGGCCGAACACCGCTGTTTCCATGCCATCGGGCCACGGACCGGCGAGCGGATTCCCGTTCACGAAGTGTGAAGCGGGAACTGGCATCGTCTGATCGGTACGACCCGGCAGGGCGTTGGCCGGCGACACCATTTCGACTTTCTTGTGTCCGAACATGAACCCGACCGTACAACGAAAATGGCCCGGGTTCATCTCGAACCCGGGCCGATTTCGTGCGTGCGATGCGTCAGCGACGAACCGTGTGGATGATGACGGTCTGCTTCAGGGTCTTCACGTACTTCGACGTCACGCGAACCTTGCAATCAGCCTGTGCAACCTTGGCAATCAACTTGCCATCGACGATCTTGCAGTTCTGCTTGGCGGCCTTGCCACGCAGGCTCATGCTGGTCTTCTCGCCGATACCGCTTGCGATACCGCGCCACGCCGCGAGCTTTGCGGCCGTTGGGCCACCGCGCAATGACACCTTGGGCTGCAGTGCAAACTTTTCGCTCGTCGCAGCCGCACTGGAACCAACGACGTTGATGGCAACCACGCTGAACGCGTACTGCCTCTTCGCCTTCAATCCGGTGATCGTGCACTCGGTTGCACCGAAGGTCATGCAGGTCTGACCGTCGGGAACCGATGTGACGATGTAGGTGTGCACACGCTGACCACCATCACTGATCGGCGCCTTCCACGAAACGGTTGCGCGCTTCCAACCCGGGTTCACGGTCACGCTTGTTGGTGCACCGGGCACGGTGCCGATCACTGTTGCGACCGCAGCAGCGGCAGAAGGTGTGACCGACGACGACGGCAATGACCCCTGGCCTTGTCCGGCTGCGTTCTTTGCCGCAACGCGGAAGGTGTATGCAGTGCCGTTGGTGAGTCCGGTCACGATGCACGATGTTGTGGTCGAGGTGCACGTCTTCGCATCGGGGTTCGACGTCACCGTGTAGGTGAGTGCGAGGCCACCGTTGTCGGCGGGCGCCGTCCACGACACGAGCGCCGATCCATCGGCTGCGGTTGCCGTGGCACCGGTCGGAGACTCGGGCTTCGTGAAGCGGTCGAACATTCGTACTGCGCCGGTGAAATTCACGCTTGATGGCGCTCCACCTGCGATAACCATCGCGTCACTCGACATGGCAACCGCACGGCCGAGTTCCATTCCATTTCCTGCATCGGTGGCGTCGGTGTAGGCATATGCAACGTCGTATCCGGTGTCGGTGCGCTTCAGCAGCTGCACTGCACCATCGCTCGTGTTGTAGCCCGGCGAACCGACCGCGATGTATTCACCGTCCGACGACACGGCGAGTGCTGCTCCGGCTTGTGCCGACGGGTAACCATTGCTCGACAGTGTTGCCGTGCGGGTCCAGCCATTGCTCGCCTTCTTGTAGGTCACCACGGCACCAATACCGGCAACTGTGGTTGCGTATCCGGGCGCGCCGACGGCGACTGTCGATCCATCGCTCGAGAACCCAACCGACGACCCAACGAGAGCATCGGCGAGAATCGTCGCGTCGTCCGACAGATGGTACGAGAAGGCCCACGTGTTGCCCGAGCGACGGAACAGTTCTGCGCGACCCGAGTTGGTTTGAACGGCCTTCTTGGCCTCGCTGTACATGTCGTAGTTCGGCATGCCGACCACGATGTCGGTGCCGTCTCCTGATACTGCGACGCTGCGACCGAACCATTCATCGTTCTGCAGAATGCTGGCATTCGCGAGAGTACGCAGGGTCCACACACCGGCGACGTCTTCGTACACCCAAATTCGACCCGCCTTGGTGTAATTCACGTTGTTCTTCGACACGCTTTGGTATGGCGCACCGACCGCAACAACTTTGCCGTTGTTTGAAATCGACACGGCGGTGCCGACACCATCGTTCGCCTTTTCGAGCAATCCAAGGGTCTTGCCCGTGTCCCATTCGCCGTCACTGCGACGGAAGACGATCGCTGAACCCTTGCCGTTCTGCTGCGGTGCACCGACGACCAGCGTGTTTGCGTCGCCCGACAGCGAGACCGACGAGCCGAAATGGCCCTCTTCGTAGGGGCTTGCCGCGCCGAACTCGGACACCTTGGTCCAATCGACTCCAGCGGAGTCGCGTGTGTAAATCGTCACCACACCGGCTTCCGACTTGCCGCCACTGGTGGCGTACGGCGAACCCACGACCATGAGGGTTCCATCGGCCGACATCGATGTCGACTGACCCATCCGGTCGGACCCTTGGCCGTTCGGTCGCGTCAGCGTCGCGCGCTGGTGCAAGGGCGAACAGGCACTGAGTGCGATGGCACCCACGACGCCAACGGCGAGAGCGAGACGTTTGCGGACGGGACGAGCCGATTCGTGTGACATGAAAAATGACGTTAGTCGGGTGGATTGAGTGGTTTTCAGAATTCTTGCGGAATGGATTCGTGGTGTGCGTCGGTTCATGCCAGACAGAGCACCGAAGCGTCTGCCTGCGGACAGTTTTTCCGGCTTTGGTAGACAGGATTCATGCCCGTCCCCATGCCGGTGGCCTTCTTTGGCCACGGAAGCCCGATGAACACACTGGAACTCAACCGCCACACCGCGCGCTGGCGCGATTTCGGCGACATGTTCGCTGCTGGTGAACACAGCCGCTCGATGAACGAAGCCGGTTTGTACGCCAAACCCCGCGCGATTCTGTGCATCTCGGCGCACTGGGCGCCCCTTGGTGGCAGCACCGAGGTACAGGTGTCCGAACACCCCGAAATGATTCACGACTACATGGGCTTCCCTCGCGAACTGCAAGAGTTCCGGTATCCCGCCTCTGGTGCAACGAATGTCGCTCTGCGGGTTGCCGACCTTCTGCGACCAATGTGCGCACCGAAACCGATCGCTCGCACCACGCGCTGGGGCGTCGACTACGGCACATGG
>CAYFLC010000135.1:0-4500 GCA_964343885.1 uncultured Bifidobacterium sp.
CGACGATCACGGGCTACTCGATCGAGCGCACGGTTGACGGTGGTCTCACGTGGACTGCCGTTCGCACGGTTGCGACGGCTGCGACGACCTTCACGGGTCTGGTCAACGGCACGTCGTACTCGTTCCGCGTGAGGGCGATCAACGCTATCGGTACCGGAGCCGCATCGACGTTCGTCACGGCGGCCCCGTACACGACACCGGGCGCACCGCGCAGCGTCGCCGTCGCTCCTGCCGACACTCAAGCGGTTCTCACCTGGGTGATTCCGGCAAGCGCTGGCGGAGCAACCATCACGTCGTACGTGGTGCAGCAGTCGATCGACAACATCAACTGGACGTTCGCCGACAACCCGACTACCACCACGACCACAATCGCCGATCTGGTCAACGGTCAGACCTATTGGTTCCGTGTGTTCGCGGTCAATGCGGCGGTCACCGATGTGAACACCGTCGCAACGTCGGGCGCTGTCGCCTCGGCGACCGTGACGGTTGTTCCGCGCACAACCGCCAGCGCTCCGCTGAATCTCGTGCCCACTGCGGCCGACCGCAAGGTCACTCTCGGTTGGAACGCACCGACGAACAACGGTGGCACAACGATCACGGGTTACGTGGTGCAGTACTCGTCAACGGGCGGTCGTTCGTGGACGAACGCCGGAACGGTGAGTGCGTCGACGTTGACCTACGCGGTCACGAACCTCTCCAACGGTTATGCGTATGCCTTCCGCGTCGCGGCCCTCAATGCCGCGGGTACGGGTGCGGCATCGACATGGGTGACGTCGTCGCCCGTGGCGCCTCCCGTCGCACCACGTTCGGTCGAAGCAACAGCATCGGAAGAAACCGTTGCATCCCTCCAGTGGACTCCGCCGGTTGACGACGGTGGCGCAGCAGTCGTTGGATACAAGGTGCAGACCTCAACCGATGGTGGTGTGACGTGGACCGACACCGCGCAGCTCGGACCCAACGTGTTCGACGCCGGAGTTCAGTCGGCATCGTTCGAAAACGTTGTCGTCACCACTTCACGTGTCATCACTCTTGGCCGCAACATTCGCTACATGGTGGTCGATGACGCTGGGCTCAACGGTGCAACGTCACTGCAGGTGTCGGGTCTCGCCATCGGCAAGACCTACCTCTTCCGTGTCGCCGCATACTCGGTGGTCGGACAGAGCCCCTGGACCGACACATCCGTGCGCACCGGTACCGCGCCGAGCGCGCCGCTGAGTGCGGGTTACACATCCGATACGTCATCGGTTTCGCTGTCGTGGAAAGCGCCGACAACTCCGAGCGGAATCACGTTCACGTACACAATCGAACGTTCGCTCGACGGAGGCAAGACGTGGACACTCGTGACGACGACCGATAAGACGTCGTACATCGACGCGGCACTTGATGCGTCGACTTCGTACACCTACCGCATCACCGCGTACAACGGCGATCTCGCCGGGGAATCCGTCAACGTCGATGCGCAAACGAAGGCGGTCGAGAAGCAGGCCATCACGCCGAAGCCCGAACCGACTCCGGAACCGACGCCGGTGATTCCTGCGCCGGTCATCGATGCCCGTCTGTCGTTGGCGCTCGATCTCGCGGCTGATCGCACCGCCGAGGGTTCGGTCGCGCGAATCGCAGGTTCGAATGTGAAGTCGCGCTCGAAGGTCATCGTCTACCTCGAGGCACAGACCGGCGACCTTGCCGATTCTGGGCGCGATGTCGTTCTCTCGACGCGAGCGAACAAGCTCGGCCGATTCACGGCATCGCTCGATTTGGCGAAGAACCTTCCTGCCGGTCGCTACGTGCTCACATTGAAGGCCATCGACCTGAACGGCCGCACGGTCACCAAGACGACCCGGTTCGTCATCAAGTCGAGCAATCCAACGGATGGTTCGTCGAACAGCGGTGGAACGAACGGCAGCGGATCGGACGCCGGAGAGCAGGGAAGCGGATCGGGTGATGGGGAATCACAGGTCGAGGATGGTGGCACAACGTCTCCATCAACAACTGTGCCGACAACAACACCGATGACAACCGTGCCGTCCACGATTGGCTCGACGACAACCATCGCCGGCTCACCGGATTCGAGCGAAAGCGGATCTTCAACTTCAGCGGTGATCGCCGCGGTCCTAGTCGTCGCGCTGATCGCCGTGATGATCGGAGGCCTGTTCATCATCGCCCGCCGCCGCCGTGATGACGAGGAAGAGGAAATCGAAGACTTCAACCATGACTGATGAGCTGCCGGGCCGAAATGGCTCGGCAGCTACAGGCTGGTTGCCTTGGCTTTGAGGAAGGCGTAGTAATCGTCGTCGTTGACGGCGTAGTCGCCGAGCAACGTGTTGTAGTACAGGAGCTGATTCACGATCATGATCGTGAACACTCTCTCGTCGAAGACTTGGTCTGACGGGAGACGCGACTTCAAGTGTCGAGCCAGGCCGAGAACTGTCTCGTATCGACGTTGAGCGATTTCCTTCAAGCGTGCCTCGAGGACCGGATTCGTGGCGGCGACGGCGAGAATCTGAAGTCGGATTCTGAGGTCAGATTCGTTGGTGTAGGCATCACTCGGCAGCGGAGCAAGTGACAGGATTTGGTCGATGGTTACCGGGCCATCGGCAGGAATCGCATTCGCAATTCGTTCAGAAACGCGACCGAGGAGTTCTTCGTACATGTCGCCGAGAACCTGGGCGAGGAGACCGTCGCGGTCGCCGAAGTATCGATAGATGATCGAGACCGAATAGTGGGCGTTGGCCGCAACATCGGCGACCCGTAGACCGAGAATTCCGTTTCTTTCGATCTCTGCGCGGGCACTGCGCAGGATCAGTGTCTTTGGGTCTTCGCCGACTGCCTGATCGCTCTTCCTCGGTCGCCCCATTGGGGCGAGGATAGATGGAGTACGTCAACCTGAAAGAGAAAATTTTTTCTTTCAGGAAAACAGGAAAATGTCGTCGGTCTCGCGTGATCAGCCGAGGTCGGGCCAGCGACGCTTCTGGCGTCGGCGTTGGCCGGCTGCGCCAGTCTTGCGGTGTTCGTACAGTGCCCACTGGCGACGCCACCCGACGTAGTCGGGCCCCGTCAGCGGCGTCGATGTTCCTGACGCCGCACGACGACGCGCGGTCCAGAAGTCGGTCGTGGATTCGTCACCAAGAAGGGTGACCGCCCGTTCGATTCGCTCGCTGAAACGGCGAGTGTTCTCGTTCTCGTCGGGAAACAACGGAGCGCCGAAAACGACACGCGTGTGGCCCCGCTTGGGTCGCTTCATTCCTTTGCCGAAAACGGCGCCGGTTCCGTCGATGAACACGGGAACGATCGGCGCGCCGGTCTTGATGCTGAGGTACGCGGCCCCTGCTTTGAATTCCTGCCCCCACCCGTCGGGCGAGCGTCCACCTTCGGGGTAGATGACGAGGCTCCAGTCGCGTGCGAGCAGTGTGCGCAATTGATCGGACGATTTGCGGCTCGTTGTTTCGCGATCGATCGGAATGGCGTTCAGGGCGAGGGCGGCAAGCGTTCCTTTGAGGCGCTTGTCGAAGAAGTAATCGGCGGCCGCTGCGACCACGAGGCGGTCGCGCCATGGCTTCGGCACGGCAGTGACCATCAGCGGCGTGTCGAGGTGCGAGTGATGATTCGGCGCGAAGATGACGCCACCAATCGATTCGTTGTTCGCGAGGTCGGCCAGTCGGTCGATACCCTCGACCTTCGGGCGTGCGAGGCCATGAACCATCGCGTTCACCGGGCCAGCAACAAGAAGACGTCGAACGAAACGTGCAGCGGGCTTGCGGGCGAAGTCTGTGTCGAAATCAGCCCCGAGCGTCGACTCTTTCGGCGGTACCGCAACACCCAACGGGGTGCTCGGTGCGCGGTAGGGGAAGCCCTTGGCGCGCCACAGGCGGACGGGCTTGCGGGCGACGTTCTCGAACAGTTCGGCCACGCCTGCGGCACGTTGAAGAACGCGACGGGATGCCGCGCTGCGTGTCTTCAGTTTCGGATAGTCGCGTGCCATCGAATGTTCCTACTTGACGTCGGCCACCATGAGCGGCGGAGTGTGCAGGTGGGTGATGGTTGGGCTGCGACCAACGACGTCGCTCGCAATTTCGAGCGCATCGTTGAAAGTCGACGCAGGCGTGAAGCCGAGGCGGCGAACAGTCGGCGCGTCACCGCCGACGATGATGACCTTGCCGCAATGCTGCATTCCGTGACTGCCCCAGTACCACATGTAGAAGGGGTGCACGCCGTGATAGGCGTAGCTGGTGCGGTAGAGATGGCGGTACCAATCGTCTTCTGCAAAGCGCTTTTCGAAGCGTGCCTCGAGCTCGTGCGGCACGGTGGTCTCGGTGAGAACCTGCTCGAAGAAGTCGATGTAACTGGGATGGTCCACCGGATGGAATTCGTTCGTTGTGGGGTGGGTCATGATGACGACACCACCTTCGCGAACGAGTGGCTTACCGCGGTACAGGTTGAAGAAGTATCCGAGGCCCGTGCACATCACGAGGATCGGGTTCATGATCGAGTTCACGTTGTACG
>CAYFLC010000136.1:0-4453 GCA_964343885.1 uncultured Bifidobacterium sp.
TGCCCACCGAAGCGACGAAGACCGTTGGTCATGTCACCGACGCGATGCTCGAGGCCACCGCCGCGCGCACGCCGATCCGTCGCAACGGCACCCCCACCGACTGCGGTGCCGCGGCCGTGTGGCTGGCATCGCCTGCCGGCTCGTGGATTACGGGTCAGAACATCGTGGTGTCGGGCGGGCTCTGACATCCAGCGACACGAACGCGTTTCACGCGCGACGTGTCGCCCGAAACAATCCTGACGGCCGAGCCCCTCGTGCCGAACCATTCGGCAACGAACCTGATCAGCTCTGCATTCGCCTTGCCCTCGACGGCCGGGGCGGCAAGGCGAATGCGAATCGCGGTGTCAGTGAATTCCGCAATCGCCGACTTCTTGGCGCCCGGTACAACGCGCACGGTGATTTCGCAGTCATCGTCGACGCTGCGCCACCAAGAGCTCATCCCGGGGTATGCATCCGTCAGAACGTGATGGGAAGATGCCAGCACGTGTGCAGTTCGCCCCACGCCTTGCACTTCATCACGGGGTTCGCACCCGCTGCGAGTTTGATGTTCGGCAACATCTCGAGCACCACCTGTGATGCCGTGGTTGCCGTATCGCGCGTGATCGCGTAAAGCGAACGCGGCCTACCAACGGGAAGCGCGGGGTACTTCGACGGACTGCCAAGCGCGGGCGTGATGCCCGCGGGGAGCCCGTCGGCTCGATATTGACCGCGCGGTTCGCGTTGCACGAGGTCTTTGCGTCCGACGATGAATTGGTCGGGATCCTTGAAGATCCGTTCGTCGCGGTTGGCTGCGGCGGCTGAACAGATGACGAGCGCACCCTCGGGGATGAGAAGACCGAAACGTTCGACTTCGCGGCGAGCGAATCTTTCGCCGCTCAGCACCGGCGTGGAATGGCGAACCGTCTCGAGGTAGGCGTACTTCACTAGACGACGTTCACCGCGCACTTGTTCGAGCTGATCGGGGTGCGTGAGGAGAAGCATCCACATGTTGGCGAGCGCACCGTGCAGCGTTTCGTGGTCGCCCTCGAGCAACGTTGCGACCGCGTCGCGAGCCGTGGTTGGCGCTCCGTCGAATTCGAGCGTCGCGATTGCCGTCAGCCAGTCGTCCTGTGGGTCGGCGCGACGCTTGTCGAGAAGCGGTGCGAAATAGTCGGCCAGTTCGTGCATCGCGCGCTTGCCCGCTTCGTGGTTCACCGGGTGCCAACGCCAACCGCGTTGCATACGCAGGTATCGCTCGGCGAACTGCGGCAGATCACTGTCGGGGATGCCGATGGTGCGACCGAGAACAGCAAGCGGAAAGACAGCGGCGAACTCGGCGGCGAGGTCGGCGGTGCCGCGATTCGCGAATGAACCGATCAGCTGCTCGGCAACGGATCGTGCGTTGTCGTCGATCCCTTTGGCTTGGGCGGTCAGAAGCGGAACGTGGTTGCGCAAGTCGCGACCGAAATCGGTCAGGTGGTAGTGCCAACGCTTCGACCGTGTGGCGAAATTGGCCGCGTCGGTGAGCACCGACGTGACGTCGTTGTAATGCGTGACCCAGAAACAGTTGCCGGGCCAGTCGCGCCAGGCGGGTCCGTAGTTGCGCAGATTTGCGAGCAGCGCGTACGGATCATCGAGGTAGTCCTGTGTACGCATTTGACCGGGCTTCACCGGCGGGGGAGCGCCGACGCGTTCGCGTTGGAACACCTCGTAGCTTCGGTAGCCCGCGTCGTCGTCGCCGCGTTCGCTCGAGAGGGTGTCGTTTTCGCTGTCCGAGCTGTAGGTCACGTCACGCCTTTTCGAATTCGAGCCACAGTTCGTTGATAGCTCCGAGCCCGATGGGCGCGAGTGAAACTCCGTCGATGTCTTTCGGCATGCGCTCGTCGACGATGCGGACGTTCTTCACGCGCTTCGACATGATGTTCGAGCCGATGCTGGCCTCTTGATGCGAGATCCAGGCTCCGGGGCAGAGGTGCGGACCGACGCCGAAGGCCATGTGGTTGCACTTGCCTTCCTTGCGGTAGCCGGCTCGCACGATCTTCTCGGTGTAGAGGTCGTTGCGGAAGATGTCGAACTTCTCGGGCTCGGTGAACACGCGCGGGTCGTGGTTCGCTGCCCAATCGACCATGTGCATCAGCGAGCCGGCCGGAATTTTCACGCCGTGCAGTTCCACGTCGAACGTGTTGTGTCGTGGTTGACCGCCGATAGAAGACGAATGGCGCAACGTCTCGTGGAACGCGGCATCCCACAGGGCATCTTCGGCAAGCACCGCCGACATCTGCTCGGGGTGCTGCAGAAGCAGGTACCACATGTTGAGAATCGCACCGCGGGTTGTTTCACCGCCGCCACCCACGATGAGCGCGATGTTCGAAGTGATTTCTTCGGATGAGAGGTAGTCGCCGTCGATGACGGTTTGGCAGAGCTCGGAAATGATGTCGGGCGCGACTTGGTTGCCGTTGTCGTCGAGCAGGTACTGCGGCGACTTGCGGCGGTCTTCCACGATTTCAGCGACGAAATCTTCGAGGTCTTGGCGGGCCATCAAACCCTTTTGGTCGAAGTCGCGGCCACCGATTCCGCCCATCATGTTCTTGTACCAATAGAAGAAGCGGTCTTGAGCGTCGTCGGGGAAGCCCAAGACTTGGCAGACAACGCGGATGGGGAACTCGTTGGCGAAAGCCCTGCCGAGTTCAATCACGTACTTGCCGGATGCGGGGTCGTATTCCGACATGCCCGAAGCCGGGTCAAACCACTGGTCGATCATGTCGTTCGCCATCTTGCAGATTGCGCCGAATCGTTTCGTCAGTGCACTGCCGACGAGATGGCGGCCGTACAAGTTGCGTCGGCGACTGTGCTCGATGCCGCTGAGTTCCAATTGGGTATTGCCCAACACATGGTTCGAGCTGCCCTTCGGAATGGTGTTGTAGCCGAGGCCGTCGAAATACGCGTCGCTGATGTCGGCGTAGCGCGTGACGAAGTAGCAGTTGTTCAACCTGTCGTGGAAGACCGGATAGTGGTCTTGCATGATGTGGTAGTAGGGGTACGGATTGCGTTGGAATTCGCGTGACCCGAACAGGCGAGGGTCGATCAGCGGGACACCGTTCTCGTCGCGGCCCATGTCGCAGGGAGTGCCCAGGGGCATGAGAGGGAAGTCCGGCGTTTCGGTTGACGCGTGCTCAGCATCGGCCTCGAACACGGATCCGACGATTGACTTCAGTTCTTCTGCCAACGACATACGTTCCCCCCAACAGGTCGACTGACGCGACCCCACTATATGGGGCTGGAATTCGGTGATTCCCGTCGGACTAAGTTCCTGTCATGAGCGGAACATTGAGGGGGCGTCGCGCACTGGTTACGGGCGCGGCTGATGGATTGGGTAAGGCGTACGCGATTGCGCTGGCGCAAGCGGGGGCGGCTGTCGCGGTGTGCGACGTCGCGGAATCCGTGCACGACGTGGCGAAACACATCGCTTCGGCAGGCGTGCAGTCGTTCGCGATGGTCGCCGATGTGGCTGATGCACGGCAGGTGAAAGAGTTCGTCGATGCAGCCGCAAAAGCCTTGGGCGGACTCGACATCGTTGTCAGCAATGCAGGTGTGGTTCGCGTGACGAATCCTGCGAAGGATTCGTTCGACCAGGCGGTTGACGATTACGACTACGTGGTCGATGTCAACATGCGCGGCGTGTACCTCACCGGTCGTGCCGCGATTCCGTATCTCATCAAGAATGGTGGCGACCTCATCAACGTCACCACTGACCACATTCACACGTGCGGTTGGCCCGAAGCTCATGGGCACGACAACGCGCAGTTGTGCGGTTGGAAGGATGTGCAGCGTTCCGCCGTCGGCGGGCCGGGGTTCGACGTGTACGACGCTTCGAAGTGGGGAATCAAAGGTTTCACCAACGCGTGGGCTCGGGGGCTCGCCCCGCACAAAGTGCGCGTGAATTCGTTCGGCATGGGTGCAACGGCAACGCCGATGTACCTCGGGTTTCTCGGAGACCGTCCGACCGCGCCCGGCGTGATGACACCCGAGAGCGTCGCGTCGGTGCTTGTCGACCTGATCAATGAGGGCCCGAACGGGCGCACCGGTGATTCGATTCAGTTGTGGGCGGGACATCCCACCGTGTTGCCACCGCCGATGCTCGACGGCATTCTCTGCGCCGCCGATCTTGAACGCGCGAAGTGAGTTCCCTCGTGTCAGGAAACGATCTTGCTTCGATACGCGCGGCGGCAATTGCGCTCAGCCCATGGGCACACATCGCGACGGTCGGCAAGGATGGGCGTCCCGACGTCGTCCCGGTGCATCCGTGCTGGGAAGGTGACGTCCTGTGGATCCTGGTCGGTGACGACTCGGTGAAGGCGAAGAACGTTCGCCACAACAACCACGTCGCTCTGCATTGGCAGGTCACTGAAAATGGTGACGGTGTCGAGATGTGGGGCACAGCCTCGCTGCATTCGGATCTCGACACGAAGCGACG
>CAYFLC010000137.1:0-4387 GCA_964343885.1 uncultured Bifidobacterium sp.
ACCACGCGCAGGCTGTTCGTGTTGCGCGGGATGATGCAGATCTCGAGCCGATGCAGGTGAAGTTCGTCAAAGGCGAAGCGAAACAACGTCACCACAGCTTCGGCTACATAGGCATTGCCGGCCATGCGTTGGTCGATCCAGTAACCGATGGTTGCGCTCTGCATGGCACCGCGCATGACGCCGTTCAGGTTCACTTCGCCACCGAATGCATTGTCGACGAAAAGCCCGAACGAATACGACGTTCCTGTTTGACGTTCGCGGTCGCGCATGTTGCACCGGGCCGAGAAGATATCGCGGTCGGTGGCAGGGTCGGGTTGTGTGATCGGGCGCAGGGGTTCCCACTTCAACAGCCAATCGGCGTTGTGCTTGCGACATTCGCTCCACGCCGGAAAGTCCGGAGCCGTGAGCGGTCGCAGCACGACGCGCTTGCCGTACAGACGCAGCATCGGCGTGCCGACGCCACCATGGGCTGCAGTAGCCGGATGCGATGTGCGCGGGTTGGGGGAACTCATGGACGGAAGAAGTCTCGCAGAACGTCGGACAACGCCGCGCCGCTCGACAGTTGGTCTCGGTGTTGCCGCGCGACAACGGCGACGCCATCGGCGAGCGACGTGGTCGACACGGTGAGCCCCTGCACTTGCAGCTTCCGCAGTATCGCCACCAGGGCACAGCATCCACCGACGATGATGTCGGCGCGGTCTGCGGGAAGGCCGGGGTTGAAGACGCGATCCGCCAGCGACTCGGTCGCGAGAGTGCGGAACACATCTTCGGCGGCGTCACGTGCGAGTTGCATGCCATGCAGTGCCGACGCATCGTAAGTGTGAAGACCCAGCTCGACCATGGCGATGGTGACCACGGTTCCGGCCACGCCGACGAGACGTTCACAGGTTTCCAGCTCGGGAATCTCGCGTAGCACGTCGTCGACCTCGTCGATCACTGCCCCGATGGCGTTCGTCAACTCTTCGGGTCGCGGAGGGTCGTGACGGAGGATCTTTTCGGTGAGATTGCGCGCACCGTAGGGAATGCTGACGACGCGCGGAGTGGCGTCGGGGTTTCCGACGGCGAATTCGGTCGACCCGCCGCCGATGTCGATCACGGTGACAGGTCCACTTCCCGGCGATAGGGCAAGGTTGCGTTGCGCGCCGAGGAACGAAAGGTTTCCCTCGGTCAGGCCGTCGATGACCGCCACGTCGCATCCGAGTGTGTTGCGTGCCATTTCGACGAATGGTGCGGAGTTGACTGCATTGCGTACGGCGGCGGTGGCGACGGCCCACGCGTTGGTGACGCCGTGGTCATCGAGGAGGGAACGGATCTCGCCGAAGCGCGTGCGCGTTGCGGCAATCGATTCGTCGCTGAGACGTCCCTTTGCGTTGACACCGGTGCCGAGTCTCGTGACGACGCTGTCGCGATGTACGACATTGTTCCCGTCGAGAACGAGCAACTTCACCGAGTTGCTGCCGATGTCGATGACGCCCACTGTGTCAGACATGTCGCAGTTCGTTCGCGTAGTCAATGCGTGCGGCCACCCATGCACCGATGGGGTCGTCGCCCCCGGCCAGCCACCATGCGAAATGCGCGTGCAGGCACTTGACGCCCTTGCGCGTGCCGGCGACTCCTGCGCTCGGTGCGGGGCCGGTGTGGCCCGCGGGAAGTGCGGCGTTGCGCAGACGCGCATACGCGGCGTGTGCGCTCTCCAATTCATCTGGGTCGACCTCGGCCTCGGCCTGGTCGACGCCACCTGCTGCTTCAAGCCGTGACACCGCTGTGTACTCGTCTTTTCCGACGAGCCAGAACAGGGTGGGCATCGGAGTTCCGTCGTGCAACAGCGGGCTGTTCAACACAACAACAGGGTCGCCGCTGGAACGACGAACGACGACTTCGAAGTCACCTTGCGGTGCGCGCCCAAGTAGTTCGGTGACCCGTGCGACGTCGGCTTCTGTCGCCATGGATGTGCGCGCGGATCAGAGGATTGCGATGAGGAGCAACACCAGCACCGCGACGCCGGCGACAACCGGGAGCGCGCGCTTGAGGAGGGGAGCGCCTGCGGTTTCGAGGAGGTTGATGGGCGCGGCTTCGGGGCCGTCGATTTTGCGAACCGCGGGTTGTGCGGATTCACCCGGTGTTGCTGGTGCTTCGCTCGGCGCGGGTGCGGTGGCTGCCGCGGGCTCTTGTGCGATCAGCGAGTTCAAGTTGTCGGAGAATTGTGCGAGCAACTTGTCGGAGACGTCGGCAAGTGCGCCGCGACCGAACTGTGCAACCTTGCCCGTGATGGAGAGATCGGTGTTTACGTCGACACGGGTTGAGCCGGCATCGATAGCGGTGAGTTGCGCGGTGATGAGAGCCGAAGCGTTGCCCTTGCCGGTGGTGTCGCGGCCTTCACCCTTCAGCACGGCCTTGTAGTTGGTGTCGTCTTTCTCGACGAACGACGCTTGGCCCTTGAACTGTGCCTGGATGGGGCCGACCTTCACCTTGACGACTCCGCGGTACGTTTCGCCCTCGACCTCTTGGAGTTGTGCGCCGGGGAGGCACGGTGCGATGCGCTCGACGTTGGTGAGCACGTTCCAAGCCTCGGCGACGGGCACGTTCACGGTGAAGGTGTGGTTCAGGGGTTCCATGTACGAAGGTCCTCGATGGTGTCGATGTCTGCGGGGGTTCCCGTGCAGGGTACTTGCTCCACCAGTTCGGGGCGACTGGAGATGAGGTGACGTGCGCCGAAATCGCCCGTTGTGGGGAGATCGGCCCAGATTTCGCGCCGAATGAGGGCTGGCGTTCGGGTGTGCGAATCCGGGTATGTGGCGACGGCAAACTGTGCTTGCGATGCAGCGACGGCAGCCCATGCTGAGGGTTCGATACCGGGCTGGTCGCCGAGACCGATGATGACGGCATCGGCGCCGAGTTCCGCAGCGCGGATAATGCCGACCTGAAGGGAGGTGGCCTGCCCATCTCGCCAGTTCGGGTTGTCGATCGTTTGCACGCGCGGGTCGGCGAACGACAGATCCTGTGCTCCGGTGACGACGACGATCGCGTCGATGGTGGCTCCGGAATCGACCGCAGCGAGCACGGCGTCGACGGCATGGTCGACCACGCGACGGCCACCAATGAGGGAGTTCAGTTTGTGGGAATCACCCGAAAAGCGTGATCCTGCCCCGGCGGCGAGGATCACGGCGACATTCATGGGTCAAGCCTGCCCGAAAACGGCCGTGGGTCACACGTGACCTCGGTAGGTTTGTACTGATGTTCGGGGGGAATCGACGCAGGTACGCCACCTTTGTGGCTCTTGGTCTCGTTGTTTCGCCCGTGTTCGGTGCCGGACCCGTCTCGGCGGCAGGCCGGGCGGTCATCGTGCCGCCGTCGGTGGTGCAGTCGCTGTGGCGGGCACCCGATGCATTGACCAAAGACGCACAGCCCCGTCACGACGTGTTGCGTGACCGCGCAGTCGACGCGGTTGCGGCGTTCGACGAATATCTCGACACACGGTCACCCATTGCGTCGTCGCGTTACCTGCAGAAACTCGCCGCGGTGGTTGCCATCGTTGCCGCCCGCACATCGGTGTCGCGTTCCGACATGTTGCTGGCGTGGCGCAACACGACACTGCGTCACCAGAAAGCGATTCTCGTCGGACTCACCACGCTCGGTACCGGATACCTGTTCGGTTCCGACAATCCGAAGAAGGGGCTCGACTGTTCGGGCTTGGTTGCGTATGCGTGGGGCGCCGCGGGTGTGGCATTGCCGATGAAGTCGGATCGTCAGGTCGACCAAGGTCAAGTGGTGCCGCGCGACAAAGCAAAAGCGGGCGACATCGTGGGCTACCCGGGGCACACGATGATCTACCTCGGTATCGGCGACATCGTTCTGCACTCTGCACGGCCGAACCTCGGTGTGCGAGTGGGAACGATCAACTGGAAAGAAGCAACGAACGTGCGCTTCTCGAACCCAGCGCCGATGCCCTGAGTTTGATCAACCGCGAGGCGTATCCGGCGGTTCAGTTCGCGTGAATGGGGCCTGCTGAATCGCGTAGCGACGGCGCATTGCGTCCTGTACGGCGCGCGATGATTTCGGCACAGATCGAGATCGCAGTTTCTTCGGGCGTGCGTGCACCAAGGTCGAGGCCGATAGGCGACATGAGGCGAGCGAGATCTTCTTGCGAGTTGACACCCACTTCGGCGAGGCGTTCGAGGCGTTTCGCATGTGTTTTGCGTGAACCCATGACGCCGATATAGCCGACGCGAGTGGCCAGGGCGCCCTTGACGGCCGGAACGTCAAACTTCGCATCGTGGGTGAGGATGCAAACGGCGTCGCGCGGTCCGAGGTTCTTGCCTTCGGCGGTGAACAGGTCGCCCGGCCACGACACCACCACGTTGTCAGCCATGGGGAAGCGGCGTCGCGT
>CAYFLC010000138.1:0-4323 GCA_964343885.1 uncultured Bifidobacterium sp.
TTCCTGCACCGCTGATGGACTGCGTCACCGCTACGCGTTGGGCACGCGACAATGCCCAGTCCATCGGCTGCGATCCGTCACGCATCGCAGTTGGTGGCGACTCGGCTGGTGGGAACATCGCCGCGGTGATTGCGAACATGCAGGCCATTCCGGCGGTGTACCAGCTGCTCATCTACCCCGTCACCGACTGCCGCCTCCAGCACCCCAGCCACCAAGAGAACAAAGACGGCCCGTTCCTCACACATGCAGGCATGCGTTGGTTCGTCGAGCATTACGTGTCGGACTCCGGCGCGTCGGTGACCGACCCACGAATGTCGCCGCTTCACGACACCGATGCGAACCTTGCTGCTGCACCACCCGCATGCGTCATCACCGCCGAGTTCGACCCGCTGCGCGATGAAGGCGATGCATACGCCGCGCGATTGGCTTCGCTCGGTGTTGCAGTGTCGCACGTTCGCTTTTCGGGGCAGTTCCACGGCTTCGTTTCACTGGCCGACTTTGTCGACGACGGCAAGGCCGCACTGTCACTGTCGGCCAGCATGCTGCGCTCGGCGTTCAACCCGCCAATTCTCTAGCGCGCGCGAACACCGCGTCGATCATCGGCTCGGTCAACTTGCCGGTGAAAGTGTTCTGTTGGCTCGGATGGAACGAACAGATCAGGGTCAAGGTCTCGTGGTTCACTTCGACGCCGTGGCCGAATTTCGGCCGTGGACGAATTCCGAAATGTTCGGCCGCCGCTTGATAGGCGAAATTGCCGAGGCACACAACGACACGCAATTGGGAAAGCAGTGCGAGCTCTCGTTCTAGGAACGGCCGGCATGCGATGCGCTCTTCCGGCAGCGGAGCATTTCCCGGAGGTGCACACTTCACCGCCGCGGTCACCCATGCATGTCGTAGATTCAGGCCGTCGTCACGGTGGACCGACGTTGGCTGGTTGGCGAAGCCCGCCTTGTGCATCGCGCGGTACAGCCAGTCACCGCTGCGGTCGCCGGTGAACACGCGCCCCGTTCGATTCGCACCGTGCGCCGCGGGCGCGAGCCCCAGCACAAGAACCTTCGCTTTCGGATCGCCGAAGCCCGACACACCACGGCCCCAGTAAACTTCATCGCGGAATGAGGCGCGCTTCTCGACGGCCACCTTCTCGCGCCATTCGACCAGACGGTCGCACGCTCTGCACTTGTGCACATCGGTGGCGAGACGGTCGAGCGAATCGGATTTTTGTTCCGAAGCGGATTTCCGTGCGCCCACATGCACACAGTACGGCAACACCCGTTAGTTTCGGAATCGATGGCACGTGCGAAGAAGCCCCACCACACGCCCGTAACGACGATTCTCCTCGTACGTCACGGCCAAACGCCGACCACCGGACAATCGCTGCCGGGTCGCGCAAAGGGTCTGCATCTCAGCGACACGGGTCACCAGCAGGCAGTCGATGTCGCAAAACGACTCGAGACGTTTCCGCGCATCGATGCGATCTACGCATCACCGCTCGAGCGCACCCGCGAAACCGCGGCACCGCTCGCCAAGGCGCTGAAGCAAAAAGTCAACATCGACAAGGGTCTCATCGAATGCGACTTTGGCGACTGGACCGGCGCAAAACTCTCCGACCTGATGAAGAAGCCTGAATGGGCAACGGTCCAGCGGGCACCGAGCACCTTCCGCTTCCCGAACGGTGAGTCGTTCACCGAAATGCAGGTACGAATTTCAACCGCGCTCGATGCGATTCGCGGCCGTCATCCGGGTGGCGTCGTGGTGTGTTTCTCGCATGCCGACCCCATCAAGGCTGCGCTCGCGCATGCGATGGGAACACATCTCGACCTTTTCCAACGCATCGTCGTCAGCACGTGTTCCGTCAGCGCACTCGCGTACGGCACGTCATCTCCCGTCGTGCTCACCGTCAACTCGACGGGCGGTTCTCTCGCCGACCTGAGGCCATCGTGACGACCTACCGCGACTTCGACACACCCGATGCGTTCACCACGGCCGCACTGGGGCGACCCGGACAACGTGTGTTTCTCATTCAAGTGCGTGGCGAAGGCGAAATCATCACGCTGAAGTGCGAAAAGCAACAAGTGGCGGCCATCGCCCACTTCGTGCGCGAACTGCTCGACGACCTGCCCGTCGATGTTCTTCCGTTTCCCGATGCTCTCGACATCGTTCCCGTCAACGGCGATGCCGACGACTCGTTCGCATTCATCGTTGGCCCTATTGGTGTCGCCTACGACCGCGAACTCGACCGCATCGTCATCCAACTCGACGAAATGGTTCTCCTCGACGAGAACGGCGAGCCCGACCCCGATGTCGTGGCCGGTCGCGTACGCGGTCTCATCACCCGCGGCCAGGCTCTCGCGTTCTGCGACCACGCCGACGACGTGGTGTCGGCCGGTCGACCCAACTGTCGCTGGTGCGGTTACCCCATCGACCCGGACGGGCACCCGTGTCCGCGAATGAACTAGTCGGCACCGCCGATCCGATCGCGCTTCTGCGCGACGGCACCGTCGAGGTGATCGGTCGCATGCCGTGGAGCAGCAACGCGACGTTCCTCGTGAAGGTCGAAAGCAGCGAGGGTGTGGCGCAAGCGATCTACAAACCGCTACGCGGCGAAAGACCGTTGTGGGATTTCGAGCCAGGCCTTCATCGTCGTGAAGCGGCCGCATACGAACTGTCCGAGGCAATGGGATTCGACCTCGTTCCACCGACGGTGCTCCGCGACGGGCCGATGGGTGAAGGCTCGCTTCAATGGTTCATCGAGGCAGACCCCAACGTGCACTACTTCACCATGTTCGAGAATCGCGACGAGCTTCACGACCAATTGAAAACCATGGCGGTGTTCGACATCGTTGCCAACAACACCGATCGCAAGGGCGGGCACGTGCTCGTCGACGCAAACGACCACATCTGGGGTATCGACCACGGCGTGTGTTTCTCGGCCGACTTCAAGCTGCGCACCGTGATCTGGGACTTCGCAACCGAGAACCTCACCCCCATCCACAAGTCGGCTCTCGAGTCGATCGCGCAGACCGTTCCGCTTCGCGTTGCAGCGCTGTTGAACGACGAAGAGAACGAGGCCCTGCGCGAACGAGCACAGTGGCTGCTCGACGCAGGCGTGCTGCCCTACGACCCGTCGGGCCGACGGGTTCCCTGGCCGCTCGTCTGACGCCACCTAGTCTGCAATCGATGGCGAACAACCTCGACGCACTGGTCGACCGTGCCGACCTCGACGAGATCATCCGCGAAATCGACAACCTGTGCGCCCACCGCGAGTGGAAAACCCTCGCATCGCTGCGCGACAAGGCGGCGGCCGCGGTGAAAACCGGTCGCCAGACCTGGCCGTGCGCGACCCTTGCGAATTACAGACTCGCCCTCCACGCGACCCCCGACATCGCCGCCGCGTCGCTGCAGCATCCAACCAGCACGTTCAGCATCGGCCCGCTCACCGAGGTCATCGCACAGCACCACACGTGGGCCGAACTCGATGAGTTCATCGCCGATGCACCGCTGCGCGGTTTCGTTGCCTACGAACGCGCACTTCGCGGCGAAGCGATCGACAACGACCGTGCCCTGCGGGCGATCCTCGACATTCCGATCGTTCCCGCCGAATGGGAGCCCGGCTACGACCTCCCCGTCTATGACGACAACGGTGTTGCGGCCCCGACACCACGCCTCCTCTTGCCCGACTCCACGCCAGTTCGCTGTTCGAACGCGACACTCGATGACGACCCCGACATCGAATCGGCGATCCGCGCGGTGTTCGAAGCCTGGACGACACAATCGAACGGTCGAGTGTCGTTCGCCGCGGTGTCGGGTGGCATCGATTCCGCACTCGGTGGCCTCGGCCTGACCGAAGCAAACGTTTCGCCACTCGAACCGGCACAGGTGTTGTCACTCGTCGCGTGGGCCGGAGCCTCGGGCGGTGCCCACGGCCGGCGACGCGGAATGGCTCAAGGAAGATTCAGCGCGTGGTGGTTCGCCACGGCGATGGCCGACGCGCTCGACGAATGGCCTCTTCCGCCGGGCACCATGCGCGCAGAAATGGAAGAGCTGCAGTGGTTCACGTGGGCCACCAACGAGCCGATGCTCGGGTGGCAACTTCAACTCGCTATCGAAGATCCGTTCAACGATATGTCTTGGGCGTTTGCCGCCCGAGACATATCGTGACGATTCGTTCTCAGCGGCCCTTCAGGGCTTCGATCAACTTCGGCAACACCTTGTGGACGTCGCCGACGATGCCAAGGTCGGCGATTCCGAAGATCGGCGCTTCCTTGTCTTTGTTGATCGCGATGATGTTCTTCGAGCCCTTCATGCCGACCATGTGCTGCGTCG
>CAYFLC010000139.1:0-4323 GCA_964343885.1 uncultured Bifidobacterium sp.
ATCTTCATGTACTTGCACACGGCCGCGCGATTGACCGGCTCGAACGTGACCGACGGGTTCGACTTCTGCAACTGGTGGATGATGCCCGTTTCGGTTGCGATGAGGATCTTCTTCGCCTTGGTCTTCAACGCGGCTTCGCCCATGCCACCCGTCGACAGGATGTGCGTGCGCTCTTTCGGGACAACTCCCGATTCAACCAAGTACAAGGCGCTCGTGGCGCAACCACACTCGGGGTGGATGTACAGCTCGGCCTCGGGCTCTTCCATCACACGACGCTTCAGTTCCGCACCGTTGATGCCGGCGTGCACGTGGCACTCGCCCATCCAAATGTGCATGTTGTCGCGCCCGGTGGCGCGTTGCACGTGTGCACCCAAGAACTGGTCGGGGCAGAACAGAATCTCGCGGTCGGCAGGAATCGACGACACCACTTCGACCGCATTCGACGACGTGCAGCAAATGTCGGTTTCGGCCTTCACCGCAGCGGTGGTGTTGACGTAGCTGACAACTACGGCCCCGGGATGCTGGGCCTTCCACGCACGCAACTGGTCGGCGTTGATGGTTTCGGCCAGCGAGCAACCCGCGCGCTCGTCGGGTATCAGCACACGCTTGTCGTACGACAGAATCTTCGCCGTCTCGGCCATGAAGTGCACACCGCAAAACACGATGGTCGACGCATCGACCTTGGCTGCGATGCGCGACAACGCCAACGAGTCGCCCACATGGTGCGCCACATCCTGAATCTCGGGCACCTGATAGTTGTGCGCCAGAATCACCGCATCGCGCTCGGCGGCAAGCGAGCGAACTTCGTCGGCCCAGGCCGCGACGTCGAAAGTGCCCTGCGTGGCCGTCACGTCCCCAAGGCTACGGGGCGCGCCAGTAGCTCGCCACGGCCTCGGCCAGCGGGCCACGCGCCTCGCCCCCGTCGAGAATCGGGTTGTCGGCATCGTCGCGGAAGCGCAACACCGACGCCACCCCGGCGTCACCCACCACGATGACCAAACGAACGCGACGGCGCTGCGGATGCACGCTCGGCGCCGAATCAGGCTCATCAGAACCCTCGGCGATGGGCGCTGCCCATCCGCACGTCACCATGGCCGCCGCATCGAACATGCGGGCACACGTCGACTCTGGCGTGTCGAGAAGTTGGTAAATGTCGCCGTGCTCGAGGACGAACGACAACTGCATTTCATCGCCGGAGAAGTTGACGCCGTACAAACGCGCACGGTCAAGGTCGAAGGCTTGCTCGGAATCGATGAGTGATTCGTGAATCCGTGACTCGACCATCGCGGCCAAATCAATGGGGCTGACGGGGCTGGTGTTTTCTGCTGATTTCATGCCCCCGTGTGTGCGCGGGCGCATCTGAATGGTCAGTCGAAAATCAGACCGAACATCGCCGATTTGAATGACTCGACAATCGCCGCTCGGCTGATCGTCTCGTCACTCAATTCCCACAGCGAATACCCGTGCACGAACGCGTAATACATTGCAGAAACAGCAACCACGTCGACATCGTTGCGTATCAATCCCCGATCACGCGCCGAGCCCAAGATGCGCGCGAGATGCAGACATCCCTGATCACGACTCGCAGCGATTCGCTCGGCAAGTGCAGCGTGGCCGACCGCACCACCCACATCGACGTTACGCTCGAGTCGCAGCCCACGTCGCTCGTCGACGAACACGCGCGCGAACACCGCATCGATGACCGCCCGCAATTGGTCCGAGGTCTGACACCCCGCCGCAGCCGATTCGAATTCATCCAGGAACTCACCGAACCGCCGCCCGAACCGGACGCCCTTCGCCTCGGACACCAAGCCATCGCGGTCGCCGAAGTAGTACCGCACCATCCCCTGGGTCACCCCAGCCGCCTCGCACACTGCGACGACGCGCACCGATGCCTCGCCACCCTGGTCGATCGCATTGACCGCAGCATCGAGAATTCGGTTCCTCACCAATTCACTCGCGGCTGCCATGCAATAAGTATCCCTTGTTTTTATTGCCCCCGGCGCCCGCAGGGCCAAGGCGACGGATAGTTTAGAACAGTATAAGACTTATGGTATGTTTTGAGTCATGCGAATTCTCACACGTATGAAAAAAGCTTTGCCGTTCATGGCGTCAGCACTTGCCCTCACGGCAGTCCCCGTAACGGTCGACGCGCTTCGAGTCACACCAGCCACCTATTCAGGAACCAACGGTTCTTTGGTCTACATGGCCGCGAGCATGATGTCCTCCACTCTGAAGGCTTCGACTATTTCGGGCACTGCGGTGACACTTGGCCTCACCGCAGGCGGCCTTCCCCAATTCTCCGCCGACGGCACGAAGGCCGTGTGGTTTGAGAACAGCGGCGGATCATCGTGGGCGGTGAAAATGTCCAATTCTGACGGCACAAACAGAGTCACCGTCGCAAGCGGCTCCGGCTCGCCAATGGCCCAGGATCCTTCCTTTTCTCCTGATGGCACCAAGATCATCGTGTCGTATGACAATGACATTCACATCATTGACGCTGCTGCGTCGCAGACGCTTTCAGCCTCGAACCGCATCATCGATTCCACAGGTATGGGAATCTTCGCCGCTAAGCCGCAATACATTTCTGCTACCAAGATCGCTTACCAAGGCGAGCAAAGCGGTCACTCTTGCGGAGTCGGTTACTACGGAATCTACGTCAAGGATTTGAACGTTTCCGGAGTGGGAAGCGTTCTCACCAACACGTGCAACAACAACCCGAATCGCACCTTTGCGGTCGACTTTGATATCTCCCCCGACGGCCAATATGTCATCTTCCGCTATCAGTCGTCGTACTTCTCGGTTGCGATTGCGAAGACCGACAACTCCGGCTCGAAGATCAGCGTGTTTTCGGGAACTGGCTACAGCAATGAGGCATCTGGACGTCCGTCGTTCTCGCCGGATGGAACAAAGATCCTCTACAACGCAGGGAACAGTGTCAAGACGGCCTCGTTCGATGGGTCCACGGTTGGTACCGCCACCGCAGTGACGTTCCCCGCCGGAGTTCTCGCTCCTGACTCCGTGACGTGGGCGCCGACATCGGCCAACATCACGGGTACCACGACGACTACATCAACGACGACAACGGTCGCACCAACCACAACTGCAGCACCAACTACGACGGCTGCCGCAACCACAACGACGGTGAAGGCGACGACGACCACGGTTGCGAACGTGTACGCATCGGCGAAGCCGGGCGTCACGGTGACCGACACCAAGGTGTACACCGCTCCCCCGGCTGCGGTGGCTGCCGATTCGGCGATCAACGTGTTGAGCTCGGCACAGAACAAGGTGATGGACGTCGAGACGTTGACGCCGTCAATTTGCTTGCCGAATGACGATGAGTTGGTGTTCATCGACACCGGCAAGTGCATTGCTCAGGTTGTCAACGCGAAGACCCGAGCGGTCTTGCGCACCCTGAAGACCACTGTCGTCGAAGACGACATCACCGACCTGAAGATTGGCAACGCCATCATCACGCTCGCGCCGATCTACTTCGATGTGATGTCGTCGACGGTCGACGCAACGGCGCTGGCACGATTGAAGAGCCTGAAGTCGAAGATCTCGGCTGCTGGTTCGGTGCTCGTCATTGGCCACTCGGGAACGCTGAACGGCAACAGCCCGGCGAACAAGGAAATCGCACGCCAACGCGCGTTGTCGACGGTCGCTGCGTTGAAGTCGATCGGAGCCGAAGGACCCTTCGCCATCAGCGGCGTTGGCGCACTGTCACCGGCATCGACCGGCAAGACTGAAGCGGATCAGGCGAAGAACCGCCGCGCAGTGATTGTCCTGATTCCGTAATCGCAACCAACAACCGAATAGGCATTACAGCGGCCGCAGGGATTCGATCTCTGCGGCCGCTCTTGTTGTTGCCTCGCCGAATTTCTTGCCTGGCGTACGCGAGAGCCGCTCGATCGGGCCCGACACGCTGACCGCGGCAACGACGACACCATCAATGCGCACCGGTGAGCTGACACTTGCCACGCCCGCCTCGCGTTCGGCGACGCTTTCGATCCAGCCGCCCTTGTTCAGCGGCTTGCCAGCGAGCACGTGGCCGGCGCTTCCGCGACCGAGTGGATACGACTCGCCTTCAGAGATGATCCAACGCAGGCCGTGTGGCGACTGCAGCGAGAGAACACAGCGACGGTTGTCGCCTTCGCGCACGTACAGCTGCACGCTTTCGCCCGTGTTGGCTACCAGACGTTCGAGAACAGGGCGAGCGAAACTCGTAAGCGGAAACTGGCGTTGTGCAGCGGCTGCGAGAGCGTTGAGCCCAAGGCCCAAGACGTAACGGCCATCGGCATTGCGTCGCACCAAGCCGTG
>CAYFLC010000140.1:0-4303 GCA_964343885.1 uncultured Bifidobacterium sp.
GTGTCGAGATGTGGGGCACAGCCTCGCTGCATTCGGATCTCGACACGAAGCGACGCTTGTGGAATGGAGTTTTTGACTACGACCTCAATGCATTCGCGCCGGGCGGACCTGATGCTTCGCCGGGCACGGGTTTCATGCGCGTCGACGTTTACCGCGCGCTGTATCTGCCCGCGTACGGCATGAAGGGACGTTTCGAATGGCGCGCCTGACGAAACTCAGCCGGTCGGTTGCCGGAAAGACCGTGATCGTCACCGGCTCGGCAAGCGGCATGGGTCGAGCAACGGCTCATCTGTTTGCGGACGAAGGCGCCAACGTGGTCGTGGCCGACATCGGCGCTGACCGCGTCGCCAACGTCGTGCGGGAGATCGCCGATGCGCACGGCGAATCCGTCGTGATGGGTCGTGACACCGACGTGACGGTCGACGAGCAGCGACGTGCGCTCGTCAACGAGACCATTGCCCGGTTCGGTGGTATCGACGTACTCGTGAACAACGCCGGAATCAGCCGTCCGAGTTCGGTGTTCGCCCCCGATGACGAATTCACCGCTGCGTGGGACCGAACGTTGGCCGTCAACCTCAGTGCGTATGCGCAACTTGCGCGCCTCGTGGTTCCTCACATGCAGAAGGTGGGCGTGGGTCGCATCGTCAACGTCGCGTCAACCGAGGCGATCGTTGCGACCGCCGGCTTGGCTGCTTACACGGCAGCGAAACACGGGGTCGTCGGATTGACCAAGAGCCTTGCCGCAGAACTCGGTCGCCATGGCATCAATGTCAACACCATTTGTCCGGGTCCGATCAGCACCGCGATGACCGCTGCGATTCCCGACGAAGCCAAAGCCATTTATGCGAAGCGGCGCGTGCCGTTGCGCAGGTACGGAGATCCCGAAGAGGTTGCACAGATGACCTTCAGTGCGTGTCTCCCGGCAGCGAGTTTTCTGAACGGCGCCACCATCGTGGTCGACGGCGGGATGACGATCCTGCACTGAGAAAAAATAACTACAGAAGACGTTCACCGCACGATGAAGAGGCCGCAAAGTAGATGAGCAAGAACAGCCACGCAATAGAAGAAAGTTCCGAGCGAAGAATCAGTGCACGCCAGATTGGCTGGTTGATCGTTGTGGTCGTCGCGGCGTTGTTCATCGTTCTCAACAACGATCGCGCGAAGGTAAATCTCATTGCTGCCTCACCCGAATGGCCGATGTGGACGCTCGTCGTTTCCTCGATGGTCATCGGGTTCCTCCTCGCCAAACTCACGGGGCGCAGGCGACGGTCAGATTGAAAATCTATTAGATTGCGATTGCAATGAAATCACGTTCCGCAACCGCCCAAGCCACCATGGATCGCATTGTCGATGCGACGGTGGTTGCAATCGAATCGGGCGGTGAGCCAGCCTTGCGTGTGAATGACATCGCGCGCGAGAGCAATGTTTCCGTCGCAACCCTCTATCACTACTTCGGCGACCGTGAGGGTCTTGTCGTCGCAGCCCGCGTCAAGCAATACCTGGGCAGTGTCGGCGTGTACCTCGATGACTTCTCCAAAGCGGTCAACGAAATTTCCAACGTTTCCGAGTTTGTGGCCCTCATCAAGTTGTTCTTTGAACGGTCCGTTGCGTCGACGAATCGCAAGCAGCGCTTTCTGCGCGCTGAAATCCTCGGCTCATCGCGTACCCGACCTTTGCTGGCCGCGTCTTTGCGCGAGATCCAGGAAGACCACCTGCGCAGACTCGCCCTTGTCTTTGGAGTCGCGAAGGAGCGCGGATTCATGGCGGCAAATCTCGATCCACGAGACGTCGCCGAATTTGCACTCGTCATCAACCTGGGATCGGTACTTCCCGACGTGGTGGCCGGGGATGCGGGCCGCGGCGAGTCGCTCAGTCGCATTCTCCCGCTGCTGATCGACCAGGTTCTGGTTCAGCCGAAGGTGAAAACTTCCGCCTCCTGACCCATCGAGGGGGGTGGGTTACCCTTGCCCCATGGAGCAGACACTTCCCGATCCGCAGGTTGCCAAGGGTGACCACAGGTGTCCCGGAGAGACATACCAAGACGTCTTGCATCGTGACGAAACCGGCGCGCCTGCGCAAATGCTCACGGTGTCGTACAAGTACCGCGGCGACGAGCCGATCGGTTACTACCGGTACACCTCGAAAGAGTTCCTCGACCTCGAGTTTGAAAAGATGTGGTCGAAGGTGTGGCAATGGGCCTGCCGTGTCGAGCACGTGCCGAACCCGGGTGACTATTACGTATACGACATCGGACACCGTTCGATCATCATCGTGCGCGGTGAAGACGGCCAGTTGCGCGCGGTCGACAACTTCTGCGGGCACCGCGGAACACAACTGAAGCCTTCGTGGGACAACGGCAATGCGAATCGCTTCACGTGCCGATTCCATGGTTGGGCGTGGTCGACCAACGGCAACATCGCATCCGTTCCGTGTCGATGGGACTTCCCGGGCTGGAGCGACGACGATCTGAAACTTCCCGAAATTCAGGTTGACACTTGGGGCGGGTTCGTTTGGGTGAATTTCGACAAGAACGCCCAACCGTTGCACGACTATCTGGGTGTGATGCCCGAACATTTCGTCGGCAACTGGGATCTCAGCGACCGCTACCTCGAATTGCATCTGCGCAAGCGCCTACCCGCCAACTGGAAGGCGTCGATGGGCGCATTCCTCGAGGCGTACCACGTGTACAAGACGCATCCGGAAGGCCTGCGTGCCACCGGCGATGCCAATGCGCAGTACGACGTGTTCGAAGAGAACGTGTCGCGGTTCATGCACACGTCGGGCACGCAGAGCCCGCACATCGAGCGCGAGCAGACCGAGCAAGACATCCTCAACTTCGTCCTGCGCCGGCGCTATGGAAACCCCGAAGAGGTTCCGCGTGTTCCGGAAGGAAAGACCGCGCGCGACGTGTACTACAAGATCGTGCAAGATGAACTGAAGCAGCGCTTCAACCACGATTTCTCGGGATTCTCGGTGGCCGACACGCTCGACTCGATCGAGTACTTCGTGTTCCCGAACGCTTTCTTCTTTCCCGGTGCGGCGCGGCCGATGGTCTACCGCTTCCTGCCTGACCCCACCGATCCCGATGAATGCATCTTCGAGTTGTTGTTCCTACGTTTCCCACCCGATGGCAAAGAGGCGCCGGCACCCGCGGCCCCCTACGACGTCGACATTCACGAGAGCTACATGTCGGCACCGGGGATGGAGAAGGGGCTCGGTTTCGTGTACGACCAAGACACCGACAACCTCGCGGCCCAGCAGCGTGGCTTCAAGGGCAGTCTGAAGGGTGCAGAAATCCTCGGCAACTACCAGGAAGTTCGCCTGCGCCACGTTCACCAGGTGATCGACAAATATCTCGCTCAGCCGTAGCGCGATACCAGCGTGCGGCCGGTGAAAACAAGCCGTCGGCAGAACGTAAGAATCGCTGAAGAACCGTTTGTCGCGACTTTGCGCGTCAATCGACAGGGTTTACCCTTGCCGTTTGGTGAACGCGAACAACCCTTTTGATCCTCCCGCGAACGATCAGCCGTCTGCGCCCGAGCCGCGTCCGCGTACGTGGCGCGACATTCCGCCCAGCCCCCCGCTCGGCGTACCGCTTCCTCCGCCGATGGCCGAAGGTTCGGTGGCGCACAACTCTGAACCAGCGGGGAAGCGTTCGACGCGGTCGCGAATCATCGCGGCGGTCGTTGCTCTCGCAGTGATCGGGGGCGTCACCGGAGTCGTGCTGTCGGGCGGCTCGTCGTCATCGTCCACTTCGACAACTGCGTCGACGACAGTCGCCACGTCACCTGACGACACCGCAGCCGGGCCGACAACCACCGCAGGCGCATCGTCCGGTGCATCGAACGCACCGATGGGCTCACCCGAGCAGGTGGCGAAGGCGGTCGGACCTTCGGTTGTCCAGATCGAGTCGAACGGTGAAATCGGAAGCGGTGTCATCTACGACGAGTCGGGCCTTGTGCTCACCGCGCACCACGTTGTCGAGTCCGGCGACACCTTCAATGTCACGTTGAACGACGGCACGAAACTCGAGGGGCGGGTCGTCGGGCGCCAACCCGCCCGTGATCTCGCGGTTCTCGCTGTGAAGTCGACGTCGAAACTGCCGGCAGCCAAATTGGGTGGAGGCAATCTCGCGATTGGTCAGCCCGTGGTCGCCCTCGGAAGTCCGTTCGGATATCAAGCATCCGTGACGTCGGGAATCATCAGCGGTCTCAATCGTCAGCTGTCGATCGGCGCGATGACACTGACCGGACTCATCCAAACCGACGCGGCGATCGACAGCTGACGATTGAGACCGCTGATG
>CAYFLC010000141.1:0-4293 GCA_964343885.1 uncultured Bifidobacterium sp.
GATGTCATCGAAACGATGCGTCTCGAATGGGTCGATCCGATCGGTGGGGCATCGCCGCTCGTACCGACGAACGATCAACCACTGCCCGCTGATGCATCAGAACTGATGAAGGAGTACTACCCACGCTTTTCGAAGTTGGCCGCCGAATGGTGGTCGGCGATGAGAAGCAGTTAGCCCGACGTAGGAGGAATAGGGCATGGCCGGAACGCCCGCACATCCGTCGACTCTCGACGAAGTGAACTTTTTCGATCCTGCAACGCAGGAACACTGGTACCCCACCTATGACCTGTTGCGCGAAGAAGCACCGGTGTGGCAGATGCCGGGAACCAACACTTTCGTCCTCACGCGGTACGAAGACATCCACGATGTGCTGCGGCGTACCGATGTGTTCATGCGCGGAGCAAGCGAGTCGACACCGTCGGCCGGTGCTTCTGCGGTCGTGAAGGAGATCTACGAGAAGAAGGGGTGGACGCGGGCGAGCATGCTCGGCAGTAATCCACCCGCGCACAAGAAGTATCGCGACATCGCCGATCCGTTTTTCACACCGGCCGGAGCTGAGAAGCGCCGTGGACTGATCACGAAGTTGGTCGACGAGTTGATCGACGACTTCGCCGCGAAAGGCGAGTGCGAATTCGTCTCGGCGTTTGCGATGCCGTTGCCGGTTCGTGTGATCACCATCATGATGGGCTTCAAGCTCGACGACATTCCGCGGTTGAAGAAGTACTCCGAGGCGTGGGTCCTTCCATTTCGCGGAAATCTCACGCCGGAAGAAGAAGTCTACGCGGGCGAAGTCGGTGCCGAATTCCAGCACTTCATCTACGACACGATGCAAGAGAAGCGTGCCAACCCCGACGACTCGGTGATTTCGTACTTCGTCAATGAAGCAAGGTTCAATGGCGAACGCCCGCTGACCGATGTCGAGATCATCAACATGGTTGATCACCTGTACATCGGCGGCAACGAAACGACCACGTTTGCCCTCACCTCGACCCTGTGGCTCATGCTCAGCCACGCCGAGTCGTACCAGGCGGTCATCGCTGACACGTCGAAGGTGAAGAACATGGTCGAAGAGGGTCTGCGCTGCGAGTCGCCCACCATGGGCATGGTGCGCAATGCGATCGTCGATACCGAGGTCGGCGGCGTGAAGATCCCGAAGGGGTCGAACCTGCACCTCCGCTATGCGGCGGGCAACCGCGACGAGCGAATGTTCAAGTGCCCGGCCGAATTCGATATTTCACGATCGAACGCTCCGCGTCACATGGCTTTCTCGCTGGGCGAAACCCACTGCACCGGTGCGGGCCTGTCGCGGCTCGAGCAGGTTGTCGCCTTCGAGGCCCTGGTGAAGAGGCTTCCGAATCTACGATTGGTCTCCGACAAGAACGACTACACCCACCACCCGAACGTCACTCTCCGCGCGATGAAGGAACTTCACATCGCGTGGGACCCGAAGTGAATCGCTGAAAGGACGTCATGGAATTCAACTACCCACCGCAGGCCGACGCGTATCGCGCAAAGGTGAAGGACTTCCTGAAGGCGAATCTTCCCGCCGGCTGGAAAGGCATCGGCGCGCTGTCGCGCGATGAAGCATTCGAGTTCACGAACAATTGGCGCAAGACACTGTTCGAGAATGGCTTCCTCGCCGTGCAGTGGCCGAAAGAGTACGGCGGTCAGGGTCTTTCATCGCTCGAAATGGTGGTGTTGACCGAAGAGTTCTTCAAGGCCGGCGTTCCCACGGGCGGCCACAACGACGGCTTCGGTATCGCGATGCTCGGTAACACGCTTCTCGCTGTCGGTACCGAAGAGCAGAAGAAGTACTACCTGCCGCGCATTCTCGCTGGGGAAGACCTGTGGTGTCAGGGCTATTCGGAACCTGCTGCCGGATCTGATCTCGGCAACCTCGGCTGCCGCGCGGTACTCGACGGTGACGAGTGGGTCATCAACGGCCAGAAGATCTGGACCACCGGTGGTCACCACGCCGATCACATTTTCGTGCTCGCACGCACATCGCCCGACGACGTGAAGCACAAGGGCATCACGTTCCTTCTCGTCGACATGCGCCAGAAGGGTGTCGAAGTACGTCCCATCCGCATGATGTCGGGCGAGTCGGAATTCAACGAAGTGTTCTTCACCGATGCTCGCTGCCCGAAGGAAAACGTGGTCGGCGAAGTGAATGGCGGCTGGATGGTCGCCATGACTCTGCTCGGCAACGAACGTGGCGCCGGCGCGGCAATCAACGCGTTGTCATTCCGCGAGGAACTGAACAAACTGCACGAGATGGTGAAGGAACGCGGACTCACCGATGATCCGCAGATCCGCCAGCGGCTCGCCAAGGCGCACACAAAGGTCGAACTCATGCGTTTCCTCGGCTACCGCGCGCTCACCGCTTTCCTGAACGGCAAGAAGCCCGGACCCGACGCATCGATCGGCAAGTTGTTCTGGAGCGAGTACCACAAGGAAGTCACCGAACTTGCGGTCGACGTGCTTGGCGCCGATGCGATCACGCCGAGCGGCCAACCCGCGCAGACCTACATCCGCAGCGACGCCGTCGGTTCACCGAACTCGAGCGCCAGTTGGGTCGACGTGTTCCTCAACGCGCGCGCCGGCACCATTTATGCGGGAACGAGCCAGGTGCAGCGCGGCATCGTGGGCGAACAAATTCTCGGTTTGCCGAAGGAACCGCGCGCCGACGCCGGCCCATGGAAGACCATCCCCGGCCACGGCTGAGGTCAAGCTAGGGCACCCAGTACTGACGGGCTGTCGTCACCCAACCGTTCGTCACAGTGACGAGAAACGGAAACGGCGTCCACGTGTACCCCGACGGGGCCCCGGCCGGGGTTCCGTCGAGCAGCTTCTGCAATGTCTTGGCGTTGACCGAGAAGCTCGTTCCGGGCATGTCGGCTTTGGCGACGCTGACGTCGGCCATGCGGTCGAGTGCGGCGTATGCCTCGGGGTAGGACTCGACGTTGTAGTCGTTCACGCACGAGTCTTCGGTGCCGTAGTCCTTGGCCCATGCGAGGCATGTTGCACCGAAGCGGGCCTTCAGTATTCGGAACGCGATCGAGTGCGATCCCGATACCGGAGCAATCGTCGCCCAGTACGTGCCGTCGACCAATCGACCATTGTCGACCTTGATGTCGTCGGTCTGGTCTTTGACAAGTGGTGGCTCGACTTTCGCCCACGTTGACGGGGGATTTCTCGACCCGCAGCCAACCAATCCGACGAGGAGAACGACTCCAAGTACTGCCATCGAGCTCCGCTTCACGATGGGTTCACCGCCAGTCGGATTGTTGCGGGCCCCCAGATGGGGAGCTTCGCGTGCTTCCACGTGATCGGCTCGACGAGTGCGACATTGGCCCACTTGTCGAGAATTGCGCGCAGCAGTTCCTGAAGCTCGACACGGGCAAGCGCCGCGCCGAGGCAATGGTGGACCCCGAAGGAAAAAGCCAAATGATCGCGGGCATTGGTTCGTGAAGGTTCAAATGAGTCGGATTCGGTGAAGTGCTCGCCGTCACGACTGGCGGCGGATAGAGAAAGTGCGACGAGGGTTCCCTTTTTGAAAGTGAAACCCTTGTATTCGAAGTCTTCGGTTGCGATGCGCATGGCGGTGCGGATCGGGTTGAGAAGTCGCAGCGATTCCTCGACGGCGCCAACCACCAATTCCGGTTGTGAGCGCAACTCGCTCCACGTCGACGGGTCTTCGACAATGAGAGCCATCATCGAGCCGATTTGGTTGCGTGTCGTGTCGATTCCTGCCGCAATGATGCTGCGAACGAGAGACACCAATTCGGACGTACTGAGACGATCTCCGGCTTCTTCGGCAGAGATCAGTTTGCTGAGAAGGTCGGTGCCGGGTGTGTTTCGTCGGGACTCGATGACGCCGGTGCAATAGCGATCGAAGTCCACGGCGGCTTCTGCAAGGCGCGCGTCGCGTTCGGTGTCGTCGACGGCCGATGACTTCAGCACTTGGAAGTGCGATTCTGCCCATTTGTCGTGAAGTGGGAAGTCCTCGGGGCCGGTACCGAGAAGTTGTCCGATGACCGCGATGGGTAATTCGCTGACCATCGAGGTGAAGTCGATGAGTACACGACCTTGTTCGTCGATCTGCGAGTTCGATGTTGCGCGATCGACGAGGAAGTCGGCGTGACGGCGGATGCCGGGGCGCATTGATTCAATCGACTTGGGTGAGAACGTTTCGGCAACGAGACGACGAAGGCGAGTGTGCTTCTCGCCCTCGGCAAGCAAGATGTCGTCGGCCGGAAGTGAACTGACCGGGTCTGTCACCCCCGCCATGAG
>CAYFLC010000142.1:0-4287 GCA_964343885.1 uncultured Bifidobacterium sp.
CATAGATGCCCGACACCGAAGTGGTGTTGATGATGCGGCCGTCGACCGGCTTGCCCGCCTTGTGCTGGTCACGCCAGTACTCCGCAGCGAAATGCGCCGGGGCAAACGTGCCCTTCAGGTGAACCTTGATGACCGCGTCCCACTCGGCTTCGGTCATGTTGACAAGTGTGCGATCGCGGAGGATGCCGGCATTGTTGACGAGGCCGTGCAGATCGCCGAACACGTCGATGGCGGTGCGCACGAGACGTTGGGCTCCGTCCCACGACGAAATGTCATCACCATTGGCGACGGCTTTGCCGCCCATCGCCTCGATCTCATTGACGACTTGCTGAGCCGGCGACACGTCACCTCCCGTTCCGTCGACGTTCCCACCAAGATCGTTCACCACCACGAATGCGCCGTGACGGGCGAGGCTGAGCGCGTGTTCACGACCGATTCCGCGGCCGGCTCCGGTGACAATCACCACACGGCCTGCACACAACTGCGACATGTTTCCCCCTGACGAGTTCCATTCCGCGCGGAACTTTCGCCGCGACGATCATACGACGACGCCGTCAGGGTCCTAGCCTCGTGCCGTGCCAGCGAGCCCCGACACTTCGCCTTCCGACATTTCGCCCGTCGACGTGCTGATCATCGGCGCCGGCCCCGCCGGAACGGCCGCCGCAACGGTTCTCGCCCGAGCCGGGCGCAGCGTCGTTGTCGCCGACAAGGCAGGTTTTCCGCGCGACAAGTGTTGCGGCGATGGCCTCACCACACTCGCTCTCCGCATGCTCGAACGCATCGGGTTCGACCCGGGTCGCGTTGCTTCGTGGTGCGAGGTTGAATCCGCATGGCTCCGGTCGCCCTCGGGACGCGAAGTCGAGGTTCCGCTTCCTCGCGGCAGGGGCCAGTACGCCGCGGTGGCGGCCCGACTGCAACTCGACAATGAGTTGGTGAAACACGCGCGCGAAGCGGGCGCCGAAGTGCGCGAACAAATGGAATTCGACCGCATCACCCTGAACTATGCCGGAGGCAAGCGCACTGCCACAGCGCATTTTGCGAACGGCGAATCGATCACCGCACGTCACGTCATCGCCGCTGACGGAATGTGGTCGCCCGTCCGCAAGGCGATGGGACTCGGCGAAGACGGATACCTCGGCGAATGGCATGCGTTTCGCCAGTACGCCGACAACGTCACGGGCCCGGCTGCGCACCGGTTGTACGTGTGGTTCGAAAACGACCTGCTGCCCGGTTACGCGTGGTCATTTCCCTTGTCCGACGGCCGGGTGAACATCGGCTTCGGCGTGCTGCGCGACGGTAAACGCAAAGTCAAGGACATGAAGCGCGAATGGGAAAGCCTCTTGCGCCGACCACACATCGTCGATGCCCTGGGACCCGGCTTCACTCTGGTCGACAGACACACCGCGTGGCCCATTCCCGCCGGAATCGTGAATGCAACGCTCTCGAGCGGCAACGTGCTGTTCGTCGGCGATGCGGCCCGCGCAACCGACACGTTGACCGGCGAAGGAATCGGCCAGGCGTTGGAAACCGGAATCCTCGCAGCCGAGGCGATCATTCGTCATCCCGATACCGCTGCGGCGACGTACGAGCGCGAAGTCAAGCGCAGCCTCTTCGCCGACCATCGCATGAGCGCGCTCCTTGGTCGGATGCTCGCATCGCGGCTCGTCGCTCGCGGCGCCATTCGCGCCGTCGCAACCAGCGACTGGACCCGTCGAAATTTCGCCCGTTGGATGTTCGAAGACGAACCGCGGGCCGCCGCGTTCACTCCTCGACGCTGGCACCGGCGATTCCTGAACCGCGACGGCGCATTCTGAGGCGTTCTCCTCGATAGTTGCCGTTCATCCCGATGTAGGTTGGGGCAATGCGCACTCGCCTGACAGAACTTCTCGACATCGAACACCCGATCATGCTCGCCGGCATGGGTGGCGTCTCGTACAGCGACCTCGTTGCCGCTGTGTCCGAGGCCGGCGGAATCGGAACTTTCGGTGCCTCAACGATGAAGACGGCGGAACTGACCGAGGAAATGACTCGGGTGAAGACCATGACATCCAAGCCGTTTGGCGTCGACCTTCTCACGGCATTGCCCAGCCAGGTCGAGGAAGGCGTCCGTGCGGTGGTCGAAGGCGGGGCCCGCATCTTCGTGGCGGGTCTCGGTGTTCCTCGCGATGCCATCGACTACCTGCACAAGAACAACGTTCTTGTCGGGTCGATGTGCGGCAAGGTCCGTCACGCGGTGTCGGCCGTCGCCAGCGGCTGTGACTTCGTCGTTGCACAGGGAACCGAAGGTGGCGGCCACACGGGAACCGTGGCCACGATGGCGCTCGTACCGCAGGTCGTCGACGCTGTTGGCGACAAGGTTCCGGTCATCGCTGCCGGTGGATTGTTCGATGGTCGCGGCCTTGCCGCATCGCTTGCTCTCGGCGCCGACGGCGTGTGGATAGGTACACGGTTCATCGCGACACCGGAAGCTCGCGCGGTTCGTGGCTACAAAGAAACCCTCGTCGCGACTCCGGAAGACGGAACCGTCATCTCTCGCGGGTTCACCGGAAAGACGTGCCGCGTCGTTCGCAACGACTGGACGAACTACTTCGAGCAGCACCCCGAAGAACTACGCAAGTTCCCCGACCAAGCAATACACGCGATGAAGGAAGGCGCAAACCACCTTGGCGCGCCAAGCGACACGGTCGTCGATACGAACCGTGAATTCATGCCGTGTGGCCAGGGCGTGGGTGCAATCAATTCACTCGTACCCGCCGGTCAGATCGTCCGCGACATCGTGGCCGAAGCTGAACGAGTGCTGCGCGGTACGCAGAAGTACTTCTAGTGCTGAAGCTTCTCCGCAACAACCGCGACATTCGGCTGCTGTTCATCGCCCAGGTGGTCTCGTACCTCGGCGACTGGTTCACGTTCGTCGCCCTTGCCGGATTGGTGGCCGACACGACCGACTCGAAGTTCCTCGTGTCGCTCGTCTACATCGCGTTCACGTTGCCCTCGTTCCTGACGTCGCCTATCGCCGGCCCGGCCGCAGATCGCTACGACCGGCGCAAGTTGTTGGTCGTCATCTCGCTGATCCAGGTCGCGTGCGCGGCTGGACTGATGGGTTCATCGGGTGGACGCGTGTGGATCGCATTCGTGTGCCAGGCGCTCATCGCCGCGTTCGCCGCGTTCATCGGACCGGCCAGCAATGCCGCGATTCCGAATCTCGCCCGCGACGCCGAGGAACTGCGCGCCGCCAACGCGCTGCTCGGCGCCACCTGGGGCGTGATGCTCGCGGTTGGGGCCGGTCTCGGTGGTTGCTTCGCTTCGGCCTTCGGACGCACCGCTGCGTTCGCCGCCGATGCCGTGAGTTTTCTCATCGCCGCCCTTCTGTTCGCTGCGATTCGTACGCCGATGCAGGAACGTGTCGACACGGCGCACACCCGCAAACGCGTCCGCCCTCTGGCCGACATGCACGAAGCAGTCGCACTTGCCCGCAAGGACAAGGTGATCCTTGCCCTCGTCGCATCGAAGACCACATTCGCCGTCGGCGCCGGAATCGTGAGCCAACTCGCGGTGCTCGCTTCTGACGCTTTCCATTCGGGCGACGCCGGTCGTGGACTGCTCATCGGCGCCCGTGGTGTCGGGTCGGGTTTGGGTCCGATCATCGGTTCACGTTTCGTGAAGGGAAACATCGAGCGTCTGCTGCTGATATGCGGAATCTCGGGATTCCTGTTTTCGACGTTCTACCTCGGCGCTTCGATCGCACCACACATTGCCATCGCGGCGATACTCATCGCGCTCGCTCACTTCGGCGGCGGAGCGCAATGGGTGCTCAGTTCGTACGGCCTTCAGATGCGTGCGCCGGACGACGTGCGCGGTCGCGTGCTCGCGGGTGACTTTGCAATCGTCACGCTGGTGCTCTCGATCACGAGTGCAATGTCGGGCCTGGTTTCTGACGCGATCGGGGTCCGCCCGACGATCGCAATCTTTGCCGTTGCCGCGGCTCTGGCCGGCGCCGTTTACATGGTGCTGACGACTCCGCTCAGACGGCGTCTGCGCACCGAGCTGCAGCATTGATCAGCGTCTGGGCGCGCATGTCGCCGGCGAGATTCGCTGCAAGGCTGTTCATCGCGTAACCGAACGCCAACTCACGCGACGGCTGAAGGAAAGCGACCGAGCCACCGAATCCCGGGTGTCCGAAACTTGTCGGGCCTGCGTACTGCGTGAACACGCTGTGCGCCATGTATCCCATCGCGAACGACGTCGGCATGATGAGGCACTTGTCGCCTTCGTTTTGCGGCGTCTGAA
>CAYFLC010000143.1:0-4161 GCA_964343885.1 uncultured Bifidobacterium sp.
GCAATCATCGCGAAGGAACGTGACCCTTCCCGCGATGTCATCCTCATCGACGCCCACGAAGTGGGCTCGGCGGCAAGCGGCCGCAACGGTGGGTTCATGGAAGCTTCGCTCACGCACGGCATTGCCAACGCCCAGCAACGCTTTCCCGATGAAATCGATGTGCTCGAAGACCTCGGTATTCGGAACCTGAACGAAATCGAAGCCGCTATTCGCCGATACAACATCGACTGTGATTTCGAACGCACCGGCGTCATCGACGTGGCCACCACCGCACACCCCGGCACGTACGTCGACGAGATGCGCGAGGACTTCCTGCAGCTGCGATCTCTCGGCCAGAACGTCGAATGGCTCGACCGCGACGCGATGCACAAACAAATCCATTCGCCCACCTATCTCGGCGGGCTCTGGCGAAAAGATCGCGCCGCACTCGTCGACCCGGCCCGTTTGGTCTGGGGCCTGAAGCGAGTCGCCGAATCTCTCGGTGTACACATCTACGAAGACACCAAAGCCACGAACATCGAACGAGACGGCGTCGGCGTGCTGGTGGAAACGGCACTCGGCCGCGTGCGCGCCGGCAAGGTCGCACTGTGCACCAACGCGTTCAAGCCGCTCCTCAAGCGTCTCGGTCACTACATCGCCCCGGTGTACGACTACTGCATGGTCACCGAGCCGCTGACCGACGATCAACTCGAGTCGATCGGCTGGGAGCTTCGCCAAGGTATTTCCGACATCCCGAACCAGTTCCACTACTACCGACTCACCGCCGACAACCGCATTCTCTGGGGCGGATACGACGCCGTCTATTACTTCCGCGGCAAGGTCAACACGGAACTCGAATCGCGTCCCGAATCATGGGCGCTGTTGTCGCGTCACTTTTTCGAAACGTTCCCACAACTCGAAGACGTACGCTTCAGCCACATGTGGGGTGGCGCCATCGACACCTGCAGTCGCTTCAGCGTTTTCTGGGGTCAAGCGATGGGTGGACGCGTTGCGTACGCACTGGGCTACACCGGGCTCGGCACCGCGGCCTCGCGCTTCGGTGGCGAAGTCATGCTCGATCTTCTCGACGGCCGCAGGTCGAAGGCCACGTCGACAAAGTTCGTGCAAGACAAGCCACTGCCGTTCCCACCCGAGCCTTTCCGTTTCATGGGCATCCAGGCCACGCGCTGGTCGCTGCAACACGAAGACAAGACCGGCAAGCGCAATCTTTGGCTCCGTGGCCTCGATCGCATGGGTCTCGGATTCGACTCGTAGGCTTTTCTCGATGGCATACCTCACCGCCGCACCCGAGTCGACCGAGGTCGTTCGCGATGCTCTCGTCGCCCACGACTACCTCGTCGACGACGGCCTCACCACGGCGGTGTTCCTCGCTCTCACGCTGCAGCGCCCGCTGTTGCTCGAAGGCGAGGCCGGCGTCGGCAAGACCGAACTTGCGAAGGTTCTCGCCGAGGCACGCGGCAGTGAACTCATCCGCTTGCAGTGCTACGAGGGCATCGACGCCGCACAGGCCGTGTACGACTGGGACTACGCCCGCCAATTGCTGCACCTCCGCGCCGCCGAAGCATCGGGCGAAGCGCGGGGCGCGGGCACCGGCGAGCTCGAGTCGCAGCTGTACAACGAGAAGTTCCTGTTGAAGCGTGCGCTTCTTCGCGCCATCGACCATGCCGACGGCCCGTCGCCCGTTCTCTTGATCGATGAAATCGACCGTGCCGACGACGAATTCGAGGCGTATCTGTTGGAAGTGCTCTCCGACTTCCAGATCACCATCCCCGAATTGGGCACGTACCGCGCGGCAACACCGCCTGTTGTGATTCTCACGTCGAACCGCACACGCGATGTGCACGACGCTTTGAAGCGCCGCTGCTTGTACCACTGGGTAGAACACCCCACCTTCGACCGTGAAGTTGCCATCGTGAAGCTGCGCGTGCCCGAAGCCGGCGTGAACCTCGCCCGTCAAGTTGCCGGCGCCGTCGAGGCATTGCGTGCGCTGCAGCTGTACAAGCCACCGGGTATCGCCGAAACGATCGACTGGGCAACGGCACTCGGCCGCATGGGCGTGACCACCCTCAATGACGAAGTCGTCGAACTGACCCTCGGCACCGTGTTGAAGTATCGCGAAGACCACGAACGCGTGCGCGAAACAGGCGTTGCCGCACTCGTCAAACAAGCGCTCGAGCGCGGCGCGTTCCACGGCTGATATCACCGTGTCGCTCGTACACGCAGAGTCACCGGGCGAACTGACGACGCCTGAAGCGATGGCCGTTGCCTTCGCGCGTGTCCTTCGGCGCGCGGGCCTCGACGCACCCGTCGACAGCGTCGTTTCATTCGTCGAATCACTGAACCACCTCGGAATAGGCGACCGAACCGACGTGTACTGGGCGGCGCGTGCGACGCTCGTCCGCCGCCCGGAAGACTTTGCCACGTTCGATCGCGTGTTCGCGGTGTTCTGGGACTCACGCATGGCCAACGCTGAGGAACCGAACATCGAGACCATTCGCATTGCGCTTGCCACCGACGACGGCGAAGATGCAGGTGCCGATGGAAGCGCCGCGACCACCGAGGCCGACATCACGCTCACGCTGCGTTTCTCGGCAGTCGAATCTCTGCGCGAAAAAGACTTCGCCAGCTACACCGACGACGAACTCGTGCTCGCCCGCGAACTGATGTCCCGACTCCGCCTTGCCGGGCCACGGCGCAAGTCGCTCCGCCTGCGCAGCGCACACGGAACTCACGCGGTTCCCGACCTGCGCCGCACCGTGCGAGCATCGCTTCGGTCCGGAGGCGAACCCTTGCGTCGCTACTGGAAGCAGCCCGACGACAAACTTCGTCGGCTCGTGTTGCTGCTCGACATCTCCGGCTCGATGGAGCCCTACTCGCGTGCGTTCCTTCGATTCGTTCACGCGGCCGTTGCCGGACGCCAGCGCGTCGAGGCGTTCACATTTGGCACACGGCTCACACGACTCACCAAGGAACTCGCCACACGCAACCCCGACGAGGCGATCAGCCGCGCCGCCCGACAAGTCACCGATTGGAGCGGCGGCACACGACTCGGCGAATGTTTGCGCACCTTCAACGATGATTGGGGCGTGCGCGGCCTCGCTCGAGGATCGATCGTCGTCGTCCTGTCCGACGGTTGGGACCGCGGCGATGCCGAACTTCTCGGCGAACAAATGCAACGTCTGCACCGCGCAGCTCACCGCACGATCTGGGTGAACCCACTGAAGGTCACCAAGGGTTATGCACCCCTGGCGAAGGGCATGGCGGCCGCGATGCCCCATATCGACGACTTTGTCGAGGGCCATTCCATCGACGCCCTCGATCGTTTGTGCAAGGCCATTTCACGTCTCGACTAGCGAAGTCGGAACCCCCGTACACTTCACGACATGCGCGATCTGCTTCCCGAATTCGCCGCATGGCGGAGCGCCAACACGCGCTTTGCGATCGCCCGTGTCGTCGACATCGAAGGTTCCGGCCCGCGCGAACCCGGCGCGGCGATGGCAGTCAGCGAATCGGGTCAGGTCGTCGGTTCGGTCAGTGGTGGATGCGTCGAGGGTGCCGTTGTCTCCGAGGCACTCGCCATTCTCGCGGGTGAGAAGCCGAGCGGAGTCGTCACGTTCGGATACTCCGACGACGAAGCGTTCGCGGTGGGCCTCACCTGCGGGGGCGTCATTCATCTCTTCATCCAGCCGGCCGACGAGTCGATCGCGCCGCTTCTCGACCCGCTCGATGAACGCACCCGCTCACACGAACCCGTCGCGCTCGCCACCGTCATCGAGGGCCCGCACACTGGTGCCACCATCTTCGTCACGCCGTACGCCGCACACCTCGGAACACTCGGCAATACTGAACTCGATCGCGTCGTCGCCCGCGATGCTCTGGGCGAACTCGAAGCCGGAACCACCGGTGTTCGCCACTACGGCCCGTCGGGCCAAACCACGCCGGAAGACCTCGTCGACACACCGACCGTCAAGGTGTTCATCGAAAGCTTCGCGCCAGCGCCACAGATGTGGATATTCGGCGCAGTCGACTTCACCGCAGCGCTCGCACGCGTCGCCAAGATTCTCGGCTACCGCGTCACCGTGTGCGATGCCCGTGAAATCTTCGCCACGCGACGCCGCTTCCCCATGGCTGACAACGTGGTGGTGTCGTGGCCGGGCGACC
>CAYFLC010000144.1:0-311 GCA_964343885.1 uncultured Bifidobacterium sp.
GGGAGGAACGCGGCCCGCCGGGGTCCGCCCGAAGGACCGCGCGACCGCGCAACTGGTTGTCGATTCGGCGGCTCTCGTGACGCTCTGTGCCGAGCACGTACAGGCCGCCGATCTTGCGTACTTCGGCGCCCTCGTCGGCACATGACGTCTTGAAGTCGGCGAGAAGTGCGGCATAACGAGCCTGCGCCTCTTCGCGGTGCTTGCGGAACTCTTCCGGCATCTGGTCGAGCGGCATGGGCAACGTGAATTCGTCGGCCAATGTTTCGGCCGAGAAACCTTCGGAGAGAACCGCCTGGCGCGCGAGACCCTCG
>CAYFLC010000144.1:321-1583 GCA_964343885.1 uncultured Bifidobacterium sp.
GGGCTACCACCGAGAAGAATGTCGACGCCACGACCGGCCATGTTGGTTGCAACGGTGACGGCGTGCAGACGACCGGCCTGGGTGACGATGTGCGCTTCACGCGTGTGCTGCTTCGCGTTCAAGACTTCGTGCGGAATTCCGCGCTTGTTCAACTGCCGCGAGAGATACTCGCTCTTCTCGACGCTGACAGTTCCGACCAGAACCGGCTGGCCGATGTTGTAGCGCTCGACGATGTCGTCGACGACCGCGTTGAACTTGGCAACCTCGGACTTGTAGATGAGGTCGGCCTGGTCGGCACGGACAACGGCCTTGTTGGTGGGGATCGGAACCACTTGCAGGCCGTAGGTATTGACGAGTTCGGCCGCTTCGGTTTGGGCGGTTCCGGTCATGCCGGCGAGCTTGCCGTACATACGGAAGTAGTTCTGGAGCGTGATCGTGGCGAGAGTCTGGTTCTCTTCCTTGATCTTCACGCCTTCCTTGGCCTCGACGGCCTGGTGAATACCTTCGCTCCAACGGCGGCCCTCGAGAATACGGCCGGTGAATTCGTCGACGATTTTCACCTCGCCCGACTGGACGATGTAGTCCTTGTCGCGCTTGTAGAGCTCTTTGGCCTTCAACGCCACCTGCAATTGGTGAACGAGGTTCTGCTGCACACCGTCGTACAGGTTGCCGATACCCAATTGCTGTTCGACTTTTTCGATTCCCGACTCGGTGGGAACCACGGTGCGCTTGTCTTCTTCGACCTCGTAGTCGACATCACGCACGAGTGAGCGGGCGATCGAGGCGAATCGGTAGTAGAGCTTGGCGGCATCGGCCAGACGACCCGAGATGATGAGCGGCGTGCGTGCTTCGTCGATGAGAATTGAGTCGACTTCGTCGACGATTGCGAAGTTGTGACCACGCTGCACTTTTTCGTCGAGCGAACCTGCCATGTTGTCGCGCAGGTAGTCGAAGCCGAATTCGTTATTGGTTCCGTAGGTGATGTCGCAGAGGTAGTCCTCGCGCTTTTGCGACGGCTGCTCGCGGAATCCGGGAATGACGAGGCCCACGCTGAGGCCCAACCAACGGTGCACCCGCCCCATCCATTCAGCGTCGCGGCGTGCCAGATAGTCATTGACGGTGACGAGGTGCACGCCCTTGCCGCCCAGACCGTTCAGGTATGCCGGCAGGGTCGACACGAGGGTCTTTCCTTCGCCGGTCTTCATTTCTGCGACCCATCCGAAGTGGAGGGCGGCGCCACCCATGAGCTGCACGTCGTAGTG
>CAYFLC010000144.1:1593-4112 GCA_964343885.1 uncultured Bifidobacterium sp.
GAGTACGCGCTTGCCGGCTTCGCGCATGACGGCGAAAGCCTCGATGAGCAGGTCGTCGAGCGACTCTCCTCGCTCGATGCGCGAGCGGAACTCGTCGGTCTTTCCGCGCAACGCGTCGTCGGACAGCGCACTGATCGTGGTCTCGAGGGCGTTGATGTCGGGAATCAGGCCCTCGAGAGCCTTGACTTTCTTGCCTTCACCGGCTCGGAGGACTCGATTCCCATGCAGTCGCTGATGCTATCGGGCAGGGGTCGCCGCGACCGCCCAGCACGCGGCCAATTCCGCGCCAACGCTGCGAAATGCGCGCCTTGCAGCGCGCAACGTGGCACCGGTTGTCGTCACATCATCGATCACGAGAACACGCGCACCGCGTGCCACGCGGTGCGCCACGAACACAGGTCCCGACAGTCGGTCGCGCCGCGAACGACCGGTTTGCGCGACACTTCCCCGTCGGCGGAGTAGAGCCCGAGCAGGAATGTCGAGGTGTCGACCGACTTGGCGTGCGATCAACTCGGCCTGATCGAATCCACGTCGTCGCCGATGCGCCGAAGATGTCGGTGCCCACGTCACGAAGTCGAACTTCTCGACATCAACGGTTGCATCCGCACGAATTGCGTTGGCAAGCAGACCCCCCAAGGGCGCAGCATGCGCACGACGATTGTGATACTTCAACCCGACGATCATCCGATGCACGTCACTGTTGACCGTGAATGCCGCTGCCGAACGGATCGAACCATGTGACCGGAATGGATCCTGCATGACCCGGTGTGTGCGAATCGCCGACTTCCGCGGAATTCATCGCTCCAATTCGCGTCGAACCAACTAGCGTCGTCGCGTGCCCGACACACGGTCCTCTGCGCCGCAACCACGCCCACTGCGCGAACGGTTCTTCGAGCGTCTCTTGCGCTGCGCAGCCGGACTGTTCTGCTTCGGTGCCGGCATCGCGTGCTTCGTGCACTCCAGCGTCGGCGTGCCGCCCTGGGACGTCTTCCATCAGGGAATTTCGAAGATCACCGATCTGAAGCTCGGCACGGTGATCATCATCGTCGGCATCGTGCTCTTGCTGCTTTGGATTCCACTGCGCATCCGCCCCGGCATCGGCACGATCATGAATGCCGTGCAGATCGGCCTCGTCGAGAACCTCATGGAAGACGTGTTTCCCGACTCTCGACTGATCATCGTGCGCATCGCCTACCTCGCCGGCGGAATGCTCTTCATTGCCTTCGGTTCCGGTCTCTATATCGGCGCAGAACTCGGCTCGGGCCCGCGTGACGGCCTGATGATCGGGCTCAACAAGCGTTTCGGCATCAGTATTCGCCTGGCGCGCACGCTCGTCGAGATCACCGTGATGATCGTCGGACTCTTCCTTGGCGGACACATCGGCCTCGGAACATTTGTTTTTGCCTTCGGTATCGGACCGCTGGTGCAGATCGCGATCGGGGCGCTGCGCATGCCCCCGTCGCTCGCCGAGACGGCGACGGGGGAAGCGCTCGAAGGCTGAGTGTGGCCGACCGACTCAGTAGCGGTAGTGATCGGGCTTGAACGGACCCTTCGGGTCGATGCCCAGGTATTCAGCCTGCACGTCGTTCAGTTTGGTGAGAACCACGCCAAGGGCATCGAGGTGCGCTGCGGCAACCTTCTCGTCAAGGTGCTTCGGCAACACGTAGACGCCGGTCGGGTACTTGTGCGTGTTGTTGAACAGTTCAATCTGAGCGATGACCTGGTTCGAGAACGAACAACTCATCACGAAGCTCGGGTGGCCGGTTGCGCAACCGAGATTCACGAGACGACCCTCGGCGAGAACAATCACTGCGTGACCGTCCGGGAAAGTCCACAGGTCGGTGCCGGGCTTCAGCTCGTCACGCGTCGCACCGCTGCGCGACAGGCCGAGCATGTCGATCTCGTTGTCGAAGTGGCCGATATTGCACACGATGGCGTTGTGCTTCATGTTCGACATGTGCTCGGTCGTGATGATCGCCTCGTTGCCGGTAGCCGTGACGAAGATGTCGGCTTCACCAACGACCGACTCGAGCGTGTCGACCTGGTAGCCCTCCATCGCGGCCTGCAGGGCGTTGATGGGGTCGATCTCGGTGACGACAACACGTGCACCCTGGCCGCGGAGGCTCTGTGCGCAACCCTTGCCCACGTCGCCGTAACCGCAGACAACCGCCATCTTGCCGGCGATCATCACGTCGGTCGCACGGTTGATTGCATCGATCAATGAGTGGCGGCATCCGTAGAGGTTGTCGAACTTCGACTTTGTGACACTGTCGTTGACGTTGATCGCGGGGAACAACAGTTCGTTGCGCTCGGCCATCTTGTAGAGGCGCTTCACACCCGTGGTGGTTTCCTCGGTGACGCCCTTGATGCCCGCGGCCATACGGGTCCACTTCTGGCCGTCGGTCTTCAGCGAACGCTGCAACAAACCGAGGACGATGGCGAGTTCGGGATTACCCGCGCTGGTCGGGTCGGGAACCGCGCCGGCCTTTTCGTATTCGACACCCTTGTGCACGAGCAAT
>CAYFLC010000145.1:0-4076 GCA_964343885.1 uncultured Bifidobacterium sp.
TGGTGGCCACACAGTTCCATCCCGAGAAGTCGGCAACCGATGGTCTGCAGATTCTCGCGAACTTCGTTGCATCGTGCGGAGACGGCCGTGGTTGACCGAAACGATTCTGAATTCGTTGTGTACCCGGCGATCGACATGCGCGGAGGCAATGTCGTGCGGCTTCGCCAGGGTGACTACGCCGACGAAACCGTCTACGGAGACGATCCGTTGGTGGTCGCCGAATCTTTCGTTTCCGCTGGCGCCTCGTGGGTGCACATGGTCGACCTCGACGCCGCAAAAGGTGATGCCGCAGTCAACCGGGCCGCAATTGGCAGGGTTGCAACGGCACTCGCCGGTCGCGCACAGGTGCAAGTGGGCGGCGGCGTACGGGGGATTGACGATGCCCGAACGCTGGCTGACCTCGGAGTCGCGCGTGTCGTCATGGGTTCGGCCGCGGTTCGTGAACCAGCTTTGGTCGAAAAGGTCACGACGTCGGTCGGTGTGGCCGTTGCTGTGGGACTCGACCACCGCGCCGGTGCGCTTGCCACCGACGGCTGGACCACGACCTCGAACGTTTCTCTCATCAATGCTCTCGGTTGGTATCCCACAGCTTCGTGCGCGGTCATCACCGATATCTCGCGCGACGGAATGCTCGCCGGGCCGGACATCGAAGGACTCACATCAGCTGCGCGTGTGGCGCCGATGCCGGTGATCGCAAGCGGTGGAGTCGGAACGCTCGACGACATCGCACAGCTCGCGTTGATCCGGAACATTGGGGGAGTCATCACGGGCAAGGCCATTTACGAGGGTCGATTCACTGTCGCCGAGGCGATCGCCGCGGTCCGGGGGGTGGGGAAGTGAACGTCGCGCGCGTGATTCCATGCCTCGACGTCACCGAGGGTCGCGTGGTGAAGGGAATCAACTTCGTTGGTCTGCGCGATGCGGGAGACCCCGTGGAACTCGCCGCGCGTTACGACCAACAGGGTGCCGACGAGTTGGTCTTCCTCGATATCACCGCGTCATCCGACAACCGCAAGACCACCATCGACATGGTCGAACGTGTCGCGGCGGAGGTCTTCATTCCGTTCACCGTCGGAGGCGGTATCCGTTCGCTCGAAGACGCGCGATCGATGCTGCGCGCCGGCGCCGACAAGGTCAGTGTCAACACGTCGGCGGTGCAACGGCCTGATCTCATCAACGAGATTGCCGCCGAGTTCGGCGCCCAGTGCTGCGTGTGCGCGGTCGACGCGAAACGTCGTGCTGACGGCGCCGGGTGGGAAGTTTTCCTTCACGGCGGTCGCACACCCACCGGCATCGACGCAATCGCGTGGATCATCGACGCCGTGAGTCGCGGAGCGGGCGAAATTTTGCTCACATCGATGGATCGTGATGGAACTCGCGAGGGATTCGACACCGAACTCACGCGCGCGGTGTGCGATTCGGTCAACGTTCCTGTCATCGCCAGTGGTGGCGTTGGCTCGCTGGGCCATCTCGTCGACGGAGTCATAAAAGGTGGAGCCAGTGGCGTCCTCGCCGCCTCGATCTTCCATTTCGGCGAACACACCATCGCCGAGGCAAAAGCCGCGATGACCGCGGCCGGCATTCGTGTCCGCCCCGCTCGCTGATCAATTCACTTGTCGCCGGTGGCGACTGTGCTCACTGGTCGCCTGTGGCGACCTCGCGATTCCCTTCGGTCCAGAGGGTGTTGAGGATGCGGTACTTGATGCGCCAGCCGTCGGGCGTGCGCACCAGTTGATCGAGGTATTCACCGGCAACCACGTAGTGCGGGCCGTTCTTGGCTTCCTTGCGGATGTGCTGTGCGAAGAGGTAGGCGCGGCTTGTCGCCGTGTCGCCGGTGACGTTGATCTCTTGTGATCCGGTGATGTGCTGGCTGCCGTCGAGGTGACCAAGTGCATTGCGGATGCGGGTCCAGATCGCATCAATGCCCTCGAGCAGTGGGCTACCGAGGTGAGCCGTGGCATCTGCCGCGAACACCTGTCCGAACAATTCGCGGTCGTTCTTGTCGAGCGCCCAGCAGTATCGCGAGATCACGTTGCGAATTTCCATCTGGTCGAGGAGTTCGCGTACCTGTGGGTCGGTTGATGAAGGTGAGGACATGCCAGAACGCTAGCCACTCGGAAAAATCGGGTTTTCATCGGATACCCACCGCGGATACCGTGCCTGCCGTGTCAGACGCCGCCGAGAAGCTTCCCATCAAGATGCTGAACGATCGGCTGCTCGTCAAGATTCCCCAGAACGAGGGCGAGCGGCGGTCGTCGGGCGGCATTCTCATTCCCGCAACCGCGCAGATCTCGAAGCGTCTCGTTTGGGCCGAAGTCGTGGCACTGGGCCAGAACGTCCGTGCGGCCGAGGTGGGCGACAACGTCCTCTTCAGCCCCGACGATCGATACGAAGTTGAAGTGGGTGGCAGCGACTACATCATGTTGCGCGAACGCGACCTGCATGCCGTCGCCGCTTCGCGTATCGAGGGAAGCACGGGGCTGTATCTGTGAACATCACTCCGATCCCTGTCATCGAAGACCAACTGTCGTTGGTCAAATTCAACTCCGATGGTCTCGTACCCGTGGTCACTCAGGACATTGCGACCAAGCAGGTGTTGATGTTGGCGTGGATGAACGCCGAGACATTGCGCATGACCCTGGTCGAGGGTCGCATGGTCTACTGGAGCCGCAGCCGTTCCGAAGTGTGGCGCAAGGGCGATACCAGCGGCGACCGCCAGTTCGTGCGCGAGGGCTACTACGACTGTGATGCCGACACCCTTCTTTTCCTCGTTGAACAGGAAGGCAAGGGCGCCTGCCACACGGGCGAAGTCAGCTGTTTCTACCGAAAGTTCGGCTGAGCCATGTTGGGTGCCACCGAATCTGACACCCTCATTCGTCCGACGCTCGACGAATTCCGCCGTCTGGCAGGCGAGCATCCGATCGTTCCGGTTTGGTCCGAGTTGCTTGCCGATCTCGAAACCCCAGTCTCGGTTTTCGCCAAGGTGGTGGGCGAAGGGAATGGGTTCCTCTTCGAGTCGGTCGAGCACGGCGAGCGCTGGAGCAGGTTCTCGTTCGTTGGTCGCAATCCATCGGCGCGACTCGTTCTGAAAAACGGAACAGTCTCGGTGACCGGATCGCTTCCTGCTGGCGTGCCGACCGACCGTGGCATTCTCGCCGCGATGGAGGCGTTGCTGCGCATCTACGAGGCGCCAATGTTTCCCGATCTTCCGCCACTGCAGAGTGGTCTCGTTGGCTACATCGGCTACGACGTCATTCGCGAGGTCGAGAATCTCCCCAATGTTCCCGACGACAACCGCAATCTTCCCGATGCGGTGATCAACGTCATCGGTTCGATGATCGCCATCGACCACTGGCGCCAGCGTCTGTACGTTCTCGAAAGTGTGTCGACCGTTGGTGTCGACATCGATGCCGCGTACGAGGCCGCCGTGCGTCGCATCCACGATTCCATCGATCTACTCGCCAAGCCTTTGCCGTACAGCCCGGTCGAGCCCCCGGTGGCCGGTGAAGCGGTGCCCCAGGTCGCTTCGTCGCTTGCGAACGGCGCCTACCAACGTGCCGTCGAGGTGGCGAAAGAGCACGTTCGTGCCGGCGACATCTTCCAGGTGGTGTTGTCGCAACGCTTCGACATTGCGCTCGATGCCGAGCCATACGACGTATACCGCGTGTTGCGTCAGGTGAACCCCAGCCCGTACATGTACTTCGTCCGCGAACCGGAAATCTCGATCGTCGGAAGTTCGCCCGAACCGTTGGTGCAGTTGTCGCATGGCCGCATCACCAGTCGGCCCATCGCAGGTACGCGCCGTCGTGGTCGCGACGACGAACACGACCGACGTCTCGCAGGCGAGTTGCGCGAGAACCCGAAAGAGCGGGCCGAACACGTGATGCTCGTCGACCTCGCGCGCAACGATGTGGGTCGTGTCGCCGAGTTCGGTTCGGTTCACGTCGACGAGTTGATGACTCTCGAGCGTTACAGCCACGTGATGCACCTCACATCGCAGGTGTCGGGAACCTTGCGCGAGGGTCTCACGCCCGTCGATCTTCTTCGTGCGACGATGCCGGCGGGAACCGTGAGCG
>CAYFLC010000146.1:0-4066 GCA_964343885.1 uncultured Bifidobacterium sp.
AGTTGACGTGCGCAACCGGTGGAAAGTGCGCTCCGGGTGACAAGGGTCCCGCAGGTGGCACCGTCGTGTTGGTCGAACCGGGAAACCTGATCGAGGTTGCGCCCGTCACGTGGTACGTGCGCGGTGAAGTCTCGGAACTCGTTCCTTTGCGCTTGACTTACGGAAACAAGAACGACTGGCGCATGCCGACTTCGGACGAAATGGTTCGGATGAGGGCATCACGTGGTTTGTTCCGGTGTGCAAATTCGAAGCGATGTGCGCTGGGGTTCGCAAATGCCAAGTATTGGTCGAACGGCCAGGACAGCATCCAGACCGTCGACTTCGCGGGTGTCGGCCCGGCCGAGGATGCGGCAATCAGGGCGTCGCACTACATCCGCCCTGTGCGCAGCCTCGTGGGCGTGCAACTGAACACCGAATTGGGGCCGTCATGAGCATGACGCGTCGCCGATACTTTGCAGTGCCTGTGGTCCTCGCGGTACTCGGACTCGCTGCTTGCGGTTCGTCCGACTCGCGTGATCGCAACGCCGGAGGTACCGCACTGTGCTCGCAGGGCGGCCCATGCAAGGTCGGGGAAATCGGGCCGGCTGGCGGAATCGTCTTCGTGGGTGCCGACACGCCGGGTACGGACATGTGGGAAGCAGCGCCTGTGAACGGCTACGGAACCTTGGAAGATGCGAGAGACATGATTCTCGGATTCGACTTGGGTGGTTTCATCAACTGGCAGTTGCCGTCGGCTCAAATCGCCGAGGAAATGTGGAAGCAGGCGGATGTCTTTGCCTGCGCCGACGAAACTGACTGTTCGTCTGCCTTTGCCGCCGACGTCTACTGGACCGGTGACGAAGTCGATGGGGGAGCGGCGACGAAGTCGTTCGTCGATGGTTCAGATTCAGCGGATGCGGTAACCGCCACTTACTACTTCCGGCCGGTTCGTTCTTTCCGCATGACCGAACAGCCCGTCGTGCCGGTCTTCACCACTGTCGCAGTCGATGACACCGCAGTGGGCAACGAAGGCGGTGACGTCACGACCACGACCACTACCGCGGTCGAAGAGACAACGACGACGGCTTCCGAAGTGACAACGACCACGGCTGCTTCGGGCGAGCCGACAACAACCGTTGGCGCAACCGACGCCACCACTACGTCGGTAGCAGCCGAGGCGGAGACCACGACGGCGGTAGCCGAGACGACAACCACCACCGTTGTGGCGGGTCCCACGAAGACGTGTGCCGAAGGTGGCGAGTGCAAGGCCGGAGATCGCGGCCCTGCCGGTGGCACGGTGGTGAAGGCCGATGCAATCAATGGTGATCCCATCACGCTGATCGAAGTTGCTCCGATCACTTGGTATGGCAGTGGGCCCCAGGCGAAGGCGTACGTCGACAATTTGGTTTACAGAGGTTTCGATGATTGGAAACTCCCGTCAGCCTCTGAGCTGCTTTCGATGCGCGCGTCACGCGCACTCTTCGCGTGTGCGAAGGGCACGTTCTGCACGAATGGCTTCGCCAATGCCCCGTATTGGTTCGGTGGAGCCGCAGGCGCTGCGGGAATCGTTGACTTCACAGGCAAGTCCAACCCCGCCGACCCGCTGCCGAACACGAACTACCGCGTGCGACCTGTGCGTGTGATCGCGACGCTCGATGGTGTCGCGGGTCCGGTGACCTCTGAAATGCCAACTCTCGGGAACCCCGTCGAGCAATGAGGCGCTTCGCATTCGTCCGTTTCGGCATCGCCGCCGCACTGGTTGCCTCATCGCTTGCTGCGTGCGGTTCTTCCGATTCGCGTGGGCGCAACGTCGCGGAGTTGAAGGGATGCGCACAAGGCGGGCCGTGCCAGGTGGGCGATACCGGCCCGGGTGGTGGCTTCGTGGTGATCGGGGCAACAGAGCCGGGTGTCGACATGTGGGAGGTCGCGCCGCTGAACGGTTATGGCACGTATCTCGATGCTGTTGGCCAATTGGACGACTTGAATTTCGGTGACGTCAACGGCTGGACATTGCCGGCGGCGAACGTGAACGAAAGCATCCGCAACCAAATAGCGGGTTTCGCGTGTGCCGACGATGCCGACTGTGCAACTCAATTCGGCGACGACACCTACTGGACGTCAGAAATGCAGGACGGCAAGCACGTGGTCGTCTCCTTCGCTGACGGCACGACGTCGGTGGCCGAAGACGACTCGACCCACTTCATCCGACCCGTCCGTACGTTCCAGATGGCCCCGGTCAATGCCGAAACCACGACCATCGAAGAAACAACCGCACCCGAAACAACCGTCGCTGAGACAACAGTTCCCGACAGTGTCCAGGTTGAAGAATCAACAACGTCGACCGCTGCGCCAGAAGGCGAAACTACGACCACCGAGGAATCGACTACGACAACCGTCGAAGAGACGACCACTACCGCTGCGGCGACAACGACCACCGAAGTGCCGACCACGACGACAACCGAGCCCGAGCCTTCCGCGGGCGACGGCAGTACGTGCTCGGCGGACGGATCATGCGAGATCGGCGACACCGGGCCCGGCGGGGGCATCGTGTTCTACGCGTCGGTCGCTCCGTTCAGCGTTCCGGGTGCCGCGTGCTCCACGAATTGCCACTACCTCGAGGTTGCGCCGCCTGAAGCACAATTCCGGGCGCCCTCCTCGTGTGGCGAGCAGACCGCATGGGCTGCCGTCAACGTTTCTGGCATCGGGGCGGGATTCGCGAACACAAATGCCAGTGCCGAATTGTGTGGGAACTCCTTTGCCGCTTCGACCGCTGCCCGTGCATACCGCGGCGGCAAGCGGAAAGATTGGTACGTACCGTCGTATGCCGAAATGGTCGAGATGGGCAAGGTTGCCGATCGAGTCGGCGGCATGCGCGGCTATTACTGGACCTCAACTCAGCGCGCTCCTGCGACCACTTATTGGGGTGCAACGTTGGCTGTCGGCGTCGCATATGTCGCCGGCTTCGGGTACCAAGGCAAAACCTCGCGTGACTCCGAAGTCGTGCGGGTCATCCGCGCATTCGGTGGTCTGGTCGTCGAGCCGACAACCACGACGACTACGACTACGACGACGACTACTGAACCGGCAACTACGACAACCACCGAAGTGTCCACTACGACGACAACCGAGGTTCCAGCAACCACGACCACTGAGGCTCCCGCCACGACGCTCGCCCCAATTCCAAATCAGCCGTGCAACAAGGGCGGAAAGTGCGCTCCGGGGGACAAAGGTCCGGGTGGCGGCATCGTCCTTCGTGCCGACGCCTACGACACAGATTCTGTGACGCTCTTCGAAGTGGCCCCTGCAACGTGGTTTGCCGGCGTTGAGACTGCAGCTCAGGCGGTTGCGCGAATGAAATTGGCCGGCTTCGGTGACTGGCGTCTGCCGACGCTCAGCGAACTCGCAGCCATGCGTGCCGGGCGAAGCCAGTTCAAGTGTGCGAAGGCGTTCCCATGCATGACCGGCTTTGCAAACTCGAAGTACTGGGGTATCAGCGAAACTCTCGGTAACGGGGTGCTCGACTTCTCGTCACCATCCGGCTCACCTTCAAAGGCCGAGGCGAATGAGTTGCACTATGTGCGCCCGGTGCGAACGATTCAGGTCATCAAGCAGGTCGAAGTGCAACTTCAACAGGTCGACGTTCAGCCTCCGGGGGACAACTGATGAGGCGTCGTCTCGGTTCTGTGGCCGTGGCTATCGGCCTTGTTGCCTCACTTGCCGCTTGCGGTTCGTCGTCTGACTCGCGCGACCGCAATGTCGACGCCGGCTTCCTGTGTTCGCAGGGTGGCTTTTGCAAGGTCGGCGACACTGGCCCCGCGGGTGGCATCGTCTTTGTCGAAGGTCTGAAGGCCGGCGATACGGCGTGGGAAGCAGCACCGCTCAATGGTTTCGGCGACTATGGCGATGCCGACGCTATGACTTCGACGCTGGAGTTCGGTGGTCTCGGCGGATGGGTTCTCCCCAGCGTCGACAATCTCAATGCACTACGCGACAAACAGGAACTCTTCGCGTGCGCGTCCGACACAGATTGCCCTCAAGGTTTCCCGGAGGGCAACTACTGGACGTCGAACGTCGACGCAACCGGCGC
>CAYFLC010000147.1:0-4029 GCA_964343885.1 uncultured Bifidobacterium sp.
CCCGATACCACGCCGCCAACCCTGACGTTGGCGCGGTCGGCAGCGACGTCGACTTCGGCATCGATTTCTTTCACTGTGACGGGTAACGAGGCGATTGACTGCACTACCTTGACCTCGTCCGATTTCACGCTGACGAATATCTCGGCTATCACGTCAATCACGCAGACGAACTCGACAACGTGCACCGTGAGTGCAACGTCGACCGCCACCGCTGGAGGTGGTGCTGTGACGTCGTCTTTGGCGGCATCGGGCGGATTTTCTGTTGCTGACGTCGCGGGTAACGGGCAAACGACTCTTGGTGGTGGAACGCAGTCGATCACTGTGACCATTTCGGCCGTGGATACGACACCGCCGACCGCATCGTGGTCGGCCGCAACAATTTCAAACACAAATTCGCTTTCGGCGTCTTACACGTTGACGTTCAGCGAATCGGTTTCGGGCCTGTCGGCATCGAGTTTCACGAACACGGGCACGGCAACAGGTTGCACCTTCACGCCATCGGCTGCGTCGGGCACGACTATCACTGTGACGGTGACATGCGTCGGAGCGGGCACGCTCGTGGCGCAACTCAGTGCGAATGCGGTCGCTGACGCCGCGGGCAACCAAGGACCCACGTCGTCATCTGCTGCAGCGTCTGCGTCGGTCACATGCCCACCTGTCGCGACTCAGAGTCTCCGCGGCTTGACGTCGAGAGTGCTTGCAAGCAGTGCGAAGGCGCCAACCGTTCCATCGGCCTCGTTGCTCAGCCAAAGCGCTCATGCGTCACGTGTCGTCGCGGTTCCCCGAGCGATCAGTGGCAGTACCACTGACGGGGGATGGGCATTCGCTTCAGGTGCAGCAGGCACGAGTCGAGTCATCGATGGTGTGTCGTGGAACTTCCGTGCACAGCGCGCAACCGTTACTCCATCGGGGACGAAGATCACAATCCAAGGGATTGGCGCCGGTGCCGGCATCAATGCAACAGATCAGAAGATGAGTGCACGCGGCGGTGCCAACGGCATGTTTGTTGACAATTCGCTCGTCAATGTCACCGGTGCTCAATTGGTCACGGCTGACGAAGGGTGCACATACGGTGTTATGTGTCCGAATCGAGGACAGTTCAAGATCACGTTCTCGCCACCGGCACTCGATCCGATGGTTCACCTTTCCGGACTCGGCGGTGGCGGATACGACTCGGCGACAAACGGTAAGTCGACCAGTTGGACGGAATTCGAAGTGGTCACACCGGGGGCGTCAATGACGCTCGTTGGAAAAAACAACCTTCGACTGGTGGGTGACAATCGCATTGAACTCATCAACAAGAACCCAACGTCGAATTGCAGCACCACCTCGAATGGTTACGGTGCAACCGACCCCGCAGGATGCGGATCGATTCGATTCAATGGCACGTATTCGGAAATCACCCTTCAGGTTGACCTGAATTCTCGCAACAATGCGCTCAACCCGTACGTGGGGGGACGTCTCGAGGATGCGTTCATCATGGCTGTCACGGTGAGTCTCGGTCAGCGTCTCGTCGTGGTCACCACAACTGCACCTGCGACGACCACAACTGTGGCACGCGCTGCGACGACATCCACGACAACGTCTTCGACCACTACGTCTTCGACGACATCCACGACTGTTGCTCCAACCACCACCATTCCGGGCAGTTGTCCTGTTGCATCCTCCGGCGGGTCGTCGTCGGGTGGCTCATCATCGTCGGGTGGTTCGTCGTCGGGTGGGTCATCGTCTAGTGGCTCATCATCGTCGGATAGTTCGTCGTCAAGCGGATCCTCCTCGTCCGGCGGGTCGTCGTCCTCGACGAATTCGTCTTCCACGATTCCCGATGCCTACGTCGTCGACGGGGCAAAGGACATGAGCGTTGTGCCGCCAACGGGGCCGGCGAAGATCAATCCGTTCAATGGACTTGTTACTCCGGCCGGCGGATTCAACGAAAGCAGTCTGAAGATTCTCGATCCGGCGACCAACAAATGGGTCACATCGTTCACCGATTCATCGGGTACTTACTCAGTGGTTGATGGACGTGTCATCGTCACACCAGCAAACGGATCAGGTGATGTGCACATTCAGTCGCTCGTATTCAAAGTTGCCGACAACTCGGGCTCTGAACAAACCGGCACTCAGACCGTGGTCATCGCGGCACTCGACAACCTTCCGGAAGACCTTGGTCCACTGATCGCCAATGAATCAACGGATTCCCTCAGCTTCAAAGCGGATGAAGCGATCGCTGTCAAACCGTCCGATGTGTTCAAGTCTCTGGCTGGCGAGAAGTTTGATTCCTCGACCTTCGGATTCAGGACACCGAACGGCGTCGTCAAGAAGCTGAAGACCTCGCAAGGTGTGTGGACGATCGTCGATGGACGTGCGGTCTTCAATCCCGTCCGGGGATTCAAGGGCTATGTCCGAACAGATGTGGCAATTCGAGACTCGAATGGTGTCTTACGGACAACGTCGATCTCACTGTCTGTGAAGGCGGCGAAAGCGGCGATCCTGCCAAAGACCGGTTCGAACGGTTCCGGTTTGGCTCGCTTCGGTCTGATGTTCATTCTCTTGGGTGGAATCTTCGTCGAGCTGAAACGGCGATTGCGCTCGACACGAGCCTGAATGCCCGATTACTGAATGGCGAGGCTGGCGCGGAACTCTGCGTCGGCCACCATCGCCTTGATTTCCGGTGATGGTTCGCTGAGGCGCTCGAGAGTCACCGTGCGAATGGCGCCGGTGAATCGATAGATGTGTGGGTAGTAGCCCACTGGCGAACCCGAGTCGAGGCCGACGTCGAACGTTTCGCCGCTCATTGAGAACACGACGGGCACTGTGCGGTTGAGCCGCGCTGCTGCAACCGCGGTTCCGTCGACGGAAAGAACCGCGTCACCGCCTGCGCCGAAACCGCCGTCGTAGACGAAGTCAACGACGATGCTGTGTTGTCCTGGGGTGAGTGACGCGGTGCCGCGCGCGATGTAGTGCTCGTGGCCGAGCCAGTTGTAGTGGAAGACGGGTTTTGATTCGTCGTCGAGATACAACGACCAACCCGCCATGTTGCCGCCCTGACACGCGATGACGCCGTGTGTTGTTGTGTTGGTTGTGACGTCGGCTGTGATGCGGAACGAACAGTTCTTCAGGTTCACCACGTTGCGTTCGGGCATGCGCCAGTTTGCGGTTGTGTAGGTCATTTTCGTGATGTTCCCAAGTGCATCGCCGACCTGGAAGGCGGCGCCGAATGTTTGCCCGGGTTCCTTGAGCGGGTACACGCCGTTGCGTTCGGCTTCGGCGTCGAAGAGCTGCTTCAGTTGTTCGAGTCTTTCGGGGTGTTTGCCTGCGAGGTCGACACCCTGCGAGAAGTCCTCGGTGATGTTGTAAAGCTCCCATTTTTCCTGCGGTCCGTCGAAGGGAACTGAATCGAAGCGCTTCCATGGCACGCGACCGTGGAAGCACGAGGCGATCCAACCGTCGTGATAGATCGCCCGGTTACCGAACATCTCGAAGTATTGGGTGTGGTGTGATTCGGGTGACTTCGGGCTGTCGATCGAACCCATCATCGACACACCGTGCAGCGGCATTTGGTCGATGCCATTGACGGCGTGTGGGGCGTCGATGCCGATTGCTTCGAGGATGGTGGGGTACAGGTCGACGACGTGGTGGAACTGCGTGCGTAGACCACCGGGGTCTTTGATGTGCTTCGGCCAGCGCACTGCGAGCCCGTTGCGGGTGCCACCGAAGTGTGAAGCGATCTGTTTCATCCACTGGAACGGTGAGTCGAGCGCCCACGCCCACGCGAGGTTGTAGTGGTTCTCGCACTTTGCCGAGCCGAAGTCGTCGATGTGGTCGAGGATCCATTCGGGGTCCTCGGGAATGCCGTTCTGGAACGACGGCGCACTCCACGCGCCGTTCACGGTTCCCTCGGCCGAGGCCCCGTTGTCGCCGGTGAGGTACACGAAGATCGTGTTGTCGGCGACGCCCATTTCGTCGAGTGAGTCGAGAATGCGTCCGACCTGTGCATCGGTGTGTGCCATGAAGCCGGCGAAGACTTCC
>CAYFLC010000148.1:0-4019 GCA_964343885.1 uncultured Bifidobacterium sp.
ACGTCTTTCCATCGAAACATCTCTCTACCGAGCCCTCGAACGCCGTGAACTACGCCTGGTTCACCAGCCGATCATCGACATCCAACTCGGCGATGTTCTTGGCTTCGAAGCTCTCATGCGATGGGAACAAGAGGACGGAACAACGGTGTCGCCGGCCGAGTTCATTCCGATCGCCGAAGAGACCGGAACGATTCTTCCGATCGGTGCCTGGGCTCTTCTCGAGGCATTGTCGCACCTCCGCGAGTGGATCGACCGCGGTATTTGCCCCGATTCCGCGTCGATGTCTGTCAACGTGTCGCCGCGACAGCTTCACGACCCGAACTTCACTTCGGTTGTTGGCGAGGCCCTCACGCGCGCACGGATTCGACCCCAGCAGCTATGGCTCGAGGTGACGGAAGGCGTGATGATCGCCGAGCCGGAACAAGCCCTCGACACTCTTCAGCGTTTGAATGCCATGGGCGTACGTGTCGCCATCGATGACTTCGGTACCGGATATTCATCACTCTCGCTTCTCCAGCGCTTCCCCATCCAGCGTTTGAAAATTGACCGTGCTTTCATCTCGGGCGTCGCTGACGATGTGAATGCGCGTTCACTCGTGAAAACCATCATCGCCATGGCCGATTCGCTGGGCCTCGACACGGTGGCAGAAGGCGTCGAAAGCATCCGTCAGCTCCAGTCGCTTGTCGACTTGCGGTGCGCGAAGGCCCAGGGGTTCTTGATTTCGCACCCCGTGGCTCCTGATGCCATGGAATCGACCGTCGCTGACCTCGAGCGTTTCGGTAACTGGCCGAAACTCCGCTGATCTCAGCGATCGCGCAGGAACGGATATCGAGCGCGAATGTCGCGAACGTGCTGGGGTGAAACTTCCCCGTAGATGATCGTCTCGACGTCCCCCGCGCGGGCGATGTCTTCGCCGAACGGTCCCACGATTCGACTTCCCCCGGAGTACACGAGACCTCCACCCGCACCGACACGATTGACCCCCACCACGTACGCCTGGTTCTCGATGGCGCGCGCCTCGAGGAGCGTCGACCAATGCGCCGCGCGCGAAGCGGGCCAGTTGGCCGGAACAATGTACAAATCGGTCGTTTCGGCGAGGTTCCAGAACCGGTCGGCAAATCGCAGGTCGTAACAGACGAACAAAGAGACCGACACGCCTTCGACGTCGACGGTGACCGTTCCCGAACCTGGACGGAAGAACTTGTCTTCGCCGCCGTACGAGAACGGATGAATCTTCTCGTATCGATGAAGTTCACCACTGGGACCGGCCAGAACCAGCGTGTTGGCCGGACGATCGCCTGCCGTGGTTGTTTCGGGACACGACCCAGCGACCCACACGCCGTAACGCTTGGATGCAGAGGCGATGAACTGCGACGATGCTCCGCCACGCGCTTCGGGCACGCTGGCGTCCCACGTGTCGCCGACCGCAAAACCGGTCGAGAACATCTCGCTCAGAACGACAAGCCGCGCACCCTCACCAACCGCTTCGGCGATGCGACCATCGAGACGAGCGAAATTTGCCTCGCGGTCAAGCCACTGAATGTCGTGTTGAACCGCGGCAACCTTCACGGCTTCCAGTTTCGCAGACGCAAGGCCGCCTCGGCGACGACTTCGCGACGCTTGCAGAAGGCGAACCGCACCAGAGATCGACCACGATCTCGGTTCTCGGCCGAATAGAAGACCGCGTTTGGAATTGCCACGACACCCGCTTCGACAGCCAACCGCCGCACGAAGGCCATGCCGTCACCGTCGGAACACACCGGGAAACAGTCAACGGTCACGAAATAAGTGGACGACGTGTCGAACACCTCGAAGCCAACGGCCCTCAACGCTGGAACCAATTCGTCGCGACGTTCCTGCAGTTCCGCCGCAATCGATGCGAAGTAGACGTCATCGAGGCCGAGCCCCACAGCGATCGCGGGCTGAAAGGGGGCGCCGTTCACGTATGTGAGGAACTGCTTGGCTGCTCGCGCGGCAGCAACCAGTTCGCGGGGGCCGCACACCCAACCGATCTTCCATCCGGTTGTGTTGAAGGTCTTGCCTCCGCTCGAGATCACGAGCGTTCTGTCGCGCAACGCGCCGAACGCGGCGAGCGAACGGTGCGCCAGTCCGTCGAATACAAGGTGTTCGTACACCTCGTCGGCCACCACCACAAGATCGTGCTCCTCGGCAATTTGCGCGATGGCGTGCCGCTCATCGTCGTTCAGCAACATGCCCGTGGGGTTGTGGGGCGAGTTGACGAGGAGCATCTTGGTGCGCGGAGTGATCGCACGACGTACCTGGTCGAAATCGGGGCGAAACGACGGCTGCCTCAAGGTAACGGGCACCGCCCGCGCGCCGGCAAGCGCGATGCACGCCTGGTAGCTGTCGTACATCGGCTCGAACACCACCACCTCATCGCCGGGTTCGAGCAAACCCAGAATGGCGCCTGCGAGAGCTTCTGTGGCGCCGGCAGTAACCAGCACCTCGCTGTCGGGGTCATAGTCCAACCCGTAGAACCGCTTTTGATGTGCGGCAATCGCGTCGCGCAGAACCTTCATTCCTGGCCCGGGCGGGTATTGATTCACACCACCATTGATGCAATCGATGGCGGCGTCGAGCACAGCACGGGGACCGTCGGAGTCGGGAAAACCCTGACCAAGATTCACTGCCCCGAGTTCTGTTGCCAACGCCGACATATCGGCGAAGATCGTGGTGCCGAAGGGCGCCAGCCGTGGGTTGACCGACTTCACTCGAGCCGTTGACTACTTGCCCGAGAGCGCAGCAACGACCGGTGCCATGGCGGCGGTGGCGTCCTGCTGGAAGGCGATGTAGTTGATTCCCCAACGCTCGCGCAACGCGATCAGGTTTTCTTTGATCTGCTCGACGCTTCCGATCTGGAAGTACGGCGCCGTGAGAACGACCTCGGGCGGAAGACCGAATGCGGGGGCGTACTTCTCGGCAACGCCCTTCGGATCATCCGTCACCACCGTGACAAACACCTGCAACGACAGTTCGATGTCGTCGAATCGATCGCCGGCACCTGCCTTGATGTAGCGGATCTTTTCGTCGACCACATCGGCCGCCGCGGTGGCCATCGAGCGCGGGTTGATCGCACGGCCGACGATCTTCGGGTTGATACCCACGATGTCGGCCTTCCTTCCGGCCATGCCGAGCAACTTCTCGCCGCCGCCACCAACGGTGATCGGGATCTTCGAAACGGGCTTCGGCCACGCGTCGATTTCGGAGACGCTGTAGAAGCGGCCATTGTGCGAGAACGGGCCGGGACCCCAGAGGCCCCGCATCACGTCGATGGCTTCTTCCATGCGATGGATACGCGTGAGGGCGTCATCTTGTTGGATGCCGGTGATCGTGTAGTCCTCTTTCATCCAACCGGCGCCGAGGCCGAGCGTGAAGCGCCCGTCGGACAGCATGTCGATCGTTGCCGCCTCTTTCGCGAACACGACCGGGTTGCGGAAATCGTTTCCTGCAACGAGTGTTCCCACCTCGAGTGTTTTGGTTGCACACGCGGCTGCCATCAGCGCGGGAACGGGCGCGAGCTGCTTCGTGTAGTGATCGTCGATTTGCAGGCTGACGTATCCGAGGTCTTCGGCTTGGCGGGCAATGTCGGCCCACTCTTGGCCGGTGTTCGCAACTTTGGCCTTCGCCCCGAATCTGAATGGTCTCTGTTTTGCCATGCAGCCAGACTAGTTGTCGGGCACCAGTACGACCTTCCCGGCGATCCGCCGGTTCTCGAGATCGGCCAACACCTGTGCTGCCTGCGACAAAGGAAAGGCACTCGGTTCGACCGGCGACAATCGTCCTTTGCCGATGAGGTCGAGAACTTCGTCCAGCATTTCGGCATTGCCGTCGGGATTGCGCATTGCCCAAGCGCCCCAGTCGACACCGACGACCTTTCGATTTCGCAGCAAGACTTGGTTGGCGGGCAACTTGGGAATCCCCCCAACAAAGCCGATAACGAGATACGTGCCGTCGTCACCGAGCGCGCGCAGGCACGTCTCACCCAGTGATCCGCCGAC
>CAYFLC010000149.1:0-3939 GCA_964343885.1 uncultured Bifidobacterium sp.
CCGTTGGTCAACAACCCGTCACCATTCGTGTCGATCCACACCTGCTCCTGGATCACCGCGGAAACGATCACGCCGAAGTCGAGTGTGTAGTCCTTCATTCCCGGGGTCGGAAGGCTCTTCGAAATCGCCGAATCAGTCGACGAATCAGTCGCCGTTGTCCCCGAACCTGTCTTCGTCGGTGTGTAACCCAACGGATAGGTGATGGACACCTCGTACTGGCCGACCGGAAGATTCGAAAAGTAGTAGAAACCGTTCGCATCGGTGTACGTCGGGCCGACCGTCTTGCCGTCCAGATCGGTCACCACACGACCAGCGATATCGCGCAACACCAACTTCACGCCGGTGATACCCGGTTCACCCACGTCCTGGATGCCGTCCTTGTTCAGGTCGATCCACACAAGGTTCCCCACCGACACACCGCCCGGCACAACCGTCGCCGGCGCAATCGACGATGTCGTCGTGGCAGAAACCGTGGATGTCGTCGTACCCGAACCACTTCCCGCGACAGTCGTCGAAGTGGATCCCGAACTGGATCCACCGCCCACAACGGTCGTCGAGGTTGATCCTGAACCGCCACCACCGACGACTGTCGTTGATGTCGTCGTTGTGGTTGCGTTGTACGCGTTCCAGCCATTCGTTGGCACAATGCCGAAGTCGAGAGTCAGATCCTGACCGCCCGCAGGGATCATTGCGGAGGTCGCGGAAGTACTCGAGGAATCAATCGACGTATCCGAACCGACATTTGCAGTTGTCGCCTGCATTCCAGTTGGGTACGTGATCACAACTTTGTAGCTACCGGGGTGCAGATTGCTGAACATGTAGTGACCGGCTGCATCGGTGGTCGTCGGACCAACCGCACTGCCCGACACGTCGATCACAGGGTTGCCGGACAGGTCAGTCAATGTCAGGGTCACTCCCGCCACGGGCGACTCCCCCGCCGTCTGCAAACCATCCGAATTCTCGTCGTACCACACGTAGTTGCCAAGCGACACCGGAGCCGTTGTCGTGTTGAAACCCACGTCGAACGTGTGGTCATTGGCGCCTGGTAGGTGTGCGGCGACGGCAATTTCGGGCATCCAACTCGTCTTAGATGCATCCGAGTCGATGCTGTCATCAAGGAGCGTTGCCGAGTTTGTCTGATCCACTCCAGTCATCGAATAGCCCGCGAGCGGACCACCCGATGCGTAATTTGCACTGTTGTTGAGTTTCAAGGTGAAAGTTGCGTTCGCGACCAACCCACCACCAACGTTGTCGCCATTTCCTGCAGCTGCCTCGCTCACATTTGACGAGAAGTAGTAACGGCCTTGAGCATCGGTGATGGCGGTTCCCACCAACGCCCCGGAAGCGTTGTAGAGACGCACGGTCACGCCTGCGACAGGAGTTTCTCCGGCGTCTTGAATACCGTCCCTGTCGGCATCGATCCACACGTAATTGCCAATCTGCAATGGTGCCGACTCGCAGAGCAACTCAAGATCACCCATCGAAGTCGACTTCATGAATGAATATTTCCAATCTTGAGTGCTGTCACCTTCAAATGCGGGATCCCCATTCCCCGTGAAGACCAATCCGGGACTCGAAGGTGAACTAACCGGGTGTCCCATTGTTGCGCTGAGGGGATTGACATCTAAGAAACGCACACCGCCCGTAAAGAACTGTCCGTCTGGGTCCATTGACGTCACCGCGAGCTCATAACGTGCGCGATTGAAAGCTAGTCCTCCGATTGTCAACTCTTGATGTGCGTTTCCGCTGTTTCCCGGACGACTTCCATTGTCGAAGTTGTCATCAAAGACCTCGTGGTATGACTGTCGGCCACTGACACCACCTAATTCCATCATGTACGTGTCGTCGCCCGAAGCAGGCGTACATCCGTCGGCATTATTCTGAACAAAAGTGCCACCGCTTGGACACAGAATCAACATGTCGCCCGCGACATAACCAGTTGCATAATTGGAGGACGAAATCGGCTCACGGTTATTCGATCCCATTTGCATACCGAATCTGTCCATCACGCCAACAACCAGTGAGCCGTCCGGCAACACTTCAATATCAGCGAGGATTGGCTGTGGCCACCACAATTTTCGAACAATTGCGAAGTTTCCGCTGTTCGGGAGGTTAAACACTCCATCAAACATTTGGAGTGCGCCGTTCACGGCGCTGCCGTCAACCAATTTTGCATAATTGTCCGTCCATGCATGCCATTTTCCGCGCAAACATGCTTTACCGCTGGGGGTCGATTTCGTCAGGTCAGCTCGACTACACGAATCTCCGGGATTAGTTGAGTAGTCGATCTCGATACCGCGAACGTAATCCAGATCGACATCCGTCACGGTTGTCCACGTGGATGTCGACGGCGCAAGTCGCAGAATCTTTCCGCCCGAGGTCATAGTCGTCGATGCCGACGGAGTGACCGTCAAAGAAGGCGTGAGTCCCTCGTTGCTGCACTCAACTCCCACGAGGATTGAATCGGTGTCTACTTCGTATTTGACCGCCCAAAGCCTTGCGGTATCGCTACCCGTACATATTGATCCAGGGAGTGCGAAGGACGTTACTGACCCAAGTTGAGGAACTCCGGCAGCATAAGAAACGGCGATCCTGTGGATCTTCTTCTCATACAAGTTGGTGACGTACAGAAATGATCCGTCCATCGAGACGTCGATGTCGCCGATTCCAACCTTGCCAACGTTCGAGTATGCGGTTGCATCAACAGACTCATACGTTGAATCGACTAGCCCGCGAGATGCATCGGTGAACGCTGAATTGTCGGAACTGAAGACGAGGTTGTAGGGGGCTTGGGACAAATCCCACGAGGCGATCACTCCAGGAGAATCGGGATTCACGGCGTAGATCCCTGCAATTCCCTTTGGACCGAGGCCCGCATGTCTTCTCAAGACCGCGGCACTGAACATCACTTGGTGGACCGAGTCAAATGCCAGACCCCACATCGCTCCGGTTTGTGCATGCGATGTGATTGAGGTCACGGAATCTCGCGACGTCCAACTGTTCATTCGAGCGATAGTTGTGAGTCCTGATGAAGTAGCCAACGATGTTGTTCCCGGCCTCAAGCAAATCGCAGCAACTCCGGGATTGTTGCTACAAAATTCTCCTGGGCGTTCGACGGCATAGTCGACACCGCTTGAGCCGATAGTGGTGAATTGAATCGATGTGGCGTTGCCCGAACCAGAGAACGAAGGTTGATAGCCGGTGGGGGTGGTGAATTCGATACGGACGGCGGTTGTCGTGGCCGAGCTCACCGCAATTGTGTAGGTGCCGTTTGGGGCGGTGGTTGTGGTTCCCACAGCTGTGCCAGCAGAGTCGTATGCCGAGACGCTGACACCGGACACCCCCGTGTCGGAGCCATCGTTGGAACCATTGGAGTTCTTGTCGTTGTAGACGGTGCCGGTGATGTTGCCGGCAGCTGCATGAGCAGAAGAAAGTGGAGGAAGGCTATTTGCGATCGGCGCGACCGATGCGAGAAGGCCGATGAGGGCAAGCGTGCGGAGAGAGCGACGCGGCTTCATTTTCACCACTTTCACGTGCGATGCGATAGGCGGTACAGATCACCGCGATCGTTTTGACGCTAGAAGTGACGGACATTGTGCTCAACGACCGATAAAGCGAAAGAAGTTTGTTCTTTTTCTCTACTCAAGGACTCTCGGGTGCGTACGAGTTGTACTCGTCGGTCCACTTGGTTGTGTCGACAACTTGTTGGACCGTCGGCCCCTGCAAGTCGAACTTCTTCAGCGCGATGATGTCGACGATGACGGGAAGTGTTCCCGCGGCATTGCGTCCTTCGAAGCGAAGAAGGTTGCCTGATTCGGGGTCGACCCAGAGGATCACATTCTGGCCGTAGCGCAGAACTTCAACCTTGGTGTTGCGCAGCGTGTCATCACGTAAGAATGCGGTTCCTTCTTTCTGGCGAATGAGCTGTGCGTTCTCGGG
>CAYFLC010000150.1:0-3739 GCA_964343885.1 uncultured Bifidobacterium sp.
AAAGACGCGGGCCTTTCGAAGGGTCAGATCAACCACGTCATTCTCGTCGGCGGCTCCACTCGCATGCCGGCGGTGCAGGATCTCGTTCAGTCGCTCACGGGCAAGGAACCGAACAAGTCGGTGAACCCTGACGAAGTCGTTGCCGTTGGTGCGGCAGTGCAGGCGGGTGTGCTGAAGGGTGACGTGAAGGACGTTCTGCTTCTCGACGTCACACCGCTGTCGCTTGGCATCGAAACGAAGGGTGGTGTCATGACGAAGCTCATCGAGCGCAACACCACCATTCCCACTCGTCGTACCGAAGTGTTCACCACGGCCGAAGACATGCAGCCGTCGGTCGAAATCCACGTTCTGCAGGGCGAGCGCGAAATGGCTGCGTACAACAAGACGCTCGGCAAGTTCCAGCTCGTCGACCTTCCGCCCGCGCCGCGTGGCGTTCCGCAGATCGAGGTCACCTTCGACATTGACGCGAACGGCATCGTGCACGTGTCGGCAAAGGACCGTGCGACCAACAAGGAACAGTCGATGACCATCACCGGTCAGTCGTCTCTCGATAAGGACGCCATCAACCAAATGGTGAAAGACGCCGAAGCGCACGCCGACGAAGACCGCAAGCGTCGTGCGGAAGCTGAAGTCCGCAACAATGCCGACTCGCTCGTGTACCAAACCGAAAAGGTGCTGCGCGAACAGGGTGACAAGGTCACCGCGGAAGAGAAGTCGGCTGTCGAAACACCGTTGGCCGATCTCAAGGCCGCGCTTGCGGGAACCGACGTCGACACAATCAAGAACGCGACCGAAAAGTTGATGTCGGCGAGCCAGGCCTTCAGCCAGAAGCTGTACGAGGCAGCCGCTCGCGACACCAATGCCGCGGGTACATCGGCGAGTGGACAGTCGGCCGGTAACGACGACGACATCGTCGATGCCGAAATCGTCGACGAGAAGTGACCATCGGTCGCGATGAGTGACGAAACGATCAGCCCAACATCCGACAACGTCGATGCACCCGACGACTCCGTCGTTGAAGATGGCGTCGATGAGTTCGTTGATCCGCTTGTTGCCGAACGCGACGCGGCGCTCGCGCAGCGTGATGAGTACAAGGACATCGCGCTGCGCTTGCAGGCCGACTTCGAGAACTACCGTAAACGGGCAGCGGCACAAATGGCCGACGAGGTCGATCGCGCTTCGGGCAAAATCGCCGAAGCGCTGTTGCCTGTTCTCGATGCATGCGAAGCGGCCTTCGGCCATGGAGTCGAAGGTGTCGAGCCGGTGTGGTCGGCACTGATCGGTGCACTGCAGAAGCAGGGCCTTGAGGCTCTCGATCTCCAGGGCAAGGTGTTCGACCCTGAATTGGCCGAGGCCGTGATGCACGAGCCAGCCGACGAAGCCGGTGCCGAGACCGTGGTGGTCGAGGTGCTGCGCACGGGTTATCGCTGGAAGGGGCGCGTTCTGCGTGCCGCAATGGTGAAGGTGAAGGGCTAGGCCAATGGCACCGCAACGCGAGTGGTTCGAAAAGGACTACTACGCGGTGCTCGGCGTTTCGCAGTCGTCCACCGCGAAGGAGATCACGAAGGCGTACCGCAAGCTCGCCCGTGAACTGCATCCCGACGCGAATCCGGGCAACGCCGCTGCCGAGGAGCGTTTCAAGGACGTGTCGGCTGCCTACGACGTACTCGGCGACGAAGACAAACGCAAGGAATATGACCAGGTCCGCGCGATGGGACCGATGGGCTTCGGAGGCGACGGAGGACAAGGTGGCTTTCGTTTCGACATGGGCGACGGGCTGGGTGACCTGCTCGGCCAGATGTTCGGCGGTCGCGGACGTGGTGGGTCGCGGGGCACCGGGCCGCAACGCGGATCGGATATCGAAGCCTCGTTGACGCTCGACTTCATCGACGCCGCGCACGGCATCACCACCACGCTGCATCTCACTTCCGAGGCGTCGTGCACCGGATGCAGTGGAAGCGGGGCGCGCGCAGGAACAACGCCGCAGTCGTGTCCGCAATGCGGCGGGCGTGGCGCAGTGGATGCGAACCAGGGGTTCTTCTCCGTTTCGTCTCCGTGTCAGCGGTGTCAGGGTCGCGGTGTCATCATCGAATACCCGTGCGTTTCGTGCAGGGGCTCGGGCATCGAGCACCGTGCGCGTGAAGTGAAGGTGCGCATCCCTGCGGGCGTCGACAACGGCCAACGCATCAGGCTGAAGGGTCGTGGTGGCCCCGGTCGAAACGGCGGACCAGCGGGCGACTTGTTCGTGGAGTGTCGAGTGACGGCGCATCCAACGTTCACGCGCGATGGCCTGAATCTTCACGTGCATGTTCCTGTGGCTTTTCACGAAGCCGCACTCGGTGCCGACGTCACCGTTCCCACCCTCGACGGTCAGGGTGTGACGTTGAAAGTGAAGGAAGGAACACAACCCGGAACCAAGCACCGCGTGAAGGGCCGCGGTATCGCGACCGATGCAAAGACCGGCGATCTCATCGTGACGATCGACGTCGCAGTTCCGACGAAATTGTCGAAGGACGAGCGTCGGGCGATCGAAGAACTCGCGGCCATCGCGGGCGATCCGAGAGGGAAGTAGGGCAACTCCATGGCGCGCCATCGTGATGATCAACAGACTGTCTATGTCATTTCCGTAGCAGCAGAACTTGCCGGCATGCATCCACAGACCTTGCGCATTTACGAACGTCGTGGCTTGGTGAATCCGGGTCGTACGACGGGTGGTAACCGCCGGTACACCGATGCCGACATCGAACGCTTGCGCCGCATCGCTCAACTCGCTGCTGAAGGATTGAACCTCGAAGGCATTCGTATGGTGATGCAGTTGGAAGAAGAAGTCGCTGAACTGCGTCGACAACTTGTCGAGGCGCGCGGACAGTCGACAACACAGGGCCAACGCGGCGAAATCGTTCCGCTGCGTCAGGCCGTCGTTGTCTTCGGCCAGCGGCCGAGCATCTTCGACCGTGATCGCTACTGAGTTGACAACACGAGAAATGCAAACCCGGAAAACGGAGGTACGTACATGAGCGTTGACCCCAAGAAGTGGACACAGAAGACTCAAGAAGCCGTCACCGCGGCACTTGAAGACGCCCGCGGCCGCAGCAATCCGGAACTCACCACCGATCACTTGCTCTCGGCGTTGCTCCGTCAAGACGGCACCATCGTTCCGGCGATTCTGCAGGCCGTCGGGGTAGCGCCATTGATGATGCGCAACAAGGCCGACGAAGCGGTCGCAAAGTTGCCCAATGCCTACGGCGGCGAAGAGCCGCGCATGAATCGCGAGCTGAACAATGTCTTCGCCAACGCGGACAAGCTTCGCGGTGACCTGCGTGACGACTATCTGTCGGTTGAACATCTCTTGTATGCGATGAACCAACGCGTGGGTGTGGGCAGCGATGAACTTCTCGAGGCGTTGCGAAAGATCCGCGGTTCGCACCGCATCACCTCGCAGAACCCCGAAGAGCAGTACCAGGCGCTCGAAAAGTACGGCCAAGACCTCACCGCACGTGCGCGCGAGGGGAAGATCGATCCGGTCATCGGACGTGACGACGAGATCCGTCGCGTCATCCAGGTGCTCTCGAGGCGTACGAAGAACAACCCTGTACTCATCGGCGAGCCGGGTGTTGGCAAGACCGCGATCGTCGAGGGGCTTGCCCGCCGTATTGCCGACGGCGACGTTCCCGAAGGTCTGAAGAACAAGCGCCTCGTCGCACTCGACATCGGCTCGATGCTCGCCGGCGCGAAATAC
>CAYFLC010000150.1:3749-3917 GCA_964343885.1 uncultured Bifidobacterium sp.
CGTTCGTCGATGAAATGCACACCCTCGTCGGCGCGGCCGGCGGCGAGGGTGCGATGGACGCCGGCAACATGATCAAGCCGATGCTCGCGCGTGGTGAACTGCGGATGATCGGTGCGACGACGCTCGACGAGTACCGCAAGTACGTCGAGAAGGATCCCGCACTCGAGC
>CAYFLC010000151.1:0-3907 GCA_964343885.1 uncultured Bifidobacterium sp.
GCGAACGACGTCGGCATGATGAGGCACTTGTCGCCTTCGTTTTGCGGCGTCTGAACAGCCGTGGCCGCTTCGAGCGCTGCAGGTGACAACAAGCGCACGCCATTCATCGGTTGCTGCAATGCGGCATACATCGTGGCCAACGAACGCGCGTTGGTTGCGGCGTTCGCGGCGGGAATCTGCGCGCGGAGCACCTCGGGTCGGTTGAAGAGTCCCTCACCGGACCACATACCCGACAACGAGAGAGCCTGCCCACCCGGCGTGTCGGGGCCCATCATGCGTTCGATGAGTTCGCGAGCAGCCTTTGCTTCTTCGCTTTCGGGACCACCCGAGGATTTGGGCTTCTCCTGGATCAGCGGCGCGACTCGCGAGTGGAACCTGTCGGGCAAACCGATGTGCAACTCGACACCGAGCGGGCCGGCGATTTCTTCGTTGACGAAACGACCGATGTCGCGACCATCGACGCGCCGAAGAATTTCACCAACAAGCCAACCGAAGGTGAGCGCGTGATAGCCGTGCGCGGTTCCGGGCTCCCACCGCGGTTTCGTGTTGGCCAGGGCCTTCGCGATGCGAACGTCGTCGAGAATCTCGTCGAGCGAGAGCTTTTCGTCGATGGTGTACAGACCGGCCTGGTGCGACAACAACTGCGCCACCGTGACATTGCCCTTGCCGTGCGCAGCGAATTCGGGCCAATAGTGCGACACGGCTTCGTCGTAGTTGACCAAACCACGGTCGACGCACATGGCGAGCGCAGTCGCAGCGATGCCCTTCGTTGTGCTGAAGACGACCTGCAAGTTGTCATCGGTGTACGGCACGGCTCGGTCTTCATCGACCCACCCCGCAACAAGGTCGACCACCAGACGACCGCGGTGCACCACGGCAACGCTGCAGCCCGTTTCACCCGTTGTCGCGAAGTTCTCGATGATCGCCGCGCGAACGTCTTCCCAGCCGGAAGCACAAGTTCCCGAGATCGGCACATTCACTGATTGCCCGGCCATGACGGGTCAGATGCTGTCGACGATGTCGCGCAGTGTTTCGATCTGACGAACGGCGTCTGCACCGACCGGATTCACACTGAGAACAGTGACACCGGCCTCCTTGAACGCAGCAACGCGTTCGGCGATGAGACTCTTCGGGCCAACGAGGTTCGTCAGTTCGAGCATCTCGGTGGGAACGTTCGCTGCGGCTTCTTCCTTCTTGCCGTCGAGGTAAAGATCCTGAATGATCTTCGCCTCGTCTTCGTAGCCGTACGCACGGCAGATGTCGTTGTAGAAGTTCTTGCCGCGGGCGCCCATTCCGCCGATGTACAGCGCGCTGTTCGGACGCACCATGTCGAGGATCTTCGACTTCTTGTCGCCGACGTTGTCGTCGCCGATGGCGAGAATGCCACCGGCGCTGATTTCGAGCGCGCCAAGTTCGGGGCTGCGCTTGGCGAGACCCGCCTTCAATTGCTTGCCCCACACGCGATCGAACTTCTCGGGAACGAACATGATCGGCAGCCAGCCGTTCGCGAGCTCGGCCGTCGCCTCGACGCTCATTCCCTTTAGGCTTGCCCACCACACCGGAATGTCGGCGCGCTTCGGGTGGTTGATCAACTTCAACGGCTTGCCAAGGCCCGTGCCGACTCCGGCGGGCAATGGCGCGGTAACGGTTTGACCCTGGTAGTTCAGCGGCTCGCGCTTCCACACCGTGCGACAGACCTCGATGTATTCCTTGATGCGCTGCATCGGCTTCTCATACGGAATGCCGTGGAAACCCTCAATCACCTGCGGGCCGGAAGCACCGAGACCAAGGATGAAGCGTCCGTCGCTGACGTAGTCGCAGCCCGCGGCGGTCATGGCCATCAGTGCGGCGGAACGTGAGTACACATTGACGATTCCGGTACCGATTTCGACGCGGTTCGTGATCGCCGCGAGGTAACCGACCTGCGAGATCGCATCGAAGCTGTACGCCTCGGCGATCCACACCTGGTCGAGTCCGGCCTTTTCGAGTTCGACCACGCGCTGTGCGGCTTCCTTGAAACCACCTGCGTAGTTGATCATCATCGACAACTTCATGTGTCCCCCGTGATGTTGCATGCGACCCGTGTCGCGAACCAATGCCCAACCCTACGGGCGCTTGTCGGCCAACGCCCAATTCAGGTTGCCCGATCTGAATCCTGCGAGGTCGAGGGTGACGTAGCGGTACCCAAGCGCCTCGAGCGCCACGACGACGTCGTCATGGTGCGCCGCCAAGACCGGAAAGACCGCGGGGTCGACCTCGATACGGGCCGTTTCTCCCTCGTGACGAACCCGGAGGTTCACTCGCGGTCCGCCATCGCCACCGAGAATTGCCCGAACTGCGGCTTCGGCACGGTCGATTCGGCCGAGGAGGTTCACGCTGACGGCGGTGCCGTACGGCACGCGGCTGGCAAGACACGCCGCAGCAGGTTTGTTCCACGTACGCAGACCCATCTCGTGCGACAGTCGACGGACGTCGTCTTTCGACAGGCCGGCATCGACCATCGGGAACGCTGCCCCCTTGGCCTCCGCTGCTTGTTGGCCCGGCCGGTGGTCGCCGAGGTCGTCGGTGTTCACGCCGAGAACCACCCGAGCACCGCGTTCGACAGCAATGGGCACCAAGACGTCCATCAGTTCGTCCTTGCAGTGGAAGCACCGGTCCCCCGAGTTGGCGATGTAATCCGGACGCGATGTTTCGTTCGTGACGACCGATCGCCAGTCGAGATTCCACTCGCTTGCGAGTGCCCGGCAATCGGCGAGTTCGGATTCGGCCAACGATGCGGACACGGCGGTGACGCACAGCACGTTCTCGCGGCCGAGGACTGCGGTTGCGTAGGCGGCGAGAAACGCCGAGTCGGCTCCGCCGCTGAAGGCAACGACAAGCCTGCCGAGATTGCGAAGGGCGACATCGAGCCCCTCGTGCGGCGTCGGCACGTGCAATTGCATAGTCACCATCGTGCCATTTGCATGGTCACCATCGTGCCATTCGGCCGATGCCGTGCGAAACTCGTGTGCCATGCAACGAAGCGAGTTCCACCGAATCCGAGAGGAAATCGACCTGCATTGTGTGGTGTGGGGCGACCACGACCGCCTCGACAAAGCGCCGTTCGTTCTGGTGCACGGCCTCGCTTCCAACGCACGATTGTGGGATGGCGTTGCAACGCAGTTGGTGCGCCGCGGGCATCCCGTGGTGGCCGTCGATCAACGCGGGCACGGCCGAAGCGCAAAGCCCGACCGCGGTTTCGACATGCAGACCGTCGCGAACGACCTCGCGCTTCTCATCGAATTGCTCGATTTCGATCGACCCGTGGTGGTCGGCCAGTCATGGGGCGCCAATGTCGTGATCGAGCTCGCCCATTCGTCGCCCGACTCGACTCGCGGCGTGGTGGCCGTCGATGGCGGCACCATTCACCTGCAGCGCCACTTCCCCGATTGGGACTCGTGCGCACAACAACTCGCACCTCCGAACCTTCTCGGCATGCCGGCTTCACGTCTCGAGGGGTTCATCCGTTCCGCGCATCCCGCATGGCCTGAAGAGGGAATCCTCGGAACGCTCGCCAATATGGAAGTCCTCGACGACGGAACGATCCGCCCTTGGCTGACACGAGACCGGCACATGCAGGTTCTGCGTGGCCTGTGGGAGCACGAACCCGAATCGTTGTTTGCGCAGATCCGCGTTCCCGTGATGTTCATGCCCGCCGTCTCGCCGAATTCAGCGGCGAACACAGGTTGGGCGGCCGACAAACGTGAAGCCGTCGAACGTGCGATCAATGCGATCCCACGCGCCAAGGTGTCGTGGTACCACGATGCCGACCACGATCTTCACGCACAATTCCCCGACAGGGTCGCGCAGGAACTGCACGACGAAACACAGAGCGGACTTTTCGCATGACCAACTCACTTCCGAGAAT
>CAYFLC010000152.1:0-3890 GCA_964343885.1 uncultured Bifidobacterium sp.
GACTTTGACGTTGTGCGTGCTCGTCAGTCGTTCGACAACTTTCGTGAGAGTGTCTTCGTTGCGACCGTTCACCACCACGTGCACACCCTCCCGCGCGAGTGAATCAGCGCATGCAAACCCCAGCCCTTGGCTGGAAGCGCACACGATTGCGTGACGACCTGCGATACCGAGATCCATCGACTACTCGCCGCCGGCCGCGACGCGCGCCGCCATCGTCTCGCGCCACTTGTCGAACGGCTGGAACTCGGCCTTGTCGGCGAGACGTGCCGCGGTATCGGCCTCGATTTCTGCATTGGTCATCGAGAGATTCAGCGGGTCACCGTGGGGCTGCGCCACGTGGAACGGCGTGTCGACGAAACACTCGAGCCCGTTTCCTTCCGGGTCCGTGAAGTACACCGACCACGCATTGCCGTGGGAGATGGGGGCCATGCTGGTGTTGCCCGCAGCGGTGAGTCGATCCATCAGTTCGCGCAGGTCGTCGAGGGAGTCGACATGGAACGCCAGGTGGTCGGCGAACATGAAGTTGCGGGCCGGTGCATCGGGTGAATGCACCAGAACGATCTGGTGGTGCTCCGTGGGTGTCTGCGAGATGAAAGCCATCTCACCCATTCCCGGTATCGGTTCACCGCGGTTCGTCACATAGAAACCGAGGACGTCCGTGTAGAAGGAAACAAGGCTTTCCAAGTCACGCGCAGGAATGGTGCAGTGGCCCAGACGAAGTCGAAAAGATGGCTTCTTCATCTCCACAATTTGCCACACGAGCGTGCAGGTGGAGTCAAGCGGCAGTGGTGGGAGCCCCCTCATGGGTGCAACCAACTCATTCGCCAGAAAATCCTCCTGAATCTCGTCTGCTGAGGGTCGAGCGCGAGGCACTTCGTCGGTGTGGCGGTTCAGCCGATCAGCGCGAAGGTATGCGCGCGTTCCTCGAGAAGCGTCGGCCCAACTTCACAGGGAACTAACCATCCCCGAAACAGCTGCTCCCAACGGGTCACGTCACGGCCCGTAACCGAAATTGTCCAAACGCGAAACTGGTGGAAAATCTTGAAGCCGCACCACGTGGGCTGAGGACCGTTGCTCCGCCTCCAATCTGCCGGTCAAATTCTTCTTGGTTGCGCACACATCGCCGGTAACAACCGCTACCGACAGGACCTACGATGACCGTTACCGAAACCAGCCGGTTTGAAATGCACGTGAAACTGCGCGAGACGATGGGAGACAACGTGGCCGACACACTGATGGAACATCTTCCACCCGCTGGCTGGGCCGATGTCGCACGCAAATCCGACGTCGACAATTTGAAGTCCGTGACCGACCTTCGTTTCACTTCAATTGATTCGCGGCTGTCGGGAATCGTCGCGGGCATGTGGACCATGGGCGCGGTGTTCACCACCGCCTTCGTTGGCCTTTTCACACTCATCGCGACGAAGCTGTAATTCGCCCGAGCGGAGCCTTATTCGTCGATGTCGTTGATTGACAGCGACAGCGGAGTCGACTCGAGCCAGTGCGCAATGTCATCGGCGTCCAAGCCAAGAGCTTCGATCTGATTTCGCGAACGGCGACCAGTGAAGACGCGCATCAAAGTGAAGTCGTCGAGACCGAGGGCCCGGAGTTGCGCTGCGGATCCACCTTCTCTTTTGTCCGCTGCGTCGAAAATCCAACCGACCGAGACCGCAATGGCGGCGGAATCGCGTGCACCCGGCACTCCAAGCGCGTGCCGCAGGTCGTGCTCGTGCGTCGTGACGTCGAAGACAACCTGAGAATTGACCGGTTCGGGGATCATCGCGAGCACGGGGTCGAACGTTGTGGCATTACTCGCCCACTTGTCGGCGAGATCGACCAATGAGTCGCCGTGGTGACGATCGACCTGAGCCTGCGTCCACGCTTCGGTCGTCACACCTTCGAGGCGCCCCGCGAGGATGTCTTCGGGAACACCGACCATGTGTGCAACCAATTCGCGCACGGTCCACGCCGGGCAATGCGGCACCCGCAGTTCACCTTTGCCTTGGTCGCAGGTTCGAATGAGGTCGAGGGTTCGCGTGCGCAGCGCGGCGTACGCCGCAACGACTTCTTCGGAAGATTTGAGATGTGAATCCACGGCGTCTCCTCTGCGACTCAGGCGTAGCGCACCGAGTAAATGGGTGGAAGGTTGTTGGCAACCGTGTGCCACTGATCGCCCTGGTTGTCGGTGACCCACAGGTTGCCTGATGTTGAACCGAATGCCAGCGATTGTCCATCGGATGAAATGTCGAGTGCATGGCGCAGAACGAGGTCATACGCATGAACCTGCGGCAGGCCATTGGTGAGGGTTTCGAACGTGCGTCCACCATCGCGTGTGCGATTGACGATCACCCGACCGTCGATGGGCGCACGCTTTTGGTCGGAGTGGGCGGGAACGAACCATGCCGTTTCCGCGTGTGTCGGGTCGACGGCTACGGCGAAGCCGAACGACGATGGTTCGGGCTTCAATTCATTCCACGATTCAAGGTCGTTGTTCGACACCCAAATACCCATGTGATGCTGACACCAGAAGACAGCGGGGTTGGTGGGGCTTTGCACAACACAGTGCGCGTCCTGGTTTTCGGGGAGTTCCTCTTGATCGGGTGGCACATGAGTGACTTTCATGCCTTTCGTATGTGGCACCCATGTTTCGCCAAGGTCTTTTGTTCGCCACACACCTCCACTCGAGATGGCCACGGCAACGGACTTCGGGTCACGCGGGTCGACACAAATCGAATGGATGGCCGGTTGGTCGAGGCCGCCACCGTTCCATCGTGTACGCGTTTCGTTGTTCCACAACGGTTCGTTCAGTGTCCAGGTTTCGCCGCGGTCTTCCGAGCGGAACAATCCGCCGGGGCTGGTTCCACACCACAGCGCGCCGGCCTTATCTTCTGCAGCTTCGAGCGCCCAGATGTTCATGAGGGCCCATTCACGCTCTTTGCCCCACATGTCGATGTCGACGAATCCAGCCGGCTTTTCCGGATACGCGGGAACTCCGACTTCGCTCCACGTGACACCGTTGTCATCGGAACGGTGCAACTTGACGCCGAAGTGACCGTGGTCGAGCACGGCGTACCACGCACCATCGCGCGGGTCGGTAAGAGTCAAGGTGACGTTGTCTCCGAGGAAATGCTCGCCGGTGATTCGCGCATTAGCCCCCCGGCCTTCGATGACGAAGAGGCCCTTACGAGTGGAAACGTGCAGTGTGAGTTCGTTCATGTTCAGCCTCCGGAAAGTGCCTGCATCACGTAGATCTCGCTACCCGATTGCACCGTGTCTCCCAACTTCATGCGGTCGGTGATTTGGTTGCCGTCAATGAACACCGTCATGTGCTTGCGCAATGACCCACGTTCATCGACGACGTAGCCGCGCAGACGCGGATACGACGTGAATACAAGATCAAGTGCCTCGGCAACGGTTGTTGCCTCCACGTCAGTCGGCGGGCACGCAACGTGCCTCTGCAGATTCGGCGTGAAGACAACGCGGGGCATGTCAGAGCGGCGACGCGAACATCCAGCGAACGCCGAAGCGATCAAGTGCACTTCCCCAGTACTGACCCCACGGCATTTCTGCCATCGGAGCGAACTCAGTCGAGTCCTTTCCCAGAAGTCCAAAGAGTCGGTCGGCTTCTTCGCGCGAGTCGACCGTGAGGTTGATCGTGGTGTTGTTGCCGATGCGCAGGTGATGACCCAACGACTCGATCATGTCGGTGGCCATCAACACGTGGCCGGCGATGATCGGCAACTCGATGTGCATGATCATGTTCAACTCGGCCTCAGACAGCTCAGGCATGCCCGGCGTGGTTCCGAAACCGACATCTTTGAATCGCATGATTGGTCCGAGGAAGTCGGTGCCGAACACCGATTTGTAGAAAGTGAATGCTTCCTCGGTGT